>JAIOPU010000011.1 GCA_021413725.1 Armatimonadota bacterium | reverse complement strand
AGACTCGCGATCTGATGTTGAAAAATTTACCGTTACAATGCATAACCACATCCCAAAAGCGCACACCCGCCTTGGGAGGCACTGAGTTTCGATGCTACACTAGTTGAACTGCTGGGAGGGTATCCCTATTTTTAGGTACTCCTGTCCATGAGTGAAAAATATTTAAGCAAATTTGCTGGGCTCAATTCCGGCTGCTATATCCTCTATATGGGGGATGTCTGCGTTCAAGCAGTTTTCGAAATCTTCGCTCGTTACTAACTCCCTCAAAAGTTTTCCCCATTTTGTTAAATCTAGTGACAGTGCAAAATATGTGCCTGTCCCGGAGTCATCGGGGACCTCGCAAGTTAAGAAATCCACAATGTGGCGAGATCCGTCAACGGACCGGCATCGATAAGTAGTGATCAGTTGATGACTACCCTCGGGAAAGGGCTTGAACTGAGCCAGCACCCGATCAAGGTGCTCTGGCAGGCAAAAATCAAAGTAACTCACCTCGCCGTTGATCCACTGGGAAGCTTTTGCGCCGGTAAAGTCAACGCTCTCTGACATATAGTACTTGCGCCAAGAAACACCGTACTCCCCGTTGTGGACGATGACGCCAGTCTGTCGTGTGAGGGCCTCAAGCTTTTTCAATTGCTCTAGTTCACTCTGGACGTCGGTGAGTTTCCTTTGGAATTGCGCCAAAGTGATCGCCAATTGTTCAACGCTCGAGTTACAAAATGCTTCGAGTTTAGAGTTAGCTTCTGCTAGTTCTGTTCGAAGTCGTTGCGCTTCCGCGAGGACCAATAACAAGTTTTGATTCTCGTCATCCTGTAACTTTTTTCCGAATTGAGCATCTCTGCCACGAACCTTCGCTAAAACCTCCGTTCTTGAGACAGCCTTAAACTGTCTGCGTAGCACCTTCCAGTGGGATTGAACCGTTGACACTTCGATGCCCAGTTGCGCTGCAATTTCCTTGTCTGTCAGCCCTTGCGCAGCCAATTCTAAGATCTCCCTCTTTCGAGTTGGTAATTCCTCCCTCATATTGCCCCCAATATTGAAGTCAGAGTTTAGCCGAAATTATGCGCATATGTCAAGTCATGCGTTATGAACCTGTCGTGAGAACTTGTCCGCAACTCTCCGCTTGAACTTGTACGGCTTTAAGAGATTTGGAGCCGTTTAGGTTCAATTCGGGGGAATTGGGGCGGAGTTTTGTGGCTTTTCTCGATGATTCTGGGGCATTTCTCGAGAGTTTTGTCGCATTTCTCTTAACTTTTGTCGCATTGCGCGATGGTTTTGTGGCATTTCTTTCAAGTTTTGTCGCATTGCTTGAGAGTTTTGTGGCATTTCTCTTAAGTTTTGCGGCTTTGCGTGGGAGTTTTGGGGCGTTTCTCGGTGCTGATGCGGGGGAATTGGGGAGTTTAGGTGTCAGTTTCGTTGCTTGTTTTTTGTTTCACGCAGGGTTCGGGGGCTTTTTTCTCACGCAGGGTGCGCTGGGTTTCGCAGGGGGTTTGTTTCCCGCAGAGGCGGAGAGTACGCAGAGTGGTTTGGCTTGGGCTAGGAGGTTTTTGTTTCACGCAGGGTTCGGGGGGTTTCGCGGGGTGGGAGTAAACCCTCATCCGGTTCGTGCCTCACCGGCTTCTCCCCCGGAGAGAAGCAACGCGATTAGAATTTCCCTCTACGCGAGGGAGGGACTGTGACCGAAGGGTACTGGGGTGAGGGTTTTCTTAGGAA
>JAIOPU010000123.1 GCA_021413725.1 Armatimonadota bacterium | reverse complement strand
GAATACCAGTACATGGCACTCCGAACAACTGCGGATAAGACAGCCCAGCACTGGAAGATATCTCTGAATGGAAATGGCTTCCGCTTAACCAATCGCTGGAAGGCGGATCAGTCAATTGAGGACAACGAAATGGGAGTGCGAACAGAAAAGACTGGAACAATCTTTTCCCAGGTGTGGGCACTCAACAAGACTGACATCAGGGTCGATGGGAAAACTGACGTCGGGGTCGGGGGTAAATTCGATCTCACAAGCACGGCTTTTGTGAACGGTGCGAGAATCCCATTCGAGCATACGGGCGCAGGGTCAAATCTCTCGCCCCCGCTGGCTTGGAAAGGCGCGCCCGCTGGCACCAAGTCGTTCACGATAATCTGCACCGATCCTGACGCACCCAGCCCCGCAAATCCAGATCCAAATCCTTTTGTTCACTGGTTCATCTTGAACATTCCGGCCGATACAAAATACTTGTTGTCCGGCGTGCCTCGCCTAGAACAAGTATCCACTCCCTTCGGGGCTGTACAAGGTCCCAATATGTTTGGTGAAATAGGATATTCTGGCCCTATGCCCCCAAAGGGCAGCGGAAAGCACCGCTACGTCTTCACGATTTTCGCAATGGACCGGGTACACGCCCTAGAGCCTCTCACCCCAGAATTTATAAAGATCTTGGACAGTAGCGTTCTGGCAAAGACAGAACTGATGGGCACCTACGAGAACCCTGCATCCTTATTCCGAGACAGTCGCCTGGTATTGAGAAGCAGTGAGCCCCTTACCATGGTTCTTGAGATGGCACTGCGTGCCGCTCAGCTGAGCCATGCAATCGGGATTCGACATTGAAACCCTTTTCCGATACACCCCACGTTAAGAGATTACTTATGAAACAACTAAGGCTATTTTTATCCATTCTCATTCTGATGTTGATGTTCGTGCCTGTTCACGCACAGAAAAAAGCTTCTGAAGTTGGTATTGATACTAAGTTCTATTACCGTATCACCAGCGTCTCGGAGTCAACTCCGGAGGACCCGAGGCATATCACCGTACTTGGACAAGACCACAAGCTGGTACTGGCGCAAACCATTCAGGATCCTGGTCAACTTTGGAAGATAGATGACGTGTCGGTGCAGTATCGGAATACATTCGATGGTTCTCCTTCCGTCCGCTTTACTAACCGATTGGTGAAGGATAAGTCTCTTGATATAGATAAGTCTTTTGACCCTAAGAATGCGGTCCGGTCGCTAAAGTTGGTACTAGAGAGGACGATAAAAGACGCGAGTTTAAAGCACGCAAAATCTGATCTCCGTCTGATTCAGACACAGTCGTGGGGCGTGGTGCCAATCCCGGTGCCAGGCCAAGAGGGTCAGTTCTTCTTGGCAAATATCGAAGGAATAGGCCTGCAAGCCACCAAAAACGAAGACATCGACAAGAGACTAGTGGTAGGCATGGTTGCTGGAGCCAATGAAAAATCCTACTTGTGGGTGCTTTCAAAGACCAATATCCCGATCGATCAGGAATTCGAGCTAACCAGTACGTCTTTCGAGGACGGTGGGAAAATCCCAGACAAGTATGCGGGCGAAGATGGCATCTCTCCCCCGCTGGCTTGGAAAGGTGCGCCAGCCGGTACGAAGTCGTTCATGTTGATCTGCACCGATCCGGACGCACCCAGTCCGCTTAATCCAGATCCAACTCCTTTTATTCACTGGCTCATGTTGAACATTCCGGCCGATACAAAATTCTTGATGCCCGGCGTGCCTCAGTTAGAGCAAGTATCCACTCCGTTCGGGGCTGTCCAAGCTGCCAATGGCCATGGTGAAATAGGATATTCCGGACCCACGCCACCCAAAGGCAGTGGAAGGCACCGCTACTACTTCACTCTCTTCGCACTGGACCGGGTACACGTCCTTGACCCTAACCTCACCCCAGAAGAGTTTATAAAGATCTTGGACAGCAGCGTTCTGGCAAAGACTGAACTGATGGGGACCTACGAAGTGCCTGCATCATCATTCCAAGACAGCCGCATGGTATTGAGAAGCAGTGAGCCCCTTACAATGGTCCTTGAGATGGCACTTCGTGCCGCTCAATTGAGCAATGTAGGCGGGTTCCGACACTAACGCGCTTGGAGATACTCGCTCAGCCAACGGACCGATGCCGCCCGCATGGCGAAAGTCCTAAGCAGGATGGCGCACGCTTCAAAGGAACTAGGATCGCGGCGTGAGGAGTTACGAGCAAATCCCCCCCTTTCGGGGGGATGAATGATCGGGTTACCGCCGAACTTTTCGCCGCAACAGCACCAACGCCCCTAGCCCGAGCACGCTTAAAGAGCCTGGCTCCGGCGCGACGATGACCGCGATGCCCGTCAGGTCTGCCGCCGCACCCAGGGAAGACAGGCTCTGTGTCGGCCCCATGCCGAGTCCGGGGATGTAGCTGGAATATTGGTTGCCGGTCTTGACCCAAAGGCCGCCGTTGTGCGCCGCTGAGATCCCCCGACGGATCAAATTGCTTGCCGCAGAGTGAAAGGTTTGGAGAAGAACCGGGGTAGCGGCAAAGCCGGTCGAAGTCTCGCTTGACCAAAGTGCACTGGTGCCGGTGCTGGAGTCCCACTGAACACCATACATCTTGGTGCCAGAAAATGCCGAGTCATGGAGCCCGTTGCCGTTATTCACGTTGTTAAACGGGATGCCGGTGCTCGCGACCGTCAAAAAGGAACCCGCCGAGCTCCAAGTTGAGGCTGATAAGTTGAAGGGCGATGAGCCTTCAAGAGTAAACGCAAAGTAGTTTGAACTCCCAGTTCTCCGCAACGGAGCAGAACTGACGTAGACGCTGCCAAAAGAAAAGCCCGCAGAGGACAAATCGGCGTTATAGGCCTGTTGGTTGATATTCCCGGTGCCGTAGCCGTTCCCCAAAGTAACGGTGCCACTCGTCGAGTTATATTGAATTGCGCCGAGGCCGGCACTTGACGGACCAAGACCAAGGTACTCACCGGTGTTGTAGTTAAACGTGAGAATCCTGTTCGCGCTTATAACATAGGCAACGCCGGTAGCCTGATTCACTGCGACATCTTCGACGGCTCCGGTAAGGATCCCCGAACCAAAAGACCCCAGGCTCACCCGGTTCACCGGGTCCCAGCGACTGACACGGAAATCCCCGCCGGAGTTGTTGCCGATCAGCATCATGTCGAAGGATGCGCTGGCTTGGGCCGCCATCGCGACCGAGAAAACCAAAAGGGAAAGTGACCTCATGGATTGAGTATAACGGATCCTCCCGGAATTCGAAACAGCATTTTTACTGGGTTGGGGCAGATTCTAGCCTTATTTAGCCATGATCCCCAACTTCCTAACCGCAGCGACCATGTCCGCGAACAAGTTCTCCCCGTAGCCTTCCGCGACATACACGATTTTGCCTTCGGGATTGATGACATAGTTGGTCGGGAAGGCGACCACGCCGTATTTCTTTACCGCCTCTTTGCCCGTGAGCGCTACCGGCATGGTGAACTTCGTTGTCTTCAAGAACTTGTTGACGACCTTTGCGGAATCGTCGCCGCGGTTCACGAGCAGGACCTCGAGACCTTGCTTTCGCGCGTTGGTGTAAAGCTCCTGTAGGTGTGGAAATTCCTTTTGGCACCATCCGCAGCCGTAATACCAAAAGTTGAGAATCAGTCCTTTTTTGCCCTTAAGTAGGCTCTTCATGCTGACCGTTTTACCGGCAAGGTCTTTGAAGGTGAGCATTGGCGCGGCCGTATTTGTGGGGAGCAACTTCGAGACACGCTTGACTTTGGCGATATCAACGGCATCGCTCGGCGGAGTCCAGCGGAAGAACTCGGGGGGATAAGTTGTCTCGGTGTTGATGGAGGTGTAGTAGCCCCCTTGCACCCGGTCAGCCGTCACCTGTTCCCAACCGAGGGGAAGCCAAGTAGAAGGGTTGATAAAAATCTTAGCTACCAGACCAGGAACTTCGGGCTCGTCGTGTTCGATGCAGATCGCCTTGGCTCCACGATACTGAGTATTGCTTGCCCGACTGTAGTTTGGCTTGAAGATGCTTGGCGCACAAAAGCTGAGCAGACCGCTCCCACTCGGGAGCCAAATGCCTGTCGGATCAATCGGCCGGTTGATGTACTGCTTATGTTGCGGTGAGAACTCTCGAAACTCTTTGCCGTCCGAGTACCAGCAGTTGGCGTCCGACTCCGCGCGGATGAGATTTGGTCGCATTGCCCGCACTTTGATCTTCCCCTCCAGCTTCTCCACGTCCGAGTTAACGACATACTCCTGAACCTCGTAGGTCAACCCCTTTGCGAGCTTCACTCGGTTCGCGAGCTTGTTCCACATTGCGGAAGGATCAAGATCTGGGACGGTTTGGGAGAAGGATATCAGTAGGCTTAAGGTCGCGAGCATGAGGTGATTCTACCTAGCCCCAAAATACCGGGATTTGGCAGAAATTCGCAAAAAGTTAGTTCGAAAGTGTCACAAATCACAAAAAATCCCCTATAATTAAGGCACCATGAGAAAATCGCTTGCACTCGTTGCCCTTTCCCTTTGCGTTACTGCCGTGAGCCACGCGAGCTATGAGCTTGCCCTGATGGTTACGAATGGTAACAAGATTAACCGATATGATCCGGTAAGCCAAATATCGCTCGGTAGTTTTGGCCTGAACAGTCTTGGCTATTACTCCTACCCTTCGATTACGCTCGATGCCGCTAACCCAGAACAAGTCGCGGTTCTCAATGGCGATGGTGCGGTTCGCAGATTTGACTACAGTACGGGCCAGCAGGCGGCTTCATTTACGACCGGAGTTAATCCCTACTATGGGAACGGGGTCTTGAACATCACCGGCCTCTCCAACGGCAACTTTGTCATAAATGGGTTCCCATCCCTTGCCCTGGACCAGAGATCCCGCATATTCTCCGGGATGGGCACCCAACTCGCGGATATGTTGCCCTTTGGCACTGCTTACCAATGCCAGTCATCTACCCAAGCGGCCGATGGATACATTTATAGCTTAATTCGGTATGGTTCCGGATCGTCATACACCTATTACACGTTCGTCTACGATAGCTCGGGGGGGTTCCTGGGATGGAACTCAATCGGTTCTTCCTCCTCTTACGATACCTACGGAAGTATCTCCTCTAGCGGCAACAAGATTATCGTAGGTCCCGCCGCGTCCAGCTCTGGTTACGCTTTTGCCAGCAGTCCCTTCGGAATCGGTCAGAGCTTCAACACAGTTAACTTTGGCGGATACGCTTCCAGTGGATGGACTAATATGGTCCGCGGCCACGATGGCCGCGTCCATGTGGTTCAAAGTGATTACAACGGGACAAACTACACGAACCGTTGGTACACTTACGACCCGCTGAATGGACTCATGACCCTCAATCACCAAATACCGGGTAACGAGTACATTAGCAGCATCGCACTTGTCGTCGCCCCCGAACCGGGGAGCCTGCTCGCGCTCGGGCTCGGCGGATTTCTGTTGCTCCGACGACGAAAGTAAGACCGGTTGAAGGTGACTAAGAAGTCCAGCGAGCGATGCTCGCCGGACTTCCTTGCTACGCCTTTACTTTTCTGAGCAACGTCACCCGACCCTGCGGGACCCATTCGGCGACGAGGATATCCCCGTTCGCCAGAAACATCGTGTCGTGGGGATGGATGAACTTGCCAGAAATGAAGTCGTTCTTGGGGTGGCCTCGCAGATTACTCGGCTTACCGTCGCCGAGATGGACCACGACTTTGTTGTCTTTGTCCACAATCGTCACGACGCTTTCGAGGTCAGGTATGACCATGAGTTCGCCTTGGATTGAAAAATGGCAGGGCATACGCATTCCTTCCGTGACGAACTTAATGTGCTTGCCTTCGAGTGAGAAGTATTGGATGCGGCGGTTGCCGCGATCGGCAACTGCCAGCAGGGGTTCGCCGCTACGATCATCCACCCAGAGGCCGTGTGGAGAGTTGACCTCACCCTTGCCCGAGCCTCGCTCACCAATCGTGGTTTTGTAGTTGCCGTGCCGGTCGAAGCGGTGAATCCAAGAGGAGCCGTAGCCATCACCGAGGAAAAAGTCACCGTCCGGCGAAAACGCCACGTTCGTAGGAATGAAGTTCTCGCCCTTACTGTACTTGCCGGAGGCCTTGACGTCAGAAATCTCCCACTGCACTTCCCCGTCCAATCTTGTCTTCACGACCTTGCGATGGTTCACGTCGCAATGGTAGATGTATTCGAAGGCGCCTTCTTTGCGGATATCGAGGCCGTGCGCGCCCCCCTCGAACTGCGAACCCCAAGACCGGATGAACTGGCCAGAAGACGTGTAAACACAGATGCAATCCTTCGAAGGACTACCCTCGCCCACGGTGTGGGCGACATAGATATTCCCCGCCGCATCCTGCGCCACGCCGTGGGTATCACCAAACAGCAGACCTTGCGGAGGGGTGAGCCAATCGTGGATGCACTCGTATTTGTGTTCACCGGAACCTAGAATAAGCATTTGTTTCTCTTGACCAAAAATCGGTAGGGCAGTCGAAGCGACGACGGCGGCTCCGCTGAGTCGCAGGAATTCACGACGAGAAAAGTTGTCCATCTTCATACTTTAGCACTCCGAGACGTTCACGGGTATCTGCATCGCGAGGCCGCCCTCGGAGGTCTCCTTGTACTTGGAATTCATATCGAGCGCGGTGTTCCACATCGTGCGAATCACGTCGTCGAGGCTGACCTTAGCTTGGCTTGGCTCGCTCTCGATCGCGATGTTCGCGGCGGTGATCGCTTTGATCGCGCCCATCGTATTTCGCTCGATGCAAGGAACTTGGACGAGCCCTCCAATCGGATCGCAGGTGAGGCCAAGGTGATGCTCCATCGCAATCTCCGCCGCCATAAGCACCTGCCCCGGCGTCCCGCCAAGAACTTGGCAAAGTGCCCCTGCCGCCATTGCACTGGAGACTCCGATCTCCGCCTGGCACCCGCCCAGCGCGGCAGAGATCGTTGCGCCTTTCTTAAAGAGACTCCCGAGTTCTCCGGCGGTGAGCAAGAAGTCAATGATGGATTCCTCAGAACCCTTGTGATGGGTCACCCAGTACAGAAGGACAGCCGGAATTACCCCCGCGGCCCCGTTGGTTGGAGCGGTGACTACCCGCCCAAAGCTGGCATTCTCCTCATTCACGGCAAGTGCAAAACAACTCACCCACTTGAGGACGTCAGAGAAATTGCAGTTTAACTGCTTCACGTTCGCGAGCCATTCGTCCGGGTTGGTGGTTTGTTCTTTGAGCAGAGAAATGTTGAGGTCTGCCGCGCGGCGTTTGACGTTGAGTCCTCCAGGAAGCAACCCGCGAACTTGGCATCCGCGCCAAGTGCAATCGAGCATTGCGCGCCAAATGGTTCGAAGTTTTTCTCGGACCTCGGCTTCAGGGCGCCACATCTTCTCATTCTCCATAACGATCTCAGGAATGGAGAGACCGCGCATTTCGCAGTAGGAAATGAGGTCATCCGCGTCGTGGATAGGAAACAGAAGTTTCACGGCGCGCGCTCCGGAGGCGACCTCGTGTTCCTGAATCACAAAGCCTCCGCCCACGGAATAATAGCTTTCGCTCCTCTTTTCTCCGTTCTCGAGAGTTGCGGTGAAAGTCAAGCCGTTTGGATGAAAGGGCAGGCTCTCCACCATGTGAAAGACCACGTCTTCCGCAGAGTTGAAAGTAACTGCGTGAGTCCCCGCCAGAGGAAGCCGACCGGATTCCGCGATCTCTGCGACAATCGGATGGACTCGCTCAACATCTATGAACTCAGGGTCTTCCCCGGCAAGTCCGAGGATGACAGCGATATCGGTCCCGTGCCCGCGCCCAGTCTTGGCGAGAGAGCCGAACAAGTCAACTTGCACACCGGCGACATTAGCCAATGGCAAAGTCAAAAGGAACTGCTGCGCCGCCCGCCAGGGCCCCATCGTGTGCGAACTACTCGGCCCAATCCCGATCTTGAAGATGTCAAAGACGCTGATGGATTCCACGCTCTATTCTGGCTTACCGAGAAATAGAGCGTGGAGCGAAACGAGGCACTACGCCATGGGAGGCTGGTGCAGACCAAAGACTGCGCCGCAACAATCCGCCGCGATCGCGATTCGCCCGAACTGCCCAATATCCTTTGCTGGAAACATCACTTTGCCCCCAGCGGCGACAACCTTTTCACAGGTTGCTTCGAGGTTATCCGAATGCAAATAAACCATCCAACAAGCCGGACCAGCCTCGGCAGGGACATTCATGCATCCCGCGATTGGCGTCTCACCGAGCATGAACATCGAGTAAATCCCTGTTTCGGGTCCCATATCCATGTCCATTGATCCCCATCCAAAAAGGCTGGTGTAGAAAGAGACGGCCTTCGCCCGATCGGGTCCCATTTGCTCGATCCAATTGACGGGGCTACCGGGCAAACCATCGCGCTCTCCAGCAGGCTGATGCACATTAAAGTGCGCCCCACAGCAGTCAGTAAAGCCCGCGACTGTGCCAATATCGGGAATATCCATCGGCCCATAAATGACCTTCGCGCCCAGCTCACTAGCCTTTGCGATAGTAGCGGCGCAGTCGTCGGTATTCAAGTAAAGCCCCCAATGCGGTGGCACGCCCGCAAGTTCAGGACTGTTCATGTCCATGATTCCGGCGAAAGTGGTGTCGCCTTTCTTCAGCATCCAATAGGTGCTGTCAGGACCCATCGGCATAGAATCAGCGGTCCAGCCAAAAACTTCGCCATAGAAGCTTTTCGCCGCCTCCACGTTCGGACTATAGACTTCAAACCAGTTGGTTACGGTGACAGGAGTTGTTTGTGTACTCATGGTAGAAATACTTTACTTGATCGCATGAATAATTGTTCCGAAATTATTAACGATCTCCCAGTTCACTCTTTCCGGATGAAGTCCGTTAGAATCGAGCGAAATGAATGTAGCCCAAGAACCGATCTACTGGACGCTTCCGGTGCGGGCGGATTTTGCATACTTGACAAGTTCAACCCGAGTGATATTGCCTTGACTCAAAAAGTGATCGATAATCGCTTCAACACGAGAAGTAACTTGGCGATATCGCTGTGCATGTCCCAGCCCATGTAAGGCGGATTCTTGAACAGTTGGATGAGGAATTTCGAGACAAAGCTCACAGACTTTTAGGAAAGCGTCATTGTCTTCATCAGTCACCCTAGGACTCTTTGGGTAATACATACTTTTGTCCCACCACATATAACAGGCACCATCCAAGCGCTGTGTCCCTTTGTCGCTTTCGTTTAAGTGCCCGAGGACGGGTGAACAGTAGCGAGCAAATAACTCTCGAAAGAGTGTAGGTAAAGCAGACCACGCACGGTTGCGTAACTCTCTGGGCAGGTCGAGGTCAACATAAATATCCTCCTCGTGCCAAAAGGTATTTCCAATCTGATCCAGTGAGAACTTTGAGACCAGTATCTCGGGTTCCTCCCAAGTCCAAACCGTATACTCCGCATAGGTTGGCTTGGTATCGTCCTCGTCGCCGGGCCAATTGTCGTCGTACACGAAATCCTCCCCAGGAGCTGGATTTCCATACTTCATCTGCAACCAGTCTTCAAAGCTCACAACCTCACGTGGTGAAGGATAGTCTTGTCGGCGCGTCATATTCCCAAGAGTACAACATTCTCTCAAACCTACTACTGACGTTTCTCTGAATAAGCCTGAAGCCAGACTGCCCTCACACAGTAAAATAATCCCATGTCAACGATGACCCCGATTCGTGCCCCGCGCGGCAACCAACTTCGCTGCAAGGGCTGGCACCAGGAGGCTGCTTTGCGGATGCTGATGAACAACCTCGATCCCGAGGTTGCGGAGAGGCCGGACGATCTCGTCGTCTACGGCGGAACGGGCAAAGCCGCCCGAAATTGGCCCGCATTCCACGCCATCGTCCGCGCCCTTGAGAACCTGGAGAACGATGAAACACTTCTTATTCAGAGTGGAAAACCCGTCGGGGTCTTCCGAACTCAAGCATCAGCCCCGAGAGTTCTGATCGCTAACTCGAACCTAGTCGGCAAGTGGGCGAATTGGGATCATTTTCTGGAGCTTGAGCGCAAGGGCCTGATGATGTACGGCCAGATGACCGCCGGGTCGTGGATTTATATCGGGAGCCAGGGCATCGTGCAAGGGACTTACGAGACTTTTGCTGCCTGCGCCGACCAGCATTTCGGCGGTTCCCTTCGCGGTCGTCTCGTGGTGAGCGGCGGGATTGGCGGAATGGGTGGGGCTCAGCCTCTCGCCGCGACGCTTTGCGAGGCGACTTTCCTCGGCATCGACGTGGACCCGACGCGCATTCAAAAACGACTCGACAGCGGCTATATCGACCGGATCGCTTACTCGTTGGACGAAGCCCTCGACATGCTTAAGGACAGGCCGGTGCTCTCAGTCGGACTCGTCGGCAACTGCGCCGACGTGCTTCCCGAGATGCTTCGGCGCGGCATCATTCCCGACATCATTACTGACCAAACCAGCGCCCACGATCCCCTCGCGGGCTACATTCCCAACGGCATGTCCCTCGCCGAGGCTCTCGCTCTCCGCGAAAGCAACCCCGACGATTACGTCAAGAAGTCTATCGCCACGATGGGCGTTCATGTCCGCGCTATGCGCGACATGCAAGATCGGGGCGCGATCGCCTTCGACTACGGAAACAACATCCGCGCCTACGCTTTTGAGGCGGGAATCACCGATGCCTTCGATATCAAGGGGTTTGTTCCCGAGTATATTCGACCGCTTTTCTGCGAGGGCAAAGGGCCTTTCCGGTGGGTTGCGCTTTCGGGCAATCCCGCGGATATCCATGCCACAGACCGCAAACTCTTGGAGCTATTCCCCGAAAACGAAAGCCTTCACCGCTGGATCAAGAAGGCTTCGGAGAAGATTCAGTTCCAGGGTCTTCCCGCAAGAATCTGCTGGCTCGGCTATGGTGATCGGGCGAAGGCGGGGCTTGCCTTCAACGAGATGGTCCGCAACGGCGAAGTCGAGGCTCCCATCGTCATCGGTCGCGATCACCTAGACTGCGGCTCCGTCGCCTCCCCGAACCGTGAGACAGAATCGATGCTCGACGGCACCGACGCCGTAGCCGACTGGCCGCTCCTGAACGCAATGGTGAACACGGCGGCGGGTGCATCGTGGGTTTCGCTGCATCATGGCGGAGGGGTCGGGATTGGCTATTCGCAACACGCAGGAATGGTCGTCGTTGCCGACGGAACCCCGGAAATGGACGTCCGTCTCCAACGGGTTCTTACATCGGACCCCGGCATGGGCGTGATTCGCCACGTGGATGCGGGCTATCGGCTCGCGGATGAGGTGGCGAAAGCGAATGGGATCCAGATTCCGATGGATGAGCGCTGACGTTTGCTGATTTTTGGAGCAAGCGGTCAAAAATTTTGGGCAAAGATTGGTGGCTGCTGGAGAATTTGTGAAGAGCTTTGATTGGTTGGTAGCAGCCTTCGCGTGGGTGAGAGTTTCCATTTCCCCCCTCAATTCCCTTCGGTCATTGTCCCCCCATAAAATGGGCGGGAAGCGTGGAGAGGGTTTGCATCTTGCTCACAAAGGCGCGAGCCTGACTCCGTAGGAGTCACGGAGGGTAGCCAGGGCTTCGAAGAACCCTGGTTGGCGTCACCAAAACTCTCCGACCCCATGAGGTGGTCGCGGATTTTTTCGCAGAATTTCTCCTCGCAATCGCCCCAAACCACGGAAAGGTCGGCATCAACCGCATCTTTTCCGCGACCACCTAACGGGGTCGGGGGCTGACCGCGTTCCTTTCCAGGGGACTTCGTCACCCTGGCTACCTTCCGTGACTCCTACGGAGTCTAGAGCGGTTCTCCAAAAGACAGTCGGTGAGTTACCCTCACTCCCCGTGTTTCCATTAGCGGAGGTCAACGGCAAAACTCCTCACCTTCAATCCCTCGCGGTCAATTTTGCCTCGGATTACGCACAAAGTGGAAGGTTATTGTTGAGATTTGTCCGAATAACTCCACCTTAAGTACAGGAAAAGGTGTCAACGATGACAGCGTTGGTAGAAGAAGAATAGAAATGGCAGAGATTCCTCTCAAGAATCTTAGGCATAAAAGAAAAAAACCTAAGATTCCTCCCAAGAATCTTAGGTATAAAAGAAAAAAGCCTAAGGTTCTTCTCAAGAATCTTAGGGATAAAAGAAAAAAGCCTAAGATTCCTCTCAAGAATCTTAGGCACAAAAGAAAAAAGCCTGAGATTCCTCTCAGGAATCTCTCGACTGAGATGCCATTATTCGCCGTTTTCGCGCTGGGCTTCGTTGCCTTGGCGCGAAAACGGCGGGTGTCGACTGAACTTGAGAAGCTAGGCTGTCGCCTCGTGCTTTGCCATGAGATTCATCTGCCCACGGATCCGCTCGAAGTGGATTTGGTAGGTGAATCTCTCGATGTCCTCGACCTTGGCGTCGGAAAGAATGATCATCATGCCGAGATTCTCGAGGTGATTGAGGGCAATATCCGCAAAGTGCGTTCCGTACTTGTTATCGTGCGCGATGGCCGCTTCAATGATCGGCGGGACGGTAGCAGGCTTTGAGGCAGTCCCCACCATTTCCGCGATACAGGTCTCGAGTTGCCCGTAGTGGGCCTGATCCTCTTCGAGAATCGCATCGAGAAGTTTG
>JAIOPU010000140.1 GCA_021413725.1 Armatimonadota bacterium | reverse complement strand
GGGTCATCGGTCAGAACCGTCAAGGTGATGGGAGCGCGCCCGGTGGCAATGTTCGGCGAAATCAACAGACTGAACTTGTACACGGTCCAATCCTGGGGGGTCGTGTTTCCTACGGTGAGGTCAGGCATTTTTCCTTGCCATTCCGACATCTCCGCCTGCACTGTCGTCCCGCTCATTTCGAAGCTCTTGACCTTAAACTGGCTTCCTTTGCCGCGAGCTAAGTAGATCGGAAGTGCCAAACCCGAGTCTCCCACGATGTAGACTGGCTTGGGTTTTTCAATCAAAAACCTGTATCGGGGCTCAATATAGAATTTGACAGGAATAACTTTTGAAGGCTGTTCGGGATCATTGCTGTAAAGGGTCAAGTTCTTGCGAAAGTCGCCCGTGAATGCGTCCGTGTTGATGAATACACGGACGACTCCGGTCTCAGCAGATTTCAAAGTGCCGCTATATTTCAGTGTAAAGCAACCACAATCTGGAACAAGGCTGTACCGTAGGGTTGTCGTCCCAGTGTTGGTCAGGGAGAACGAAGTTTGTGCTTCATCGCCTTGCAGGGTTGTCTGAGGGTTGAGCTCTAGTTTCTCCAACGCAAGTTCCGGAATCGCAGGCTGGAGGACTTTCTTGTTCTTGGTCGCCGCGCTGAGTTCGTCTGCGATTCCTAGGCACTGCCTCGCTAGCGCGAGCCCCGCTCCCACCACTCGAGTTTCTATCCCACTGGGGGAATCCGTGCGATGCATCACCTCTCCCCAAGCGGGAGAACTCGCAACGCCTAGATAGGTTCCAATCGCAAATGCCGCCTCGTTGTAAATGTCCCTTCTGTTCGAAGGTATCCGGTCATTTCCACGAAACAAAGCAAAGACGGCCTCAACTCTAGGATCGCTGGATGCATCTGAAACAAAAAAAGCAGCCCCTGCGGGGAGCCCAGTTTCTGGGTTAACGGCCAAATCGGTCTTACTATAAGAAATTTTGATGTCGCCTTTCGAGGCAAAGGTGAACTTCAGTCCGGCAAGAGCCTTTGCCCAGTTCGAAGTCGCCCGGGTCACGGCATCTCGATACTGCTTCCGATCTCCAGCGGGTACGGCTGTGTCCTCATAGCTGATCACGACTTGCCTTTTTGGCAATCGACTGACAAGCTTTGCGGCCTCAGAAAACTTAGCAGCGCTCAAGTTTCGCTCGATTTTGATGCAAGTCCTCAGGAAGGCCTCGTGCGTGCCGGCCGGAATTTCCGGGCCAAGTGGAGCGGAGGATTGGATGAGGAGGGCGATGGCATGCAACATATCTCTTACTATGTTGAACGAATAGAACACGTTCGGGTTTCC
>JAIOPU010000139.1 GCA_021413725.1 Armatimonadota bacterium | reverse complement strand
AAGTTCCCGACCTAACAAACTGGCTCCCGGAGGAGGAGCGACAAAAAAGCCCCCCTTGATCACTCAAGAGGGGCTTCAGACTTCCAGAAAACTACCGACCAGAATTGCTCTTCGCGATAATTTCTTCCGACACGCTGCGAGGGACTTCCTCGTAGTGCGACGGAGTCACGTTGGGACTGGCGCGGCCCTGGGTGAGCGAACGCAACGTTGTAACATAACCGAACATCTCAGAAAGCGGTACGTGAGCATTGACTACCGTCGCGCCCATAACCGACTCCATACCTTCGATGCGACCACGTCGTCCGTTGATATCGCCGACCACATCACCAACATTCTGCTCGGGGGTCGTGACCTCCACGTGCATAATCGGTTCCTTGATCACCGGATGCGCCTTCTTCATCGCTTCCTTGAAAGCGAGAACGCCGGCTTGCTTGAACGCATTTTCGTTCGAGTCAACGTCGTGATAGCTTCCTTCGGTCACCGTGACCTTAATGTCGACAACCGGGTAGCCAGCGAGAACTCCCGAAAGGATTCCCTCGCGAACGCCCTTTTCGATGGCCGGGATGTATTCCTTAGGAATCGATCCACCAACAACCTTATTCTCAAAAACAAAGCCCTTTCCGACTTCGAGCGGAGCAATCTCCACCCAACAGTGGCCGTATTGACCGGAACCACCCGTCTGTCGAATGTAGCGGCCTTCGCCCTTGGCTTGATTCTTGACCGTCTCGCGGTAAGCAACCTGAGGCTTGCCCTGGTTGGCCTGAACGCCAAATTCTCGGTTCAGTCGGTCAACAATGATTTCAAGGTGAAGTTCACCCATACCACTGATGATCGTCTGTCCAGAATCCTGGTCGGTGAAGACGCGGAAGGTTGGATCCTCTTCAGCGAGACGCTGAAGCGATGTACCCAGCTTCTCCTGGTCGGCACGGCTCTTCGGCTCGATGGCGATTTGGATAACCGGCTCGGGGAACTTGATCGACTCAAGAGAGATTGGCTTGGCTTCGTCGCAGATGGTGTATCCAGTTCGAACGTCGCTCAAACCAATAACACCCACGATTTCGCCCGCGTAAACTTCGTCGATATCCTTGCGGTCGTTCGCGTGCATTTCCATGATGCGACCGATTCGCTCGCTTCGAGTTCGGAATTCATTGCTGACCGGGTCGCGGAAAGCGACCGTAATCGTCGTGCCCTTCTTTAGCATTCCCGAGTAAACCCGGAGGAATGTCAGGCGGCCGACGAACTTGTCGGACATGATCTTGAACGCCAGGGCCGCGAACGGCTCTTTGTCATCCGCAACTCGAACAATCTCCTCATCGGTTCGGGGATGAACACCATGAACCTCTCCGCCATTGTCGAGCGGGGACGGCAAATAGTCGAGAACGCAGTCGATCATCATCTGGACACCCTTATTCTTAAAGGATGATCCGGAGATGCAAGGGACAAATTTGTTGGCCAGGACGCCGGTTCGAATTGCAGACTTTACTTCTGCTTCCGAAATAGCTTCGCCTTCAAGGAATCGTTCCAAGATCGAGTCATCGAAATCTGCGATGCACTCCATCATGTTCTCCTGCCACTTGTCGGCTTCTGCCTTCAATTCGGCCGGAATATCCATGACCTCGAAAACCTTACCATCGTCATTTTGGTAGATGGTGGCCTTCATCGTGATCAGGTCGATGTATCCCTTGTAGGTTGATTCTGCGCCGATAGGAATTTGAATCGGAGCTACGTTAGCACCGAGTCGGGCGCGAAGCTTTTCGACGACGGAGAAGAAGTCAGCCCCGAGTCGGTCCATCTTGTTGATGTACGCAATTCGCGGAACCTTATACTTGTTCGCCTGACGCCAGACAGTTTCGGACTGTGGTTGAACGCCACCGACCGCGCAGTAGACAGCAACAAGGCCGTCCAAAACGCGAAGGGATCGCTCAACTTCAACCGTAAAGTCAACGTGACCAGGCGTATCAATAATATTGATCTTGTGCTCGGGCTTGTCTTCGTTGGAGCCGCTCCAGAAACAGGACGTTGCCGCCGTAACTCTAATGGGTGTGAACGTGGCATAGCTTTCCTGTGTCTGTGTTAAGACTTCTTATCGATCTAATTAAAAACGATAGTGAGAAAACGCCTTGTTGGCTTCGGCCATTCGGTGCGTCTCTTCCTTTTTCTTCATGGATGATCCGGTTCCATTGAATGCATCTACGAGTTCTGCGCTCAATTTGTCGATCATCGACTTTCCGCTTCGCTTTCGCGAGTTGACAACCAACCAGCGGAACGCAAGCGCTCGCTTTCGGTCGGTGCGGACGTCCATCGGCACTTGATAAGTCTGTCCACCGACGCGCTTGGGTCGAACTTCCATCGACGGCATCACGTTGGCAACGACTTTCTCAAAGAGTTCTACGGGTTCGGCGTTAACCTTCTCCGAAGCGGCGGCGATGGCCGTGTAAAAAATCTTTTCTGCGACGGCTTTCTTTCCGTCGAGCATCATGCGGTTGATGAACCGCTGCATCAGCTCGCTACCGTAGACTGGGTCTGGCGCGACGACTCTCTTCTCTGCTTGTCCTTTTCTTGGCATTCTCTAAATCTCCTTATTTCTTCTTCGCCGCGACTTCGCCTGGCTTAGGTCTCTTACAGCCGTACTTAGATCGGCCTTGCTTTCGGTTGCTGGTACCGGAGGTCTGTTGGGTACCGCGAACGATGTGGTAACGGACACCAGGGAGGTCCTTGACGCGACCACCGCGAACGAGAACGACCGAGTGCTCTTGAAGGTTGTGACCGACGCCAGGAATGTAGGCGGTGATCTCAATTCCGTTCGTGAGTCGGACACGAGCGACCTTTCGAAGCGCAGAGTTGGGCTTCTTGGGCGTTTGTGTTCGCACAATGGTACATACGCCACGTCGGAAGGGATTTCCCTTCAACGCAGGCGACTTGGACTTGACCACGGGTGATCTTCGGCCCTTACGAACGAGCTGGTTTACTGTTGGCATTCGCTCTAAAATTTCCTCTTGTCTGTTTCGTTATCTGGTTCAAATACGGGGCTCAAAAAAGCCCCAACGTGAACTCACGCAGGGGTGTCTTTCATCTCATTTCGATCGATTTTTCGATTAGAAACGGTTATCGAAGACATTCCTCATTAGCGTTAAATTCGGTCACCCGCAGGTAACCAAGAGAGAGTATGACAGACTCTGCCCTCGGTGTCAAGCCGTCTGCGAGGATTCAGTAGACCTGGGGCGGTACATAAGGTCGTTCTGCCTGTGGGTTCGGAGTGAATTGACTTAGCCAAGTTCCCTGGTGAACGATATTGCCCACCATACCCTCGGGGGTGTTCATGAATACCGGGAATGAAGTCTTCATTTCCATTCTTGTCCCATCGGAGAGAGCAATGCGAACGAGAAGTTGATCTTGGGTAGCGTCGATCATGTCGTAGTCCATGATCGGATAACCGGCTTTAGATATCGCGGTCTTTCCGACGATAAATACATTGTCAACCCGTCGTTCGGGCATTCGGCCGGGGCGCGAAAAACCGTTGCGGATTCCCTCCACCAGTCCCGCAATAAACGCAGCCAGACCCAATAGACCAACAAGAACCCCCACGTAAAATGCTTTTGTGGAAGGACCCTCCGGCCCAGACATGGACGCTCCGATGCTCGCGGCACCCAGCAGGACAAAGAGGGCGAAGCCGACTCCGATGCCCACAATGCCGACCGAAATGAGCAGCCATGCACGGTTTTGTTGGCGGGCAATTTGTTGGAGATCAGCCATGACTCATTATGACAAAAGGACGATCATTGGGTTCACTTAGTTCGAGTCCTAGGACCCAAAGAACATTGAATATCAGGTGAAGTCCGATAGAGTGGGGAAAGCGAGAGATAACCCTAAAGGAGTGGGCGGGTGTCCCCGTTTTATTACGGTACGCATCCGCTACTCCCCAGGAATCGATCATAATATGAGGCGTGGAAGGGGCGCACATCATTGCAATCGCGGGTTTGTCATGCTCGGGCAAATCTACCACCGCCCGCCTCATCGCCGAAGAGCTTTCCGCCCCCGTGCTGTCGCTCGACGACTACTATTTGCCCTTGACCGAGTTATCCCTTGATGAGCGGAAGCGGTGCAATTTCGACGCGCCCGAGATGTTCGACATGCCACTTTTGCAGGAGCACCTTTGGGAGTTGCTCAATTCTGAGCCGATTGCGAAGCCGCACTACGACTTTTTTGAATTCACCCGGGTTGGAGCGTGCGATATTGTCGAACCCGCACCCTATATTGTCTTGGAAGGGCAGTATTCTCTGTTTTGGTCCGAAATCAACCAGCTCTGCCGGACTCGCATCTTTCTGGATGTCACTCCGTTGGAATGTTTGGCGCGGCGCGTTTATCGCGATGTTCACACCCGCGGCCGAGACGAGACCGAGGTTCGGTGGCGATTCCACAATCACGTCCTCCCTATGTTCGACCGCCATATCCATCCCTCACGTGAGAACGCGACGATGGTTATCGAAGGACCTCCCAATTCTCAGGCGAATGCGGAGAAGATTCTGGGACAGGTTCACGTGAGCGGCGTTCGGTTGGCGTAAGGACCTAGCCCTCTATAATCTCAGCGCCCAATTCTCGATACGGACGGTATTCGAGCGTGAGATCTGAGACTCTGACGGGGCGGTTGAGCTTGAGGGCGCGGTGGGCGATTTTGTCCATGTTCCCCCCGGCTTTGATCATCACGAAGTCAAGACGCTTGGCGAGTGCGCCGACGAGTTGGTCACGATTTTGGTTGGCGCCTTTGTGGGTTTGCCAGACGGGGTTGATCGCACTCACGACGAGGTCGGTGTGGGGGTCGAATTTGTACCGCCAGAGCCGGGCGGCGCGGAAGGGTTCTTCTTCCAGGTTATCGCCGAGCGCGGCGAACATTCCGATATCCAGCACCAGAATCCGAGGCGCACCCCACCTTAGCGGGACGATGGCGGCTCGTTGATACTCTGGGGTGTCGTGCCCTGCCACGAGTGTCTCGCCATTCATCACCCCGGCTTCAGCGAGTTGGTCCACGAGGTCTTTGGCGGCGAGCGGTGATTTGCGCGAACTCATCACGCTGAAAGTCGGGCTGTTCAGCAGTTTTTGGTTGCCGTACAGAAAGAGGAGGCCCGGCGGATGGGTCATCATTTCCTCGATTCCTGCGGGGTAGTGCACGTCCACCGGGCAACAGATTTTGACCTTTTTGGCGTCGAGTTTTTGTTCCAGATCCAAGGCCTTTGCAAGGTGTTGCTTGCGGTCGGCAACCCACGCCTCGGCGGCGGCTAGGGGGACTTTGTAATCCTCCATCAATGCCTCCGCGCCAATTTTTAGGAACTGGTCGGGTGTTCGCCCGAGGAGTGCGTTTCGCATCAGAATGCGCGAAATTGTTTGGCTCCCGATACCGGGAGAAAGAGCCAATCCGAGTGAGAGTTGGCTATCCGTAACCTTCATAGTTCAGCGATTGCAGCTTCAAAAAGGCGCAGAACATCCGGTCCGCGAGTTTCCATGACGTCCACGACTTCGCCGTGATTGAGTTCGCCATCGGACATCCCGGCAGCAAGATTGGTGACTACGGCAAGACAGGCGTAGGGCACCATTGCCTCGCGCATCAGAACAGCCTCAGTGGAGGCGGTCATGCCGACGAGATTCGCACCCCAACTCGCGTACATCTTGATCTCGGCAGGCGTTTCATAGCGGGGGCCGTTGCCGGTGAGATAGGTTCCTTGGGGCTGACATTCGAGTCCCAGCTTTGCCGCAGAATCCAGCAGTGCTTTTCGCAAAGTCGGGTCGAAGGGGTGGGTGAAGTCGCGGTGAATGACTTCGCGGTCGAAGAGTGTTTGCTGACGCGAAGAGTCGTCGAGGAAGTCATCGCAGGCGACAAGCGTTCCGGGCCCCCACTCTTTCACCAAGCTCCCGACTGCGGCCGAAGCGAAGACCCCCTTGACTTTCAGAGACTTCGCGCAAAGCGCGAAAGACTTGTAATTCACGCGATGGGGCGGGGTTTTGTGTCCGGCGGAATGCCTCTGCAGAACCATGACCGGCTTGCCCGCAAACTGCACAACCTTGCCATGAACCATGCCCTCGCGAGTGGGAACGGCGATGGAGGGGCCGGGCAGTTCCGCGAGGCGAGAACCGATTCCTGTGCCGCCGATGATGATGAATTCAGGTTTCATGGTTAAGAGTCTTCTACGCCGCTTCCGGTGGGCAGGAACTTGGAATAGCCTTCCGGCAGGTGATAAGGGTGCTTGGGATTGAGCGCATTCCAGACGATACCTGCGAACTTAGTGAGCGTGACGTCGCCGGCCTTGTCGGCCGACCAACGTTGTTCTTT
>JAIOPU010000138.1 GCA_021413725.1 Armatimonadota bacterium | reverse complement strand
GTCGGCGCACTTTCCTTGTCCTTCACTGCCTTCGAAACTCGAACTCCATCCAAGACGGGCAAGGTCTTGATCGGAGTCTCGGCTAGGTCAACCGCGACCTGCACAAGTTGGATCGTGTCGCCTTGGAAGCGTAACTCAACCTTTTGACCAGAAGAAACGGACTTCTCACGAGCGTAAACCGGAAGTGAGGTTAAGGATGCAACAAACTGGCGGAAGTCCTGTCCGTTTTTCACCGCCACAAGGCGCGGCGAGATGCTCGCGGCGAACATAAACACGATCGCCACGACTACCATGAGCTCTATGAGGGTAAATCCCTTATTCGCTTTCGAGAATGTCTGCATTGTTACCTTCGCCGCCCGGGGCCATATCGGCTCCATACGAAGAGAGTGCGTAGCTGTCGTCGCCATCGGCGCCGGGGTAAGAGTAAACGTATTCGCCTTGCCAGGGGTCAGCTGGAAGTGCCTTCATGAGATAGGGACCGCGCCAGCCATTCGCGTCGCTCGGTGCCGTTCGGAGCGATTCCAACCCTTCTTCCGTGGTCGGGAAGCGACCTACATCCAGGCGGAATTGGTTCAACGAGCTTGACAAAGCAGCCAAATC
Source organism: Armatimonadota bacterium (assembly GCA_021413725.1). GTDB lineage: Bacteria > Armatimonadota > Fimbriimonadia > Fimbriimonadales > Fimbriimonadaceae > JAEURQ01. The sequence goes on along the minus strand of JAIOPU010000138.1, from coordinate 11,966 downwards.
ACTTGCCGCCTTTGCGCGCTTTGCGTCGTCCGGGCGAGTCATAACTCGAGGCACAATCATCACCAAAAGTTCGATGAGCGTAAAGCCCTTTCTGATTTTTCGTTTAAGTTGCATAAAAGTTCTCTTCCAAGCTAGTTATTATTTCACCAAGTTCTGTGCGTCGAAAATCGGGAGGGCAATCGCAAGGACCACAAAGCCTACGAAGGCTCCCATCGTTACCAAAATAAGAGGCTCCACCATCGCAGTCAAGCGACGAATTCCCACTTCTACTTCAAAATCAAGGCTGTCCGAGACCCGCCCAAGCACCTTGGGAAGATCGCCGGTTTCTTCTCCGACTGCGACCATGTGGACCAGTACCGGCGGAAAAACTCCGGTGTCTTTCATGGCCTGATTGATTCGCTTTCCGTTTCTGACGTCTTCGGCGACCGCATCGCTGGTCACCAAAAAGAGTTTGTTTCCGCACGCCAGACCGGCAAGTCGCAACGCGTCCAGAATCTGAACCCCACCAAAAAGCAACGTCCCCAGCACTCGGGCATACCTGGAAATGACTGCCTTCGTGATGACCTTGCCCAGGATCGGAACCTTCAGGAGAAGTGTGTCTTTCGCAATTCCGCCTTCTTCCGTGGAGGCCCAAGCCTTGAAAAGGAACACGGCGACGGCAATCACCACCAGGAGAATCAAACCGTTCTGGGTTAGAAATGCAGTCGTGGCGAGGAGGAGTTTTGTCGTTGCCGGAAGGGCATCGCCGAGATCGGCAAACACTCCGGACAGTCGCGGAACAACAAAAGTCAAAAGAAAGATGACCACCGAAACCGCGACAAACGCCAAGATACTCGGGTAAATCATCGCCGAAACAATCTGGCTGCGCTGGGCGACGTCTTTTTCTTGGAAGTCAGCGAGGCGAGTCGCGACCTGCGAAAATTGTCCGCTGGCTTCGCCCGATCGCAAGGTCTCTGTGTACAAAGGAGGAAAGAGTTTGGGATATTTGGCTAAAGCCGCTGAGACGGGAATACCGCTTCTGACATCGGCCAAGGCGTTCTCTGAAATTTCACAAAGCTGACCGCTCTCAGATTGCTCCCCTAAAACTTGGAGAACTCTATCCAAGGGCAGTCCCGCTTCGGCCAGATCAGCGAGTCTCCGAGTGAAAAGCGCAATGTCTTGCCGGGTTGCCTTCTTCTTGTTCCGGCCCGTCGTAGCGTCGGCGAGTCTTTGTGGCTTGATTTCAAGGACAAAACTCCCATCGTTGGACAGGTGTGAAATCGCCGCATCTTTGTCTGACGCCTCAAGGAATCCGGTTCGGCGTTTGCCACTCGGTTCGAGCGCTACGTAGGAAAAGTTCTCCATTTAGAAGTCCTCTCGCAGGCTCACGCGCAGCACTTCGGCGGGGGTAGTTTTGCCGCTCAAGACGTTGAGTTTGCCATCGGATAGCAGCGTCCGCATGCTTTGATTCTTAACAGCGTGGTCTTTGATTGTCGATGATGGAGCGTGATCAACAGCCATCCGTCGCACAGTCTCATCCACGGCCAGGAGTTCGTAAATCCCTTGCCGACCCTTATAACCGCTACCCTGACACTTGTCGCAGCCCTTCCCCACCATGAATTGCGCCCCTTTGAGTTCGTCGGAGGTCACGCCAATTGCCTGGAGACCATCCTCATCAAACTCGGTAGGTTCACTGCAGAAAGGACAGTTGCGTCGGACCAGTCGTTGAGCGACAACCGCAAGCAACGAAGACGCCACCAAGAATGGCTCGACCCCCATGTCGATCAATCGCGTGATCGCTCCAGCCGAGTCGTTGGTGTGCAATGTGCTGAAAACAAGGTGACCGGTGAGGGACGCATGAATTGCAATCTCAGCGGTTTCCACGTCGCGGATTTCTCCAACCATAATCACGTCTGGGTCTTGGCGGACAATGCTCCTGAGGCCGTTGGCGAACGTCAAGCCAATCTGAGAACGGACCTGAATTTGCCCAATCCCCGCGACCTGATACTCGACAGGGTCTTCAATCGTGAGGATGTTTTTGGTCGGGGAATAAATTTCTTGAAGAGATGCGTAAAGAGTGGTTGACTTTCCTGAACCAGTTGGTCCAGTGGACAGGATAATCCCATAGGGCATCCCTATTGCGCGCCGGTACTTGTCGAGGGTGTCTTGCGCCATTCCAAGGTCAAGAAGACCGAGCATGGCGGTTCCCTTGTCGAGAATACGCATCACGCATCGCTCACCAAAAACCGTCGGGACTATAGAGACCCGAATATCCACGCCACGACCGGCCAAGTTCAGCTTAATGCGCCCGTCTTGCGGAAGTCGCCGTTCAGCGATGTTCATTTCGCCGAGAATTTTTAGGCGCGAGATCAGAGCCGCATGCATACGTTTGGGTGGACTCATCACATCGCGCAACATTCCGTCCACTCGATAGCGAACCTTCATCTGCTTCTCGTAAGGCTCAACGTGGATGTCGCTGGCGCCGTCGCGGACGGCTTGGGCAAAAATCAGGTTGACCATCTGGACAACCGAGGAATCGCCCGCCATTTTTTGCAGATCAGCAAGATCCACGGTGTCGTCAATATCGGTGATTCCGGCATCATCGCCAGGAATTTCGGCGAGCATGGACTCCAAGTAACGTTCTTCAATCCGCTCTTTGAGGATTTGAGGATCAACTAAGACCGCGCGCGTCGGGTGCCCACTGAGGACGCTCAGGTCATCTACCGACGGCAAAGAGGCGAGTGACCCAATCGCCACGACCAAAGTTTCGCCTTCCAGATAGAGCGGTAAAGCCTGCCGATTCAGCGCAAAATCGCCCGGCGCGAGGGCGACAGCATTCGGATCAGCCTTAAATTCCCCGAGGTCGAGAGAAGGAATCATGGCCGCGAGGGTTTCAATGGGTGTCATAGCAGGTGGAAACAAGGTTAGAGACGTAACTAAACTAGCTTAGTTCACCTCACAAGGAGAAGTTCGCTAAATAATGTACGCAGTTTGACCTAAACTAGTCTCCGCAAATTACTGGCAATTGAACCTAAGAGAGCGATAAACAGCAAATTTAGTCAATTCCAGCAAGCTCTTTGTAGACCTTCATGACCTTTTTCACGTAGTTCTGTGTCTCACGATATGGCGGCACCCCGCCGTATTTTCTCACCGCGCCATCGCCTGCGTTATAGCCTGCTAGGCTAAGCACGAGGATTCTGTCTGGGTCGTTGGTCTGCTTCGAGTACTTATCCAGATGCCCCCGGATCAGTTTTACCGTGCCAAAGAGATTTTGCATGTGGTCGAACGGGTCACTGATTCCCAGTTCTCGAACGTTGACCGGCATCAGTTGCCCCAAACCCATCGCTCCGGCTCGGCTCACGGTGGTGGGCTTGAAATCGCTCTCGGTGAGAATCACCGCCATGATGAGGCGGGCGTCGACGCCGTACTTGATGCTAAATCCAATCACGCCTTGCGCGATTTCTTCAGCATCACGGTCGCTCAATCGACGGTTCTTGCTCTGAATGAATTGAGTGTAGATGGGTAGCGCGTCACTAGCAGGCAAATCCCAACTCTTTGAAGGCTTTTCCACCTTCGCGACCAACAGCGTTCCCTCAAGGGGAGCCGGGCGACTTCCGCTACGTGAAGCCTTACTTCCTATCGCTCGTTTCGGAGCAACCGGAGGTGGCGTGACCACGGCTTTTGCTGCGGGCCTCTCAACGACTTCGGCTTGCAAGTCACTCGACATTGCGGCGAGGAGCTTTCCGTTCCAACTGCCGTACTGACTGTTTCGAGTCATTTCGACTATGATTCGCGCTGTATTCGCGCCGGACTTCATCCACTCGGCCGGACTTTGGCTGGATAGGGAAACGAAGATGCCTTCCGGCGTGATGAACGTAAATTTGTATCCGGTGTCTCCCGAAATAAATCCGTGGAATGTGCCCTGAATCTCAATCGTCGTCGAGCCAGAGAAATCGCTCATGCGCGATAGGTTGGTCACGCCGCTGATTTTCTGAGATTTACGAACTGCTTTGTAGTCCGACACGCCTTGAGCTTGCAGGACTAATGGAAGTCCTACTGAAAGCAAACAAATGAGGCGAATTCCGTGTGAAAACATCCGTTTCTCTATCATGCGCTATTCCTTTCCCCCGGGTCAACTGGGATAAGGACGGGGCAGGAGGGCAAAAAGTTGGAAATATGGCGGACAGATAGGGATTCGAACCCTAGGGAGCTATTGCTCCGCCCAGTTAGCAACCGGGTACTTTAGACCACTCAGCCATCTGTCCGCGCGGGTCTGAAAGGAGATTATACTTTTATACGCCGACTCCTTGCATAGCTCGGAGCTCTTCGATGCGCGAGCCTGTTTGCTCCCAAAGTTCCAGCCCGGAGTCGATCGCCTTGCGCAAAGTGCCGTGATTCACCGACATTGCGTAATGATCGGCGTCAGCGGGGGGCTTCGCCATGATTCGTTCGAGGGATTCTAGGGCAATTTCGTTTTTAGAAATTTCTTCCTCAACTTTGATAAGTTCTTTTTCGAGACGCCCGATCTCCTTGCTGACTTCGCGAGGGGTCATCGTTGGCTTCGCGGGTTCGGTACTCGCTGTTGTCGGTGCGTTGGCAAGAACGGGCTTCCCTTTTTCCCTCCAGGCTCGGTATTCTGGGTAAGGTCCAGGATAGGTCGTGTGACCGTCCCTTCGCAAATCCAACGTGTGCGAGGTGACTTGCGACAAAAGCCACCGGTCGTGGCTGACCAGAATCAAAGTCCCTTGGAATTCCTTCAGAACTTCCGCGAGCGCCTCGCGCGAGGGCATGTCGAGGTGATTCGTCGGCTCGTCGAGCATCAGGACATTTGGCTTCATCGCCGTCAACATGGCGAGTTGGAGTTTGTTTCTTTCGCCGCCGCTGAGGGTTCGGATGGGTCGCATGGAGTCGTCGCCGGAGAACAGGAATCTCCCCAGGAGATTCCGGGCTGGGCCGACTTCCATGCCAAGTCGCTCGTTGAGCATGAGGATAGGGCTTTGGTTCAAATCTAGGTTATGCGCGTCCTGCGAGAAGTAGCCGACTTCGACATTCGAGCCGATCATGTAACGGCCTGAGGTTGGTTTGAGATGGCCGAGCAGAATCTTCAACAAAGTAGACTTCCCTACTCCGTTTTGCCCAATCACGCCCCATCTCTCCTTGATGCGGACGCCCCAGTTGAGGTTTTGGAAGAGCTTTTCGTCTTCGAATTCCATGCCGAGCCCTTCGCATTCGAGGACTTGGTCGCCGGAGCGTTTGAGCGGAGCGAATCCGGCTTTCATTCCGGCGTCTGCTTTGGGAGCTTCCACGGCTTGCTCCTTAAGTTTGGTAAGAAGTTTGAGGCGACCTCGGGCTTGGGCGGTTCGTTGGCTGTTCATGAACCGTCGAACGAACTCGTCCATCTTGGCCATTTCTTGTTGTTGGCGATCGGCGAGGTCGGCTTGGCGGGCGTCTTCTTCGGCGCGGAGTTGGAGGAACTTGGTGAAGTTCCCCGGGTAGCTCTTCACCTTGCCATCTTTGAGCTCAACAACCCTTTGCCCCGCGTTTTCCAAAAACATTCGGTCGTGCGACACAAGCAAAACGGAGCCGTGGTAGCCCTTCACCCAGTTTTCGAGCCATTCTGTGGCTTCCAGGTCAAGGTGGTTGGTCGGCTCGTCAAGGATGAGGAGTTCGGGTTCTTCGAGCAACAACTTCGCAAGAGTAAGGCGGGTTTTTTCGCCGCCGCTAAGCTTGGCGACGGGCTTGTTGTAGTCTTCTTCGCCAAAGCCCATCCGGGCAAGCACGGTTCGCATATCGCGCTCGACGCTGTATCCCCCTTCGGCGATAAAGTGCTCCTGCAGCATCGAAAACTCCTCCAATTCCTCGGGATTGAGTCCGGCGTCGGCGAGGGCTTCGAGTTCCTTCAGGCGAGTTTCGAGGTCGCGGAGGTGGGCTTGGGCACTTTGGGCTTCGTCGAGCACGGTTCGCGTTTCGTCGAGGCGGGAATGTTGCGAAAGATAGCCGACGGAGACGCCTTTCGCCCAGTTGACAGAGCCTCCGTCGGGTTCGTATTCGCCCATCAAGATCTTCAGGAGGGTGGTCTTTCCGGCTCCGTTGCGACCGACGAAGGCTACCTTCTCGTGCCGGTCGACGCGGAGGTCAAGACCGTCGAGAACGATCTCGGCGGCAAACTCCTTTCGCAAGTTGGCGACGGTGAGTAGCATGGGGTAGATTCATTTTGGCAGATCGGGCCATCTCCGAGTATAATCAAAGCTCCTGCCGGGGTGGCGGAATGGTAGACGCGGTGGTCTCAAACACCATTGTTGATAAGACGTGCGGGTTCGAGTCCCGCCCCCGGCACCAAATTCAAAGGTGCGCAAGCATGATTAAGGGTCTTGGAATTGATGTCGTCGAAGTCTCTCGCATCGAGCGCGCCCTTGAGAATCCCCGCTTCCTTTTACGAATTCTTACCGAGAATGAGCTTCAGAGTCCCATGACAACGGCGCGGATTGCCGGGCGTTGGGCGGCCAAAGAGGCCGTTGCCAAGGCGATTCCGCAGATTCGGCGTTGGCACGAGGTAGAAGTTGAGAACGATGCCGAGGGCAAGCCTGCCTTTGTTTTCCAAAATCCCCCGGAGGGCATTGTCCACCTGAGCATCTCGCACGAACGCGGGATTGCCTGCGCGGTTGTCGTCTGGGAACGGCCCTGACCGCCCTTAGAACCTCTTTTGAACCTAAACCAAAAAAAGACCCACCCGACGGAGGATTTTTTCCCTCGGCCGAAGACTTTTTCCGTGGGAACGAAGACAAAAACCATGGGAACGGAACGAAAAACCACGACAAAAAAGTCTTCAACCAAGAGAAAAAAGTCTTGGACCACGAGAACGGACACAAAAACCAAGGGAATTATTCCAAGAACCACGACAAAAAAGTCTCCGACCACGACACAATTTCGGAAAATCGAGGCATTTTTCGCTCCGTTCCCTCAGCTCTTAATGGAATTCGTAACCAATATAGAACGTGATCCTGCCATCCTCAAGCTGACGGATGTTCGTGATGTTCACCGCTAGCCCGCCGCCGAGCTGAGATCGGCTGGAAGGAATGGTAAAAGGCGTAAACGCATTGTTCGAACCGCTCGGATAAGGAACCGAATCCACGAAAACTCGCGGCCCGGCGGGCCCTTCTACGCCGTGGGATTCCTCCAAGATCGGGCGATTGCCCAGGATATGCCAAATCAGCATTCCTTCTTTGGGCAGGCTGGCGTCAAAACCGGATTTTTGGCGATTTTCTAGGAGCAAATACTCGCTTCCATCGGCGCGGAGCAGAACTTTGTAGCACTCGGTCTTCGATTTATTCACCGGGGCGAGAATTAGTTTTTGCGGGACGGTCGGGTCGATGACGGTCGGGGTGAGCCAGCCGAGTTGGACCTTGCACCACGCGCTCATGTGTTGCGGCCTTCCCGCACCGGCTTGGTTGCTCATGAGGCACCAGGTTCCCAATCCCTCCGAACCGGGGTTTTCTGGCCTCGCGTAGAGGTCCGGAATCCCGAGCATGTGGCCGAATTCGTGGCACATCACGCTAATGTCGGTCATTCGGCGCCCCCCTTCGGGGACGATGAAGTAGGGCCAGTTCTTTCCTTCAAATCTGTACGATGAACGGTGGGGCCAGTAGAGTCCGCCGCGCGTCGTTTGGAATCTTCCGCCCGCGTAAACAAAGAAAATGCCGTCGTAATTGGCGAGGGCGTCCTTGCCATCACGCTCGACGAGTTTGGTCAACGCCTCTTTGAACAACTCGCCTCTACTTCTGGCGCTCGTACCGGTGCCTTCGGAGTATGCCGCGCGCTCTTTCGTCACTTGTACCCAGTCAAAGACCTTTCCTTCCACGCCAAAAGCCCCTGCCGAGACCTCTCGGTAGAAGTCGTTCATCGAGCCGTAGACCTTTTGGTCGGTGGCGCTTTTGTCGGTGTAGGTTCCGGTGCTAAAGAGCGAATCGCTCCAGTTTTTGGTCGTGATCTGCTCGTTGTGCTTCACGTCCGAGTATTCAATCCCGACGATGGCGAGCCGGAAGACGGGCTTTTTCCACACGTTTCTTGCAACGAAGGTCTGATTGTCGCCGGCGACGGGGGTGGGTTCGGCGAGCGTTGCCTTGGCTTCGGTCTCCTTGCCTTCGCGTACATAAGTGAGGGAGATTTCGTCGCCCGCCTTCTTTTCGTTGAGCAATGAGTCCAATCGCGCGGGGTCGGCGAGGGGGGTGCCCTCTAGTTTGGTGACGAAGTCGCCCGTCTTGAGACCAGCCTTGTCGGCGGGGGAGTTGGGAGTGACGCGACGGATCGGTGTTCCCTCCGAACCGGCTTCACCAAGTTGCAATCCGAGCACCGCTTGGTCGAGATTGAGGCTCCTCGGACGACTGACGGCGATGAGTTTTGCGGTGGCGGTGGCTTTCTTTTTGGCGCGGAGGAAGGAGATTTCCACGGAGTCTCCCGCGGATTGCGCCTGTAAGAGCTCACGCAACTCTTTGTCGGTGCGGGGGGCCTTCTTGTTGACCTCCGTGATGAGGTCTTTGAGTTTAAGTCCAGCAAGTTCGGCAGGGGATCCCGGCTCGATCTCTGTGATTTCGATGCCGCCTTTTGTTGCGGTGGTGTAGACGCCGAGATAGCCCGAACTTCCGGCGACTCGTGTCTTTTCGATGATCGGCTTTGCCTGGATTGCATTCTCAACCGTGCGAAATCCGCTAAGATCAACCTCCTCTCGGCGGGTCGGCCCCCTTTCGGGGGCGAGATCAGTGCGCGCCTACACCTTTTCTTCGGAGATAACCTCGCGGTTGATGATGTCCATGTTCGGGTCTGCGGCAGGAGCGTTCTTGCGGCGACCGATCAGGTTGGAAAGGTCGTCGAAGATCGTGTACGAACACGGAATGATGAGCAGAGTCAGCAGCGTGGAGAGGGTGATTCCACCGATGATCGTGATTCCAAGCGTCTCGCGGAACTCGGAACCGCGCCCAATTGCGAGAGCGACGGGGAGCATTCCAAGAACAACCGCGATAGAAGTCATCATGATCGGACGAAGACGGGTCGGACCTGCTTCAACCAGAGCATCATGCCTGTTTTTACCCCGAGACCTGAGCGTGTTCGTATAGTCCACGAGCAGGATTGCGTTCTTTCCGACAAGGCCGACGAGCGTGATGATTCCGATGAAGCTGACGATGTTCATCGCCTTATCGGTTAACACCAAAGCGAGCAACGCGCCGACGAGGGCTTGCGGCTGGGCGAGTTGGATGATGAACGGATACAGCACGTTGTTGAACAACGCGGCGAGCAACATGTAAACGAGGATAAATCCGAGCCCCAGTGCCCCCAAGAGGTAGCCGGTTTCTCGGTTTTGCGCGTCGGCTTGACCGAGTTCGATCTTCTTTACTCCATCGGGGACGATTTTGTCCTTGACGAGCCACTCATTGATTTTCGCCTGGACCGATCCCGCCGCATAGCCGGGAAGCAAGTTCGCTTCCACGCGGATCTCCTCGGCGCGGTTTCGGCGTTCGATCTTTTCAACGCTGCGACCAGGCTCCAGAGTAGCGACATCGCTCACGTAAATGGGCGAACCGTTCTTGAACTTGATCGGAAGTTGGCTCACGATATCCGGGTTATTGCGATCATTGGTGTCCATCATCACGCGAATCTTGTACTCCTTGCCGAGGACTCGGAAGCGACTGTCGTCGTTGCCTTCGTACATGACGCGCATGGTGTTGGCGACTTCGGCAGTGGACAGTCCATAGTCCGCGAGGCGCGTTCGGTTGGGAATGGCGCGGATTTCGGGCTTGCCGGGCTTGGCACTGATGGACGGACTGATGACGCCTTCGATTACTCCGGTTTCGAGCCCGGACTTGATCTTATTCGCGGTTGCGAGCAAGGCATCGCGGTCGTCACCACTGAAGGACATTTGGATTGCGGCACCGAATCCGAACCCGGATTGGGTCGCAAAGGTCACGATTTGCCCTGGTCTTCGCGAGTAGGCTTCGAGCAAGTCAGCCGCGATGGAGGAGTCGGCGCGGCTTCTCTGATAGCCTTCGTGCTTCTTCCAGAACATGATCTTATCGAGCATCGCCGACTTCTCGTGGAGCGTGATTTCCACCGAGCCGTAGTTGGTCCCGACGTCGGAGGCATTGAATCCACCGCCACCTTTGGAGCCGACGCGACCGATGGCGTACTTGACGTTGGGGTTCTTCAGGACGACCTGCTCAATCCCGGCGACGGCCTTCTCGGTTTCCTGCAGGTTGGTTCCCGCCGGGAGTTCGAGGACCGCGTTGATCTTGCCTTGGTCGGTGTTGGGGGCGAATTCGAACTTGAAGATCGCGCCCTTCTTGTACTCAGAGGCGTACCAGTGTCCCCCAAGAGCACCGAGGAGAATGATTCCGCTGAAGAATGCGGCGCCGCCCCAATTGCGGTATGGATAAGCTCGCTTCAACATGAGCGTCGCAGTGAGACCTAGAATTGTCAATCCCAAAATCGGCATCAGCATCATTATTGGTAATACTGCGAAGCCTGCCGCCGCCGCGAGCCACCCAATCTTGAAATTGCGCTCTTGAATATCGGTCCCTTCGCTTCGAATGAGCTTACGGCCAATGACGATAGCTGCGACGATCACGCCAATGAAAAACACTATGGGTCCAATTGAACCTAACACACTTGTTAACAATAGCGGGCTAATGATCGCGGTGAGCAGTCCTGCGATTGCGCCTCCTACCCAGTTGTACATTGGGAGTTTTCCATTTGAAATTTGCGACAAGATTGCGGCTACGATCGCTAGCACAAACACCATCGGAATTGGACCGGCTAGAGCGGTCATCATTGCAGCCTTATAATCCGGCGCAAACCCGCCGCCTATGAACATGAACAGCGTGATTAAGATCGTAAACCCAAGGCAGAAGACGAACCAGCGGTGGTTCAAAGCCCACTCAAGCGCACGACCATACGCGCGCTCAAAGCGGGCAAAGCCACGGTCAAACCAACGTCCGAAGCGTCCGGTATTGTGCTCAATGTCTTCACCCGCTTTGTACCAGCGCGCGGCAAGAAGCGGCGTGATGGTGAACGAAACGAAGAGCGAGAGCAGGACGCAGACGGCGAAGCCGATTCCCAGTTGGCGGAAGAACTGGCCGACGATTCCGCCCATGAATCCGACAGGAATGAAGACCACGACGTCGGCGAGAGTGATCGCGATGGCGGCAAGACCGATTTCACCGCGACCATTGATGGCGGCGGTGTAGGGGTCTTCACCCATCTTGAGGTGACGATAGATGTTCTCCAAAACGACAATCGCGTCATCGACGAGGACGCCGATGGCGAGGGTCAGCGCCAACATCGACATATTGTTGATCGTGAACCCGAGCGCGTTCATCGCAATCAGAGTTGCGGCAAGGCAAACCGGAATCGCGATCGCCACGATAAGGGTGCCGCGCCAATCGTGGAGGAAAATGAAGACAATGGCAACGACAAGGGCGATACCAAAGTACAGGGCGATCTGGACGTCGAGAATGGACTCCTTGATCGTGTTGGCGTTGTTGAAAGTGACTTCGAACTTGATCGGGTAAGTCGTTTGAAGCTGGGCCGCAAGTTTCTGTGCCGCGTCCGAAATTTCGACGGCGTTGCCCTCTTTGATCTTGAGAATCGACATAACAACGGCGTCCTTTCCGTTGAGGCGGCTCCAGCCGCGTCGCTCTTCGACCGTGTCCTTCACTTCTGCGATGTCGCCCAATCGGACAATTTGGCCGTCTCCCTTTTGAGAGTTCGGATCGTTCACGCGGATCTGCATTTCGCGCATTTCCGAGACGGTTTTGAATTCGCCTTGAACTCTCACCGAAAGTTCTTGATCGCCGTTCACGACGCGTCCGCTCGGGACGTTCAGGCTTGCGGCGTTGATTGCTGCGGTGACGTCATTGATGCCAATTCCATAAGCCAAGAGTTGATCCTTCTTGATTTGAATTTGGACTTCGCGGACATCGCCACCACTTACGAACGCG
>JAIOPU010000137.1 GCA_021413725.1 Armatimonadota bacterium | reverse complement strand
TTTTTTGTACGCCTCCTCACGATTCCCCCTGCTTCTGCCCAGTCTCGGATCCCAGCTCAAAACTTTTTTCAAAAAAACCCTAAAGATTTTCCTGGGACTGCCGAAATATTCAGAGTAGGAGAAAAAGTCTCCGAACGGCAAGGAGTATAAAAGGCAATATCATGAGCACAAACGAGAACTTGGAACTGAGAAGAGACGCGCGATTCGAACTATTCGAATACGCCATGGTTTATCCTGAGGGTAGCTACGAGCCAAAGAGATCGGTGATCGTTGATATCAGCATCGGAGGCGCCCAAGTCCGGTCCCGACATACTTTTGAAGCAGGAACGAACTGCTTGCTCGACATTGCCCAGCCTGATTCAGACGAGCCGTTTCAAATTCATGCGGAAATCCGATACTGTAACAAGATCGGAGACTCCGATCTCTATGCGGTCGGATTCCGTTTTGCACCTGCAAACACTCGCGAGCGAGAACTGATCGTTAACTATGTACACGCATTTTTTCGGATGCAGGGCGAAGCTCTTCTAACTGAAGAAAGAGCCTAACCTTCGCCCACATACTCCCATAGTCGCTCTGGAAATCCAGAGCGACTTTTTTGTTGAATTAACGTTGTCTTAACCTCGTTCGAGTAAGTTATGGCTGTTCGAAAGAGAACGCAGTAACTTGAAAACCGATTTCCCATGCTAAAATAGATTCCTTACTTCGAGAGGAAAAAAGCTTTGGGCAGTGCTTATACACCAGGATTAACCGTGAGTGCGGACGTAGTTGTTCGCCGAGTTCGACGACTTCCGATCAAAGGCGAAGTGCTTTTGAAACAAGGAGACAAGGTGCTTTGCGACCAAGCGGTCGCCCGAGCCCTTCTTCCGGGGCCGTTGCAGACCGTAAAACTCGCCGAGAAATTGGGAGTGGAGGCAAAAGATGCCCGGCCTATGATTTCCAAGAAAGAAGGTGATACCCTGACCAAGGGAGAAGTCCTTTGCGAAACCAAAGGCTTTTTTGGACTCGGGAAAAAGCGCATCGAGAGCGACTTTACCGGGACCATTGAGTCCATTTCGGACGTCACGGGCAACATGTTGATCCGCGAAGCTCCGATTCCGGTCGAGATTTTGGGTTACATCGACGGAAAAATCGCGGAAATTATTCCTGATGAAGGCGCTCTCGTGGAAACACGCGGAGCTTTGATTCAGGGAATCTTCGGAGTCGGCGGCGAGCGCAATGGACCCATCCAGGTTGTCGTCGCATCACCGGCGGACATTCTCGATGCCGGCAACATCCAAGCCGAACACGCCGGAAAAATCCTCGTGGGAGGCTCGGGAGTCACCCTAGCCGCTCTTAAAAAAGCGAGTGAGTCCGGAGTAATCGGCATCGTGGTGGGCGGAATCAAAGATTCCGATCTCATCGAGTTCCTCGGCTACGATATCGGTGTCGCGATCACCGGTCAAGAAAATATTTCCCTCAGCCTTGTGGTCACAGAAGGCTTTGGATTCCTCAGCATGGCGGATCGGACTTTCAATTTGTTGAAGTCTCTGGAGGGCAAATCGGCAAGCATCAATGGTGCGACGCAGATTCGGGCAGGAGTTATCCGTCCCGAACTGATCGCCCCCAATGACAAGGCCGAGGGTACCGCCGCCGCCGCAGGAGGAGCTATGGAACTCAAAATTGGCACGCCAATTCGAGTCATCCGAGAGCCCTACTTTGGTCGCCTGGGGACCGTGACCGAGCTGCCTGCGCAGTTGATGGTTGTGGAGTCAGGAACTGAAGTTCGGGTTATGAAAGCGAAGCTCAGCAATGGTGAGGAGGTGTTAGTACCCCGGGCCAATGTTGAGATTATCGCGACATGAGCAAAATATTAATCGTAGACGACGAACCGACTATTGTCGAAACCATCGAAACCAAGATGCGCCGGGAGGGCTACAGTGTCTTCTCGGCCGCATCCGCCGAAGAGGGAATGCGCGTCTTTCGCCAGGTCAAGCCCGATCTGATGATTCTCGACATCATGCTCCCCGCGCGCTCCGGCCTGGAGCTCTGCAAGGCTATCCGCAAGGACAGCAAGACCCCGATCATCTTCCTCTCCGCGCGCGCCTCCGAAGCCGACCGAGTTGCTGGCCTAGATCTCGGTGCCGACGACTACGTGATCAAGCCCTTTAACCTCAGCGAACTTGCTGCCCGCGTCAAGGCAGTGCTCCGCCGCGCAACCGGCGAGAAACCGAGCGAAGTCGTCGAGGTGGCGGGCCTCCGCATCGACCCCGCTCGTCACGAAATGACGCAAGATGGCAAAGCCCTCGAACTTTCGCCCAAAGAATTTGCGTTGCTCTATTTCCTAGCGCGAAATCCGGGGCAAGTCTTCTCCCGCGACATCCTTTTGGATCGTGTTTGGGGTTCAGATTCGTTCGTTTCCCCCCGAACGGTGGATGTGCACATCCGCTGGCTTCGGGAAAGAATCGAACAGAATCCGGCGCAGCCGGAGAAGCTCCAGACTGTGCGTGGTGTGGGATATCGATTCGCAGGATAGTTCAATTTGGAGTGCGCGAATCTCATTCGCGCTTTCATGTGCGGCGATCTCATCGCCGCTCTCAAAAGTAGTCGACTCTCCAATTCGCTGCTCTAACTTGACGGGCTCCGCCCTGCCTCAAAAGCGCGAATAAGATTCGCGCACTCCAAAAATCTAGATGAGCGGAAGCCCAAAAATAAGAGCGGGAAACCAAGAATTTCTCCTCGATTCCCCGCAATGACTTCCTAAGTCAATTGTAGATTATGGCGGCGAAAGCTGTCAACTGGAGGGTGGAAGGGCTGGATCTTCGAAAAAACTGGAAATTTCAATTGTTCAGACCAGAATTACTGCGGAAAAACAGCATCCCTCCGCCACTGCTGAATAAATTTCCGCCAAAACAGGTGACGAATCCACGGCTTCGGTCCGCTCCCCCATGGAACTGCGACGCATTCCCGTGGTTACGCGCCGGAAACCCGCGGAAAAACCCTTCTAACCCGCGGAAACACCGCGCCATCCTGCGGAAAGAACTGGCTAACCCGCAGCATCGCCGCTCAAATCCGGGATAATCTTAACTGAAATGGCCCAACATCAAGCCGAATGCGACGTTTGCACGCAAATAGAACTATGCCGAGAGGGCGAACACCCGCGCTTTATCGCTGAACTCGAGAGCGGGCACAAACTGAATTATGAGGCACTCGGGAACCAGTGCCACCACCTCCATTGGCACGTTTTTCCGCGCTACACGGACGAGCCAAGCCCATGGGAACCGGTCTGGAAGGTCATGCCGGAGGATTTTTCGCCCTATAACTTCGATCCCGCCGAGCACGGTGATATCATCCTCGCGATTCGAGCGCAATTAGGCCGAAGTCATTAGCTCTCCGAATGATTAGCTATAATAGAAACTATGGAAGGTCCAGACATTCTTGCCCGCGTGGCGATGCTTTACGAAGTTCAAGCCAACGCCATTCAACCCCGGCTAAAAAAATTAGGTTCTAGCTGGTCGACTTTCCAACTTCTCAGTGCCATCCATGGCCCTTCCACGGGAATAATCCAGGCCGAAGTCGCGCGAAGCCTTGGAATCACCGCCGCAACGCTCACTGAGACTATTCAGACACACCTCAAGCGCGGCCTGATTGAGCAATTCAAGGATCCAGTGGATGGCAGAGCTAAGCGCGTCCGCCTTTCGCGGAGCGGAACCTCGCTTCTGCGCAAGATGGTCGTGGAAATCGACGCAGTAGAAGCGAAAATGCTGGGCACAACTCCCGCGAAGGACCTCGAAAAGCTTGCCACAGCGATCGATCGCTTGATTGCGAATCTCGATCCGACTTACGAATCTTGAATTTCGGAGCCTAAGGCGCCCACTTCTTGAGGAATGTCAGCACTTTGTCGTGATCGTGGTGATCGCCCGTTTCCAAATCCCCCGTATCCTGCGAATGGACTAACTTACCTTTCTTGTCCAAAACGAAAAGGTGCGGGTAGCCCTTGATTGCCGGGAATTTTGAAAGTACGGCCTTGTTCTCGTTCTCCTGACTGTAATTAACCTTCACGACAATGTACTTGTCCTTCAGGATTTTCGCAACATCGGCGTCCTCGTGGAACATCTTATCGAGCTTGTGGCACCACGGACACCACTCCCCTCCTACATCCAGAATGATCCGCTTGTTCTGCTTGCCGGCAAGCTTGATCGCGGCAGAAATATCCTTGGCCGCGTCGCGCTTAGGGTCGAACTTTTCTCGCGCCACCGTTTCCTGGGCGAAAATGGGTTGAGCGGAAAGCGCAAGGGCCAGGGTGATGAGGACAGGTTTGAGTTTCATATCTTTCTCCTTCCCGAATTCTACTCCACATCGGTATGCTTGGAATCATGTCCTCCGAAGTGATTGTTCGACCTTTAGTGCCACGGGATCGTCCAGCTTGGGAACCGTTGTGGCTCGGGTACCAAGAGTTCTACAAAGTCTCGCTCGGCGCTGAGGTCACGGAGAACACCTGGGCAAGATTCCACGATCCCACCGCGCCATACTACGCTCTTGGAGCTTGGCTGGGCGGCGAGTTGGTCGGAATCACCCACTATGTCTTCCAACCCACGTGCTGGTCTGTTCTGCCTCGATGTTATCTGCAAGACCTTTACACTTTGCCCGAATGCCGAGGCAAGGGAGTGGGACGAGCCCTGATCGAAGCGGTCGCGGCGGAGGCAAAAGAGCGCGGCGGCGACAAGATCACGTGGCACACCAGCGAGAATAATGAAACGGCAAGGCGTCTTTATGACCGCCTTGCCGAAAAAACCGAATACATCCTGTATTCGATGGACCTGTGAACGGGTTACGGGGTATCGCCGAACAAGTTGAAGTTCGTGACGACAATGATGTAGTCGCTAAGATCAATCACACCGTCTCCATTGAGGTCTGTGAACGCTGGAGTAACCCCGTCACCGTCTGGCGTAGACCAGCCCGGACTCGTACTTGTCATGTTGAAGTAGGTAACGATCTTGATGTAGTCCGTAAGATCCACCACGTCATCGAGCTTGATGTCTCCATTGGGCAATCCAATGTTGATGGTCGAACAGCCCAACTCGGTGATCGTGATATTCTGCGCTCGTGAAATCCAACCTGGAGTTCGGGCAATGACCTTGTAGTTGCCCGGTGCAATCGCCACCGAAGCCTCGAACCCGCCTTCACTCGTGACGCCAATAGGTTTGGTAGCCACCAAACCACTCGGAGTATAGAAGCTCAAGGTCGAAGAACCACCGTAAGGCCAGTCCAGCAGCTGTACCCGACCCGAGATCATGCGTTGACCGTTGTCGATGCCGTAGTTGTACCTCGAGAAGTAAATCTCCTCAGTTCCGCTTGCTGCCTTTTCGGTGAACAAATCGCCATCTGTTACTTGCCAAGCTGGAGGTCCCGGATTGAATGCGATTGAGTCGATGTATTCACCGTCGACTCGAACATAGACCTTTGCTGCGACAAAGTCCGCAACTAGATTGATGTTGTGCCAGACATCCGGGGCGAATGCCGCCAAAGGAGTGTGATTGGCGGTATTGGAGGTCAGAAGAATTGAACCATCGCCGCTGATCTTGACCTGGGCATAGCGCACTCCCCCATTCCAGATTTCAAGCCCACCCGCGTTGTGCGCGTTCGGGTTTGCGCCTTTGCTGCGGATGTACATTTTGGCTGAGACCACATACTTCGGTGCCGTTGTTGATGGGACTATGGTTTGACTTCGCCAAGCGGAGTGCTGCCCGGTTGAAGCAAGGGCGGGATTCCATTTTACAGTCGCTGCAAGTCCGAGAGCAACGTTTTGCATGACGGTCCAAGCGGTGGATCCTCCAGCACCAGAATAGAGAAATCCGTTCTGCGGCATCAGATTGCCTACCGCGTAAGAAGTTGTTGGCGTAAACTCCGTCGTGTAAATAGGAGAGTACGGCTCATGGACGATGGGCTTGCTCCATTTCGCGGCCTGAATACCCGAGCCTGCAGAAATGTACCCATAAATAGTTCGTGAGGTATCCGTGGTCACCATTCCCTCAGCAAAACTCTCGGTGGTGGGCCCTGCAAGGTCCCCAAGCACCGGAGAGTATTCCGAGTTTAACGAGTTCCACAATCCGGCCCGTCTCAAAGTACCAAAAACCACGCCTGTGACCAGCCCTCCATTCCAAGATCGCCCTTGCTTGGTCTGGGTAATATTTGGTGCACTAATGCCGACGCCAAATCCGCTTGGAGTCCACAGCTGCATGAATTTTGATGCCCCGGATGTCGAATATCCGGCCGCACTTCGACCCGTCAAGGCCAAAATTTCAGAACTTGTACCAGCGGTGCGTGCAATGGTCGTCAAAGCAGGCACTGTGTATAAGACTGCGTTACCAGCGGTATTTTGCCCTCCAACGTAGCTCGAACTAAGTGCTTCGAGGCTTCCAGCCGGCATCACGACGGCAGGATCACTTGCCGGATAGAAACGTAAGTTTGCCGCATCAAACCAGCCATTCTCATTGATTCCAATTGGGACTCCCGATCCCGCTGAATTGATAGGAGAAAAGGCTCCGGTATCGACAAACCACAACCCGTTAGATGCTCCGCTGGTACCAACCGCGTACTTTAAAAGAGTTGTGGCAGAGGGCGCACCGATTTGGGATTCGAAGTACCCATCCGCTCGCCCCGTGGTTACACCCGGAAGGACGGAAAATACTCCCCCGCTAACCACGGCAGGACGTGTGCCGATATAGCCACCGGGTGCATTTCCATATACGTGGAGCGCTCCGCCCGTTGTTGTCAACTGCTGATAGGTCCAGTTCGTAAACTCATTCGCCTGCGAGGTCGCCGCTATCGCCAAAATACCAAGAAATCCAAATTTGTGCATAAAAAATCCCCCAACATCCATACATTATATTGCAGTTCCTGGCAAATACACCCCTATTTTTCAGGTTTTTCTACCAGGTTTTATCGAGTTACCGTGTTCTCTTTCTGCGGAGTGCGAGCGCGGCAAGAGACAGAGTCAAAAGCGATCCAGGTTCGGGCGCAACAACAACGGCCATCCCTGTGGCCGAACCCACCTGAGTCAGACCGATTTGGGTTCCAATAGGGCTGAAAGTATTGTTCGAGACCCCCCGCTGGTATCGCTGCAAACGTGTTCCCGACGCATTAGTGCCCAGTCCCCAAGCGAAATTCGCGTGACCAAACGCCGCTTCTGTTACGCTTGTCCAGGATCCCGTCGGCAATGATCCCGTAGAACCGACAAGGGTTGCCGATTGCGTACTGGCGCAAACCATTGCGCCGCTTGTCGTGAGGCTAATAATGCGATCTGAACTCACGGCACCGGTGCTTGAGGCCACGAACGAACCCGTCACTCCCGCAAGTTCTGGGGCAGTGAAGCCGGCGGGATTGTATCGCAGTATGCGATTGCTGGTTCGATCCTGAACAAGGTAGTCGCCCGCTCCATCTCGACCGACTGTTCCCCACGAGGAGGAGACTGAGTTTGTGTATGAAGTGGCCGTGCTGCTGGTTGAGGGCGATGCAAACGTTTGGAATGCAGTGGACGTCAAGTTTTGGTTGATGGTTCTCATCACACCACCGTTGCTCAATGGGGCCAAATCACTGATCAAGTTGATACCGTTGTTTGTCCATAGCACCTGCCCGGTGTTGTAGTTCATAGCTACTAAACCGACGCCGTCATCGCCGACGTACGCAATCCCGAGGGTTTGGTCAACTGTGATCGAAAGAGGCGTGACTAAGATGTTGTTGCCAAACGATCCCAAATACGTGCCGGTGTCCCCGTCATAGCGATGAACACAGTGATTATTCAGGTCGGAAACAAGAATCAGATCGAACGATGCGGAAGCAAAGCCGGCAATCGCAAACAAAGAGCAGGACACAAGGAAGCGCATATCATTAATTATAGCGAGGTCGCGAGTTGATCTCGGCAAAATTATTACCAGGTTTTGAAACTGCTCGCAAAACCATTGTCGTCGGAATTGTTGGTTTTTTGCAATTTGTCGTGTATCATTAAGCCGGTTGGACAACGACACCGATGAATTCTAAAACCAATTTCTTTGCTGTGGGTGCATTCCTTCTGCTCGCCCAAGCCGGGCAAGCCGCGTGGACCGCGACTAACTTGCACCCATCTACGGCCACTAAGTCGTATGCCTTCAACGTCTTCGGTTCCAAGCAAACCGGATACGCCACCATTGGCGGGCTCTCCCGTTCCACCGCCGCCAAGACGACTGGAACCCAGCAAGTCGGGTACGTTCAAACTGGCGCGATAGTTAATGCGGGCCTCTGGACGGGCAGCGCAGGGTCCTGGGTTGATATTAATCCTGCCGGAGCAGCGTCGTCCTTCGGACTCGGAACAAGCGGAACCCAGCAAGTGGGACAAGCAAATTTTGCAGGAGTGACGAAAGCAAGTTTGTGGACGGGTACAGCAGCATCGTGGATCGATCTCCATCCCATCGGGGCGACAGGCTCAGGCGCATTTGCGGTCTTTGGTGGACAGCAAGTTGGATACGCCAATTTTGGCGGCACCAACCAGGCGGCGATGTGGACCGGTTCTGCGGTTTCGTGGGTCAATTTGGCTCCGGCAGGGTCAACCGCGTCACAAGTCTCTGAAGTGTTCGAGAACCAGCAAGTGGGTTGGGCCACGATTGGCGGAGCCGAGCACGCCAGCTTGTGGAGCGGGACCGCCGCGTCGTGGGTCGACCTGCACGGTTCCGCCCCTGCGGGTTTCACCAAGACTTTTGCTCGCGGGATTTGGCGGGACGCGACTAAAACTGTGATCTGCGGGTACGGCTTCAACGGAATTACCGGGCGCGACGAAGCATTGATTTGGACCCAACCCGGTCGAACCGTCAGCGGACACGTCAACTCCAGCGGTGGCAGAACACTGACTTCCATCAGCATTCAGTTTCGCAGTCACGTCACCTCATTAATCGTGGGGACTCCGATAGTCGTGCCAGTTGACAACTCCGGCAACTACACAGTCCTTGCGCCGGGTTTAGTCAACTACGACATCACAGTCAAACCTGAGAGTTTTCTGCGGCGGACGATCCAGACGAACACCGTTTTCGGAAGTGTCACCAACGCCGACCTAAACTTAGTTCCTGGTGACATCGTGAACGACAACGTTATCGACCTCAGCGACTACACGAAACTCGTCACCTACTTCAATGCGATCAGCACCGACGCGAACTGGCTGATCGCCGACGGCGATGGGATCCGACCCTACGATGCCGACATCAACGGCGATAACGTCGTGGACTTGAGCGACTACACTATCATTGCGATCAACTTCAACGCCGTAGGGGATAATTGAAGGGTAAAGGCGTAGGACACAATATGAAAATCAGATCGATTCCGTGCCTTGCACTGGTGGCTTTGGCGGGGACTGCTCAGGCTTACTGGACTGTCACCAATCTCAATCCTACCGGGGCTGGATTCTCGGAGAGCTTTGGTGTCTTCGGAACTCAGCAAGCGGGCTATTCTCTTGTGACCGGCTCATATCGAGCCAGCCTTTGGAATTCAACCGCGGCTTCCTTCGTGAGTCTTCATCCTTCCGGCGCGACTCGGTCAGAGGCCTACGCCATCTCCGCCACCCAACAAGTCGGCTTCGCTACCATCGGCGGCATCCCGAGGGCAGGGCTTTGGTCAGGAGCGTTCAATACATGGGTCGATCTTTCCCCGTTCGGAGCGACTTCCTCCTACGCCCGCGCGATTTCGGGCAACAAGCAGGTCGGCGAAACAACCTTAGCCGGTGCCCAACACGCAGCGTTGTGGACGAGCACGGCGGCTTCTTGGGTGGACCTCCACCCGGTGGGCGCACTTAACTCCGTCGCCCACGGAATCTCCGGCAACCAGCAAGTCGGGCAAGCCCGCGTCAGCGGCGCGGACCGCGCGAGTCTTTGGAACGACACCCCCGCCTCCTGGGTGAATCTCAATCCTGCCGGTTCGGACGCTTCCGTCGCCTACGCCACTTCGGGCACCCAACAGGTGGGTTTTGCCTATGTCGGTGTCCAGCAACACGCAAGCCTTTGGGCCGGGACCGCGCTTTCTTGGGTTGATCTGAACCCGACCGGCGCGAATCAGTCCATTGCTTATGGCGTTTTTGGCGGTTATCAAGCTGGCTACGCGAAGTTCGGCAGTACGCTTAAGGCGGGCGTTTGGACGGGAACCGCCGGATCCTGGATGGATCTTCACGCGTTTGCCCCGGCTGAGTTTTCGGGCACT
This sequence comes from Armatimonadota bacterium, assembly GCA_021413725.1. GTDB lineage: Bacteria > Armatimonadota > Fimbriimonadia > Fimbriimonadales > Fimbriimonadaceae > JAEURQ01. The sequence continues at coordinate 21,422 of JAIOPU010000137.1, read as the reverse complement.
GTCGCGCAGAGCGTTTGGGCAGATCCGAATTTTGTCTACGTCGCGGGTTGGGGTTACAATCCTACGCTTCTAACTTATCACTCGCTCCTTTGGAAGATGCAGATTGGTCGCAAGGTGAGCGGGCACATCAACACCGGCGGGGGCCGGTTCCTGCTCACGATCAGCGTCCAATTCCGCAATGCCGGAACCCAAACCAACGTCGGCTCCCCCGTCGTGGCGAATGTCGATGTCAACGGTAACTATGTCGCCGTCGCCCCCGGTGAGGCCAACTACGACATCACTGTGAACCCCTCCGGCTTTCTCCGAAGGACGATCAACGCAAACGTGATCACCGGCGATGTAACTACCGCCAACCTAAATCTCCTCCCCGGCGATATCGTAGACGACAACGTCGTCGATCTGTCTGATTACACAAAACTCGTGGTCTACTTCAATAAGACCAGCAGCGACGCAGGTTGGTCCACTCCCGACGCCGAAGGCATCCGCCCCTCGGACGCCGATCTGGACGGGAACGGGGTTGTGGATTTGACGGATTACACGTTGTTGGTGACAAATTTTAACGCGATTGGGGACAATTGAATTCAACTGCAATCCCCTCGGACTCGATCGCGAAAATTGAGACTCGTGTCTTCCGGTTGTTAATGGAAACTCTAAATTTTGAGTAGCGGTGCTTGCAATTTTGCGGGTGAACCGGATAGAATTCGCCCATGCAAACAAGAACGGTTGATGAAATTCAGGAAGAGATGAGCACGTTGCGGGAAGAGCTTCATAAGGCTCGGCTCGCAGAGGCGGGTGCGCCGGTGCAGGACTGGGAGGTGGAGACTCTTGAGGGGACGAGGCATTTGAGCGACTTTTTTGGCGCGAACGACGATCTGCTCCTGATCCACAACATGGGTGCGGGTTGCAACTATTGCACCCTTTGGGCGGATGGCTTTTCGGGCTATCTACGCCACATCACCGAACGCTGCGGCTTCCTTGTCGTCTCGCCCGACTCCCCGGAGAATCAGAAGAAGCTCGCAGTTGCCCGCGATTGGAAGTTTACGATGGCGCAAGACGCCACTAAAGAGATGACCACCGCCCTCGGCTATTACACCGAAAAGGACGGCTGGTGGCCCGGCGCAACCGGCCTCCACCGCAACGAGGACGGCAGCATTGTGCGAACCGGCAAGGGCGTTTTTGGGCCCGGCGACGAAATCTGCATGATTTGGCCGCTTTTCGATCTCCTCCCCGGCGGTCCGAAGGACTGGGAGCCTCATTAGGTTCGCTTCCGGGATATACTAGACCGGCGCCCGCCCGGGTGGCGGAATGGTAGACGCAGCGGACTTAAAATCCGTTGCTCGCAAGAGCGTGCGGGTTCGAGTCCCGCCCCGGGCACCAAGAATGCTAATGACCCCTGGACTCTTGATCACCGGATTCGGACCTTTCGGGGAAGTTGCCGATAATCCCAGCGGGACTCTCGCACGCACTTCCGGCGAAGAATTCCTAGAGTTGGAGGTTTCCTACCAAGCGGTTGATCGCCTGATTGACTCCGACACCCTCGCGAGTTATCAGCGGATTCTTATGCTTGGGGTGGCTATGAAAGCGACAAGATGTCGTCTTGAACTCTACACACACAATGAGGTTCACGGTTTGGCCGACGCCCTCGGAGAAACCCGAACCGGAAGCATTATGGAGGGCGCACCGCCGATCCTCGGCTCCACGCTTTGGTTGCCAAAAATGACGGACAAGGTTCCGAGGAATTGCGAGATAAGCATCGATCCGGGTCGGTATCTCTGCAATTACCTTGGCTACCGAGTGAATCAGGCTTACCCAAACGTCCGCGCTGGGTTCCTCCACGTTCCTCCCGTGGAAGCCCTCTCGCTGGAAAAACAGGCAAGAATCGTCCGCCGCATCATTGCGGCGACCGACTACATATAGAAGTTTTCGATGACGGGTTTGAGCGGAGTCCCTTCTTTTTCGAGTTTATCGTAAGTTGCCTCGGCAAACGCCGGGTGAGTTGCGGCGATCTCGTCCATGATTTCTTTTGCGCTAAAACTTGGCCGTCCTGGCTTGATCCGAACCAACAATTCGCTAAAAACTCTCCACGCCGGCTTACCGTCACCGGGGTTCTTGACTGCCTGCTGCATTCGTTGGACTCGGCCTTCGATGTTAGTGTAAGTCCCGTCGTGCTCTCCGGGAGCTTCCATCGGAAGAACAATGCTCGCATAACCCATTGCCTCGCATTCCAGCAACCCTTGGTAAACCAAGAACGGGACCGCCTCAAGGGCGTCCTCGGCAAGCCTTCGGCTTGGGTGCAGGGTGAGCGGATCTGCTCCTACGAGCCAAAGTGCATTGAGGTCGCCCATTGCGCAATCTTGTAAAATCTCGTGGGTGTTGCGACCAGTCATCACGCCAAGGGCCATCGCGCCCTCATCGTTTCCGCCTTCGGCGTAAACGTTAAACTCGGCACCGGTCGCCGCAGCGATCTTGGCAAGAGCGGCCAAAGTCTCAACGGGCTTGTTTTCGTTGTAGATACTCGCCGTGCAGACAATTGAAGCGTTGCCTTCAAGCAACATCGCGGCAACTTCGCGCAACGCAGATTCTTTTACAGAGGTCGTCTTTTCGGTGTCCTTGAAACTCGCAAAGCCCTGAACATCGGTTTTTTGGGCCTCGGCGACAGCACGCTCTAGCCCCATCGCTAAGTCGTCGAGTGAACCTGGTTTGCAGGACAGCAGGAGATTTGCGAAACTGTCGGCATCGGTGGTTTGGGAGTGGGCCACCACAACCCGAGTTTCGTTCAGGAACCAACCCTTACGGACTCGAAGGTGGACAATCGGTTGACTATTCGCAAGGTCTGCGCCGAAAACGAGAACCGTCTTCTTGTGCTCCAAACTCGCAATTGAGGACTCATGTCGTTTGGCAACTCGCTCTCCCGCCGCTGGGAGCGTTCGAGTCCAGCGATGGTCTATGTTCTCGGAGCCGAATCCATCCTTGAATAGCTTTTGCAAGCAGAATAGCCCCTCGTTAGAAACCGTTGAACCGACCAGCGCAGCTGACTTTGCTCCCAAGTGCGCCGCAATCTCGGCGTAAGCCTCGCCCCATGAAACCGGAACGAACCTATCCCCTTCACGGCGAAGCGGCTGAGTCAGACGCTTGGAAGAATTGTAGTAATCGTGACCGAACTTACCCTTGTCGCAGGTCCATTCTTCGTTGATGGCCTCGTTCGTTCGCCCATTGACCCGAACCAACTTTGCCGCGCGGTGGTCGAGCCAGACGTTACAGCCGTTACCGCATTCAAGGCAAAGCCCCTCGCTGGTCTCAAGGTCCCATGGACGAGCGCGGAAGCGGTATTTCGAAGAAGTCAGTGCGCCCACCGGACAAATTTCGATAACGTTGCCCGAGAACTTGCTATCAAAATCGGTGAGTTTGAAGGTTGAAGGTTGCATTGCCGCGCCTCGGAAACGAAACGCGAGTTGAGCGTCGCCGGAAATTTCTTCGGTAAACCGGACACAACGGCCGCACTGGATACAGCGTTCAAGGTCGAGTGTCACGTACTCGCTAAGCGGGAATGCCTTAGGGGCATGGCGCTTGATATCAATATATCGGCTCGTGGACGGGCCGTAGAAAATGGTGTTGTTTTGGAGCGGGCACTCGCCGCCACGGTCGCAGACGGGGCAGTCGAGTGGGTGATTGATCAGAAGAAACTCGAGAACACCCTTTCGGTCACGGTGGACCATCTCGGTGTCGGTGTAGATCACCATGCCTTCGCTGACGGGCAAGGTGCACCCGGCCTGAGGCTTGGGCATTTTGCGAACGCTGCCGTCCGGTTGCTTAAATCCAACCTCGACGAGGCACATTCGGCACATCCCGACTGGCTTCATTCGGGGGTGATAGCAAAAAATGGGGATTTCGTGGCCCAGACGCTTCACCGCCTCGACAACAAGTTCCCCCTTTGGAACCTGGAGATCAACGTCGTTGATGACGATGTTCACTGTATCTGTAGCCGCAACGGTAGCCATATTGTAGGTTCAGGTGTACCCGATTTTCTCATCTTCCGGTTAGCTCACAATAGAGGACAGTGGCTTATCCGGTATTAAAAAATGCGAATTTCCGAAATCTCTGGCTTGGTCAGTCGATTTCGCAACTCGGGGACGCCTTTTACTACCTCGTTTTCGCCTTCATGGTGGACTTCATTACAAAAGATCCGCGCATTGTTTCGGCAGTTTTGGTAGTGCAGGCTCTGCCATTTTTATTTATTTCCCCGATTGCCGGCACATTTGCGGACCGATTGGATCGGCGAAAGATTTTGCTTTTTTGCGACATTTCGAGTTCGGTGATTTTGGGGTTAGCGGGAGTTGGAACGATTGTTTTTGGCAGCATTGCGTTACCTTGGATTTTCGTATTAGGCTTTGCGCTCTCTGTGGTCAATTCCTTCTTTGGCCCGGCGAAGAACGCTTGTATCCCCCGCCTCGTTCCGGCTAATGAGTTGAGCGAGGCAAACAGCTTGAGCTCAGCTACCCAGTATCTGATGCCGCTGATCGGCATTGCAGGGTCGGCGGGGCTGATGGGTGCGCTTGAGCAGGTTTCACCCAAGCACTCGTTTGCCATCGCTATGCTGATCAATGCCGCTTCGTTTCTCGCATCGGCATACTACGTCAGGCGAATTCCATCGATCATTCCAGAACGGGAGGGGGTGCAACAAAATCAGCTTCAAGACCTCAAACTTGGGCTCAGCTACGTGGCTAAGCACCCGGTACTCCGGGTCACAGTGTTCTTGAGTTTTTTGACGAGTTTCTTTATCGGGCCATTTTTTCCGGTTTACATAGCCACCAACCGGGAGTGGTTTGGCGGACACTATGCCAAGTTGGGCCTCATGGAAGCTAGTTTCTTTGGGTCCATGGTCGTCTCCAGTCTTTGGCTTGGTAAGAATCCCGTGACCAAAGTGGGGATTGCCTTTTGTTGGGGCGTTTTGGTGACTGGGGGCTTTATCGTCTTTATGGCTCTCAGCCGAAATTTCGGTTGGTTCTTGCTTTGGAATTTTGCATGTGGGTTCTCGGTCCCGTTTGCGAGTATTCCAGTTACCGTGTACTGCCAATCCGCCGTCCCAGACGAGTTTCGCGGTCGCGTCAGTTCGGTGATGATGATGTCGGGGCAAGGAGTCCAGCCACTCTCAATCGCCATTGGAGGTTACGCGCTGGCGAAACTGGGAGTTGCTCCGATGTACATCATCATGGGAGTTGGTTTTATGAGTGCAGGGTTTCTCGGGTTCCTATTCAAACCTTTCCGAACTGCGAGACTCAGTGAAGCAGACACAAAAGTGCCCTGAGTTTGCACTCAGGGCACTTTTGAAAAACTAGAAGAAAATTACTCGCCGGATGGCTCAGCAACAGCTTCCGCCGTAACTTCGGTGGCGACTTCAGCCACTTCAACCGGTGCGGTCTCCACGGGAGCTTCCTTTTTCTTGGCAACTTTCTTCGCCTTCGGCTCAGCAACCGCAACGGCGGCGACATCAGTCACTTCAGTCGGGACAACTGCAACTGGCTTTGCGACAGGCTTCTTGGCCTTGACTTCCGCCTTCACCTTTGGCTTTTTGACGCCAGATTTGGCGGCGGCAATGGCTTCCTTTTTCAATTCCTTGATCCGCTCTTCTTTGCGGTGCCACTTGTTCCTGAGTTCTTTATTTCGAATGCGCATGTGTCTGATCCTAAATCAAAACACCAAGATACCCGAGATTTGGGAATCCCGGTGGGGTGCGAGCAGGACCTTTTTCGAGAAAAGTCATGAGATCGGTATTAGAATCGTACTAAATTCCAGTATAGTAGAAGTTATTAGGCATGTTCCGCCTAACCGAATTTTGCTGGAAAAAAGATGAATACTCGTGATATATCTACCAAGTTAGGGTGGCTCGCACTGGCGGCTTCACTAGCAGTAAGCGCGACTGCGCAATCGGTGACCAATAAAGCGGAGTTATTGAAGTTAGCTCAACTCTACAAGGCTCAGTCCCAGGTTGATGCCCTGACGGCGCAAGCCTATTCGGTCAAAACGGGCAGTCCCGTTACCAAGCTTCTGCCTGGCGGAGGCGTGCGGACATTGGTTCGAGCTCCAAACGGAATTCCGGTTTGGCTCCAAACTGACAATCTGGATGCGGCAAGAGACGTTGGCAGTGCAGCGTTGTGGCCCGGGTCAGGGAAGTCCTCATACGCTTTGACTGGAAGTCGCGCAAAGATCGCGATTTGGGATGGTGGGGTTGCCGATGTGACTCGAGACGAATTCTCCGGTCGCCTGACTAATGGGGATGGCTCGGGTGTGGGTGATCATGCTTACCATGTTGCCGGTACTGTTTTTGCCCTTGGTTTGAATCCACAGGCCCACGGCATGAGCTTTGGAGCTAGCGGACGAGTATTCGACTCGAACGGAGACTTGAGCGAGATGGCATCTGAAGCCGCGGGCAACTTGATGCTTTCAAATCACTCCTACAGTTTCAGATCGGGTTGGCTCGCAAACGTCCAAGGGGACGGGAAATGGGGCTGGTTAGGCGACACTGCGGTGAGTAAGGATGAGGATTACAAGCAGGGCCAATACGATACAAAAGCGGCTCAAGTGGATACGATGCTTTACAATGCACCGTTTTATTTGCCTTGTACTTCTGCCGGAAACACCCACGGAAATGCCCCTGCAACGCAGCCAGTGGATCACTGGGTGCTCGATGCTAACGGCGCCTGGATCGCTTCGTCAGATGTTCATTACGATCAATCCGCATATGACCAACTCAGTCACGGAACCGGAACGGCAAAGAACTCACTCACTGTCGCGGCGACAGAGAAATTAAGCGGGGCTGGCTACACTGGGCCCAGCAGCGTTCGCATTGCAAGTTTCAGCAGTTGGGGCCCCGCTGATAGTGGGCGGATTAAGCCTGAGATCGCCGCTCCGGGGGTCGATTTAGTTTCAACAGTCCCTGGTGGTTACGCAGCCTTTTCGGGAACCTCAATGTCAACCCCTTGCACAACTGGGAGTCTAGGATTGTTGCAGGACTTGTACATTCAAAAACATGGCGGTCCGATGCGAGCGTCTATGCTCAAGGGTCTCGTGATGCACACAGCGAAAGAGGCGGGGGCGAACCCTGGTCCTGACTACATCTTTGGTTTTGGACTACTGGACGTTCTCGCTGGTGCTGATGCCATCAGCGATGGTCTCTTTAACCCGGTTCAACTCACGAACCTGACGATTCGAACTGGAGTTCCGCAGACAATTAACATTTCTGCGAATTCCGGCAAGCCTCTTAAGGTCACCATTTGCTGGACAGATCCAGCGGGTGTAGTCCAGGGTGCGGTCCTTGACGATCCAACAAGTCGTCTGGTGAGCGACCTTGACCTTCGCGTAACGGACAGCAGTGGTACCACGACCTTGCCTTGGGTACTAGATGCGAATAATCCGGGTAATGGTGCAACTCGGGGAGATAACACGGTTGATCCTGAGGAGCAGGTCGTTGTTCAAAATCCCGTTTCTGGAAGTTACAGCATCACGATTAGCAATAAGGGCGCGCTTCCTCCCTCAGGTCAGGTTGTGAGCATCATTATTTCGGGTGATCTCCCAACAGGGATCAGCGGGCTTGACCTTGCTCCATCGAGCGTGGTAGGTGGTGTCCAGAATTCGGTTGGAACGATTCGCCTTGCTGATGTTCAGGCCACGCCTACGACGGTGACTCTGACCAGCAGCGATACGACTGCTGCGACGGTCCCTCCTACGATTAGCATTCCTGCTGGTTCGACTTCGGGCAACTTCAACATCAAGACGTTCAACGTTCGACCTGGTGCCGGTAATGCTTACGTGCCGGTTTCCATCAATGCAGTGTCTGCGATTGGTGGCAGTGGTTCGACTTTGCAGGTCCATCCGGTTGGAATTCTTGCGGTGAATGTTAATCCAAGCTCCATAGTGGGTGGGACGAGTGTTCCTGCTTCCGTGACTTTGAACTCGCCCGCCCCAAGCGGTGGAATTGCGGTGAGTCTGACGACTTCCTCGCAGAACTCGGCTCGTCCGAGTAGAAACTGGATATACATTCCGTCGGGTCGTTCGGTGGGTGCTTTCACTCTTCGAACTTACGGTGTGAATGAGAATACTCCGGTGACGATTAGTGCAGATCGCTTAGGTACGTCGCTTTCGACGGATATTACTGTTCTTCGTGCGAGTCTCTTGGACTTTGCGGCCACTCCTTCTGCACTCAGTCAAGGCGCGGTTAAACTTGTTGTAACTCTTGACGGTGTCGCTGGTCCGGCGGGCGTAACTGTTTTGCTCCAATCGAGCAACCCCGGCGTGCTTTCGGTGCCTGCGGTTGTGAAGATTCTTTCGGGTAAGAAGTCAGCGGTTGTGATTGGTACGGCGACTCGCCAGAGTGTTCGGACGAGTGTTGATGTCACGGCAACTCGTTCTGGAAGTTCGAAGGTAGCGACGGTTACCGTCGGTTAACTCTAAGACCCAAATGAGCGAGGGGCAAGCGCCCCTCGCTCTTTTTTTCTAAAAAAGTCTAGTTTTTGCATCGGTTTTTCGCAATTCCGTGATATAGTAGAGGGTGTATGGCCGTCTTAGGCCTGAATGTATCTTGCCGGATAAAATACTATGAATACTAGGGATATCACACTTAAGCTCGGATGGCTCGCGTTTGCAGCCACTTTGGCTACGACCGCCACCGCTCAAACGTCGACTAACAAAGCGGTTCTTCTCCAACTCGCAAAGCAATATTCGACCCAAGCCCAGACTGATGCGCTTGCGGTACAGGCTTATGCCGCCCAGAAGGGAATACAAACGACCGTTAGTCTGCCAAATGGCGGAATGCGAACAATTCGACGTCTTGTCAACGGCATTCCTGAGTGGACAGAAACCCACAATTTGGCTTCGGCCCGCAATGTAGGGAGCGCTGACCTTTGGCCAGGCTCCGGGAAGTCCTCCTACGCGCTGACAGGAAGCCGCGCAAAGATTGCGGTGTGGGACGGCGGCGTTGCCGACATCAATCGAGACGAATTCTCCGGACGACTCACCAATGGGGACGGGGGCGGAGTTGCCGACCACGCATACCACGTTGCTGGTTCAATTTTTGCTGTCGGGCTGAATCCACAAGCGCACGGGATGAGCTTTGGGGCAATTGGAACAGTTTACGATTGGAATAACGACATGGGCGAAATGGCCTCGGCCGCCGCAGGCGGCCTGATGATCTCCAACCACTCGTACGGTACCGGAGCAGGTTGGGTATTCAACGGGCTCGGTGACGGAAAGTGGCTCTGGCAGGGAGATACTGCCGTCAGCGCGGTCTACGACTACCGATTTGGTCGGTACAACGGCACGTCCGTTGCGCTTGATAATATGCTTGCGAATGCTCCGTTTTATCTGCCCTGCATTTCTGCGGCGAATAGCCATGGTGGCGGTCCTTCAACTCAGCCGGTAGACCACTGGGTGCGAGATTCGACTGGTGCTTGGGTCAGTTCTTCGGATGTGCGAGACGATCAATACTCGTTCGACAATATTCCGGGTGGAATCCAAACTTCGAAGAACTGCTTGACCGTTGGCGCCACAGAGAAACTCGGTGGGGCGGGTTACACAGGCCCAAACAGCGTTCGGATTGCTGACTTCAGCAGTTGGGGACCAGCAGACAGCGGGCAGATAAAGCCAGAAATTTCCGCACCAGGTGTAAACGTACTTTCTACAGTGAGCGGCGGGTACGACTTTTACAGTGGTACGTCCATGTCGTCGCCAGTAACCGCCGGCAGTTTGGGGCTTTTGCAGGATTTGTACGTTCAAAAACACAACGGACCGATGCGAGCATCTATGCTCAAAGGTCTTGTCATGCACACGGCAAAGGAAGCGGGAGCCAACCCTGGTCCGGATTACACATTCGGATTCGGATTCCTTGACGTTCATGCTGGCGCAGATGCCATCACAGACGGTCTTTTCAATCCCGTTCAGCTAACAAATCTCCTTGTTCGCTCGGGTGTCCCGCAGACTATCAATATTGCCGCTAATCCTGGCAAACCGCTGAAGGTCACTATTTGCTGGACGGATCCAGCCGGAACTGCCCAAGGTGCGGTTGCCAACGACCGTACGAGCCGCCTGGTTAACGATATGGACCTGCGCGTTACGGATAGCGCGGGTACGACAACAATGCCATGGGTTCTCGATCCAGATAATCCAGCGACGGGTGCGACCCGTGGAGACAACACAAAGGATCCTGAAGAGCAGGTAGTGGTTCAGAACCCGGTCTCCGGAAGTTACAGTATCACCATCAGCAACAAGGGTGCGCTTCCTCCTGCCGGTCAAGTGGTCAGCGTCATCATTTCGGGCGATCTCCCGACGGGAATCAGCGGTCTTGACCTTGCTCCAACGAGCGTGGTTGGTGGCGTTCAGAACTCGGTGGGAACGATTCGGCTTGCCGATGTTCAGGCTACGGCGACGACAGTAACGCTCACAAGTAGCGATACGGGTGCAGCCACGGTACCTGCTTCGATCAACATTCCTGCTGGTTCAACTTCCGGAAACTTCAACATCAAAACGTTCAATGTTCGACCTGGTGCAGGCAACGCATACGTTCCGGTTTCCATCAATGCCGTTTCGGCGATTGGCGGAAGCGGTGCGACATTGCAAGTTCATCCAGTAGGCATTTTGTCGGTTGACATCAACCCAAGTTCAATCATTGGCGGTACTAGCGTCGCGGCATCGGTTACTCTGAATTCACCCGCACCAAGTGGTGGAATTGCAGTCAGCCTGACCACTTCGTCGCAGAATACTGCTCGGGCAAGCCGAAACTGGATTTATATTCCGGCCGGTCGCTCAACGGGTGGATTTACTCTGCGAACTTACGGAGTCAACGAGAACACGCCTGCGACCATCAGTGCGGATCGACTTGGAACTTCACTCTCGACGGATATCACTGTCCTGCGAGCGAGTCTCTCCGATCTAACGGCGTCGCCATCTTCAATCAACCAGGGCGCGGTTAAGCTCCTTGTGACGATGGACGGTCCTGCTGGACCGGCTGGGGTCACGATCTTGCTCCAATCGAGCAACCCGGGTGTCCTTTCGGTTCCTGCGGTTGTCAAGATTCCTGCAGGCAAGAAATCTGCAGTCGTGATTGGAACAGCCGTTCGACCTAGTGTGCGAACGAGCGTGGATGTCACGGCGACTCGCTCGGGTGCCTCGAAGGTTGTGACTGTAACCGTCGGTTAATCCAACAAACTCCACAAGGGCTGTCTCGCAAGAGATGGCCCTTTTTTTCTTCGTGATTTATGGCATCTCTCAATACCAAATATTAACGATGTGATCGAGGGATTCATCTACCTGAAGCAACGGCGTCACTCGCTCGGCTTTTCCGAGGGCGATTCGCTTGGCGGTCCAGGCGGCCGCAAATGCGTCGTACACGTCGTCCCATGCGACCGCAGAGGAAATCACGCCTAGGGCAGTGATGCGTTCGTCTAGGTCCGCGCCAAACTCTGCAGTCAGAAGTTGGCGGCGTTGTAGTTTGCCGAACTCGTGCTTCTTGGGAAAATCCAGATCGCTTCCTCCGTTCATTGCCCAGAACGAGACCTCCGGGTGTATTTCGAACAGCTTTGCAGCGATGCTGGGGGCGCGCAACATGAGGGAGCGGAGTTCGACGATTTTCGGGAAGAGTCCGAATGTCTGGGCGGGAACTCCCGGTCCGCCGAGGGCGCGGCTTCTTGCATCAGCCTCGGAGCGGGTTGCGCCCATCAGTGCCTCACGGAAGGGAACAGGGAACACGCTGGAGCGGCGACGCCCGATCAGGCGGCGCGCAGCGGGATCGCATTCGCGACCGCCCCCCGAAAGCTGCCCGAGTGGAATGTCAATCGCGATAACAAGCATGTCGCAGATCGCTCTTTCGAACGTTCCCGGCGCGTGAAGTTTGCCGATCTTGAGGCAGTTCTCTTGGTACTGCCAGTAGAGCTTTTTGTCCGACATGAGGCTTTGGACTGCGCGGCAGATCGAGCTTGGCTGGGTGATGTCGACAATCTCGCCGACGCCATATTCCTTCGTGTACCAGGAGATAAGACCTTCATCCAAAGAAATCACGGGCTTGCCCGAAAGGCAGGCCTGAACCAGGACGCCCGACATGCCCCAGTGCTTGCGATAGCCGAGCCAAACCACGTCGCAGGCGGCAAAGCACTTACCCTCAACCTCGTCGTCGGCGAAGCCCGTTCTTAGAAATAGCTTCCCTTCGGCGACAAGCTTTCGGACTCGGTCGGTTTCGATCAGTTCTTTGGCTTCGGGGCGCATAGAGCCGACAAAGAGAGCTGAGGCGTTCTCGGGCCACTCGGAGCTTTCCATCGCGTCCACGAGTTCGTATATACCCTTGCGCGGGTGGAGCCAACCGAAGTTCATGATGAGGAAACGATCCTCAGGAATTCCCATTTCCTTGCGGATGGAATTCTCCCTCGAAAAGATTTGAAGGCGCCCGATGTCCGGGACAAAGGTGACTTTCTCCCAGCCCGGCCACTTCACCTTCTCCAGATGTTTTATGAGCAGCGGGTCAATGATCGCCATGGATTTGAGCGACTTGATTTTGAGCAGTCGTTTGAAAAGGGGCTCGTAAAAAGTCCTGTCGGTCTTGGCTAGAGGCACGGGGATTCCCATTTCCGCGTAGTGGAACATCTTTCCGAACATCATCCCCGAGAACGGTACGTCTCCGAACGGTGAACCTTTCAGTGAAATGCTGAGGTCGGTGTGGTCCAGGTTCAGAAAGTAAATAAGATCGGGTTTGTATCCCGCGGGAAGCGTCTGAAATCCCTCGCCGAACGCTTTGCGGTGCTTGAAATCCGCGCCAAATAACCCTATCAACCGTCGCAAGAACTTACCACTGTACTTGTAGACCGGGCTGGGCATAGTGGAGAAGGGGAGCTTGTCGCCAAAATCGTCCTGTAAGACTTTGAAACTGGGGTGCGCCACGGCGGCTTCCGGCACTACCAAATGTGGCTCCCAACCGCGCCGCAAGGCCTCGTGGACGATGGCGCGGACATGCAGGATGAGTTGATGCCCTTCGGCAACCGTAGCGAATAAAAGCAATTTCATAACTTGGGGACTCCATTGTTGTACCATCATTGGCACGGTGGAGTCGCTGGGAAGGTAGAATTCGAACCAAAAAGGCGGAATTATGGAAGCACTCATCGAAACTTGGAACATCCATGCGCGGATTAATCACTATCTTCTGGAAGCGCTCGATGACGCCCAACTCGATGCAAAACTTGCCAAAGGACGCACCGCACGAGCGATGTTTGCGCACATCCACAATGTCCGTCTCATGTGGTTCAAGTCCGCGCGCGCAGACTTGCTGGAAGGTTTGGAGAAACTGGAAGCGGATTCTCCCAAGGAAACCATTTTGGGTGAAATGGCGAAGTCCGATCGTGCGGTTGAGAAAATGCTGATGGACGCGCTTGAAGGGGATCAGCGCGTGAGGGGGTTCAAACCGCATGCTCAGGCGTACATCGGCTACTTGATCTCGCACGAGTCGCATCATCGGGGGCAGGTGGAGATTATGCTTCGGCTCGCGGGTTTGCCGATCTCGGACAAGGTCTCGTTCGGGCTTTGGGAGTGGGGGACGCGGTAGGAGGTAGGCTTCTGCAGAATCGGAAAAAGGTGTGAAAAAGAATTACGGCGGACTGTACTGCGCCTTCCCTCCACTACTGGGGTGGATCCTCGCGACAAACCCGGGCGCTCTCTTCACGCCGTTTTTTGTGGTCTCTCTGATATTTTCTGTTGGGTATGTATTTTGGCCGATTGAGCCACCGGCATCTGGCCAGGAGCGGCTTCTCAGATGCAATTCGCGCTTCATCAGCGTAATGCAGGGGCAATTGATCGCATGGTGTAGCGTATTGTTCCTTGGCTTAACTGGCACTGGATTGTTCGGCGGGGACTTCCTATTCGGCTTCGGTTTGTTCTCAATGCTGCTGATTCCACTTATCCTTGGAGGCTGGTCTCACTGTGCTGCATTTGGAAGGAAGAACGGATGTCATTGAAGCGGTATGACGTGCCGAAAACGCACCCAGTGTTCTATTTGTTGGTTGTAATGGCTGCTCTTATCGCGATTGGAATCTACCTCTCAGCGCCGCCAGAAGATCGCTTACTCAGTCCTATCAAGTTCGGAGCCGCTATCGCCGCCGTCTTGGTCTCCTGCACTTTTGTGTATGTCCGAGAGTTGCCAATCAAAGAGTCAATTGCGTTCGATGGGGAGGCAGTCACTATTTCATTGCAGAGATTGAAGAAAGTGATCCGCGTCAATCAAATCGTAGAAATTCAGATTGTTGATAAGGGGACGGAGACATTTGCCGAGTGGGATCGCGTGCGGTTGATTTTGAAAGATGGGACCATTCTGAAGATCCCTGTCCGTTGGGGATGTGCGGCTTTCTTTCTGGAATTGGGGGAAAACCTTCGGCTGCGTGTAACGCACCACTATCACTAGGTCTGGTTTGACCAGGTGGGGAAATTAGGTTCTCGGGGACCAATTTGTTCCACGATCTTCTCCCCCTGGGAGAAGCAATGACCGAAGGGAATTGGATGAGGGTCGCTTACGGCAAAACTTCGTCCCGCACGCCCTCACCCCGTTCTTGCGTCATGGCCCTCTCGCAAAGGGAGAGGGCCATGACGCAAGAATTATCGCGTCAACGTGATCAACGGGGTCTGCCCGAAGGTGGAAAGGAACTTCCACGCCGTAGCCGAATCCGGAATCGTCCTTCCGCCGAGATGCACAGGGTCCACTTTCGCGGCGTCCTTCATCGCTTGCTCGGCTTCGCCGGTGAGCTTTCGCGCCGCACTGTTTGCTGCCGCCATCTGATCGGCGAACTTCTTCGCTTCATCCGTGAGCCCATTTTGCTGAGCTTTGCCCATGGAGATCTTCGCGGCGGTTTCGATGTCTCGGAACCGCTTGCTTTGAGCCTGGGCGATCATGGCGAGGGTGTAGTGGCCGGCACCGAATTGCGGATTGGCGACAACGGCGGCGCGGGCGAGGTTGAGAGCGGATTCGCCCTTGTTCTCGTTGAAGTTAAGGATGGCAAGGCCGCTGAGAGCTTCGAATGATTCCGGCTTCACTGCGAGCGCCGAATCGTAATAAACGCGCGCGGTTTGTCGCTGGTAGTCGATTTCCTTCTGTTCGGTCACTTTCGTGCTGAATTCAATCGCCTGGTTGGCGCGAAGCAAGAGCAGATCGTAGCTCATCGGCTCGGCGAGCAATCCTCGCTCGAAGGCGACACGGCTGCCCTCATATTCCTTGGCGTCATAGTTGAAGGCCGAGAAGTAATAACTCACTTCGGAATTCTCGGCGGCGTCCTTGGCAAGAGCTTTCGTGATGCGAGCGAACTCCGCGGGGCGGTTTCGGTATCGCGCGAGGTAGGCCTGAGCGGTGCGAACACCGATCGACGTCGAGTCGGAGAGTAGTGCTTCTCGCTCCGCGACGGTGGATTTGGCATCATCCCCGGCGCGGGCGTAGAGAATAGCGAGCAATGCTTGCCCCACACCGTCGAGCATGTTCTTCTTTTGCGCTTGGAAAAGGATCGGCGCGGCTTGATCGAATCGGCCGGAGCGCATATATGCGTAGACCAATCGGTCCATCACGTCGCTGCGAGTGGAATCTTTGAGGAACGCCGCATTCAGCGCATCTATGGCGAGTTTGAATCGACCCGAGCGTATCGCCGTGTCCGAATAGTCGAGAAGATTCTCGGGCGTGACCGCGCCGAACTTGTCCATCTTCATGTTGTAGACCTTCGCTCTGGCTTTGGCGGCACTTTGGAACGCCGTTCGCAAAATGGTGAGGGTTTCGTTGCGGTCTTTGGTGCGGCTGACAATGTTGAAGGCGCGTTGCAAACTCACCGCGCTCACGATGTCGAGGGCAGCGGTATTCGTGGGGTCGGAGGCGACGACATCTTCGGCAAATTTTTGCGCAGAGTCAAAAATTCCCTTCCTAAGGTTCGCCTTCGCGAGAACCATTCGGGCGGGATTGAAGCCAGTCTTGGCTTTGAGCCCCAGCAGGCCAGAAACGATGGCGTCATCGTACTTTCCGTCCTTGAGTTGATCTTCGCCTTGCTTTGAAAAGAACTCTGGTCCGCGGGAGAGGCCGTTGTCAATTTCGAGATTGAGAGTTTTTGCCGCAGATTTTCCCTTGGTCGTGTGGGCGGAAACCTTGAGCGTGAACTTGCCCTCGGGCTCGGCGATCCCGTCGATCTTGAATTCGTAAGGAGTGCTGTCGTCGGTGTCGCGCAGTTCTCCGTTGACGTAGAATTCGACTGAAGTGACGAGATCATCGCTGGTCACGGTGACTTCGACGGTCTTATCGCCGGCGATTTTGTCGCCATCTTTAACGTTAAAGTCGAGTTTGGGCTGCGTTTGGGCAACCGCGAATAAGGCCGCCAGGGCAAGAATGGAAGTAAGTTTTCGAAGCATCTGTGAATGGTCCCTCACGGGAGATTATGACGCTTTAGTTGGCAAAGAAATTCACCGGGTTGGGCTAAACTGCAGAATCTCCTCGTTCTTGAGTGCGAATGCGAATCGCATCGGCCAGTGGTTCGACAAAAATCTTGCCGTCGCCAGACTCCCCGGTATGCGCATGTTCGATGATCGCGGCGATAATTGGCTCGGTGAGCGAAGCGAGTGCGGCGACAGAAAGGCGCGCGCGAGCAGGCATGGAAATTTTATATTCTTGCCCGGCAAAAAGTCGGGGACGCTCGGGAGAAGCGCCGCAACCTCGAACATCATTGACCGTAACTCCGCTCACCCCGAGATCGGCAAGGGCGGTTTTGACCCCTTCAAGTTGGTGGGGGCGGATGTAGGCGGTGATCATAACCATCTCGCTCATATTCGGAAGTTCCTCCAGTGGTGAATCACCCTAAAAGTGTAGCTGACAAAGTTCAAAATGTCTCGATAAAGGTCCATGACAGCGAGCCACGGGTCCTGTCCTTTGCGCCTTTGCAACAGTGCCGCGAGGTCGTAGATATAGTACGAGAAGTAGGCGACGCCAAGGACCATCGAGGTCGTAATTTGGACGCCGGAATAGCCAAGCCATTCGCCGATGATCGCACAAAGACCGAGCATCACTCCACCTGCCATCGTGTACGCGCCTAAAAAGCTGAAGTCTCTGCCGCATAGCCTAGAATAAATCCAGGCAAAGACAACTCCGAGCGGCATGGACCAGACCGGGATTTCCATTTGGATCAACGTGGCTCCGAGCCGGCTTTGAACGACGATGATGAGGGGGAGCAACACCAACGAAGCGTAGTCGCTGCGGATGCCAATTCTTCGCAAAAGGCTCGCAAAGAGGAGAAGTCCGAGGAGCTGGACGCCATGTTGGGGGAGCAATCCTGTGTTGTCCGTGGCGGTTTGGAGCCAAAAGAGCGTCATTCCGGCGAGCAAGACTTGCGTGAAAAGATGCCACGACATCACTCGACGAATGAACGCCAGTCGCTCGTCATAGTCGGCGGAGGCGATGTTGTCGTGCACCGTTTCGGCTTCGGGGAAGTAGGGTTGGGGTTGCATGCGAGTCGAGAACCACGCCCGTTGGGCGGCAGCACCCTGATTATACGTTGGTTGCCCCCGCTCTGCAGGCTCTTGGTGGGTCGTTTAGGGTGAATTTGGGATTTTGTGCAAGTTTTTGGATAAGAAATGCAGATTACGAAAAAACTCCATCGTGCAGAAGCCTCTCTTCACCGTGCAGAAGCTTATCTTCACGGTGAAGAAGCCTATCTTCACGGTGATTACTTCAATCTTCACGGTGAAGAAACCTATCTTCACGGTGATTACTTCGATCTTCACGGTGCAGAAGCCTATCTTCACCGAGATTACTTTGATCTTCACGGTGAAGAGTCAATGTTTTTCCGTGAAGAAGGTCTTAATTTCCCCCCTCAATTCGCTCCGCTCATTGTTCTCCCATAAATGGGCGGAAAATTGGGCTTACTCACCTCGCCCATTCATGGGGAGGTCGGTGAGGTACGAACCGGGTAGGGAAATTTGGTTCTCGGGGGCGGACTTTGGGCCACGCCGCTCCAATGATCAAGCGAGATGCTCGCGCACCAAGCGGCCAACGAACCCGAGTCCGTCCTGGTCGCCCAAATCTCCCGTCACTCCCCCGCGAATGACAACCGGCGAATACTCGCGGGTGTGATCCGTGGACTCGTCGGTGGGGTCATTTCCGTGATCGGAAGTGATAATGAGCAAATCATCCGGTCCTAACCGCTCCAAAATCTCCGCTAGCATGCCGTCGAAAGTCTCAAGACAACCTGCGAAGCCGGGAGCGTCGTTGCGGTGCCCGAAAAGCATGTCCGTGTCCTCGAAGTTGGCGAAAATAAACCGAGCATCGGAGTCTAAAGCCGTCATCAGCATCTTCAGATGCTCGGCGTTGTTCTGCGTTCGCTTCACCTGTCGGAATCCCCGCCCGTCAAACAACTCGGGCACAACACCAATGCCGAAAACGTCGCCGATCTCGTCCACGAGGTTCTTCGGCGGGATCACGGGGAAGTCTTTTCGCCGCTCGGTGCGCTTGTAGGCTCCCGGCGATCCGACGAAGGGGCGCGCGATCACGCGCTGAACGTCATTGGGGGCGACGCAGAGTTCGCGCGCGATTCGGCAGTATTCGTAGAGCTTTTCGATGGGCACAATCGCCTCATCGCAAGCGATTTGGAAGACGCTGTCCGCGCTCGTGTAGACAATCGGGAAGCCTGTTTCTTGGTGGAAAGGGCCGAGTTCGTCGAGGATAACGGTCCCGCTGGAGGCTCGATTGCCGATGGTTTGGGTTCCGATGGCGTCTTCGAACTTCTTGATCACCGGAATCGGGAATCCATTCGGGAAGGTTGGAAAGGGCTTTTCCAGCACGATCCCCATCATCTCCCAGTGCCCGGTCACGGAGTCCTTGCCCATGCTCAGCGGCCTCAAGCGACCGTAGCCGGAAGTCGCGAGAGGCTCGATCGGGTCCGCGCACCCCGCGCAGCGAAAGAATCCAAGCTCACTCATGTTCGGGGCAACGATGCCGTCCGCCTGGTCCCAGACATGCTTTATCGTGGAAGGCTCGCCCGGGTCGTTGAACGCCGCCGCGTCCGGCGCAAACCCCGCCCCGCACCCATCCAACACGATCACAATCGCTCTTTTCACCAGCTTATTATGGCGGAGAGGCGCGAAAAAGCCGCCCTCTCAGAGGATTGGTGGGCAAAAATACTGGGTTTCGCCCGAGTCTCTTTCACCCTAAATATTACGATGTATACTTAAGTTAACTTCATTCATTTTGTGCGGTTTGAAAGCAAAAAAAATGAATAAACTAATCTCACTCGCGCTGCTCGTCGGCGTTGCTACTGCTTCACAAGCAGTCATTCTTACTCAAACGTACACTCTCGCATCTGTCGAGAGCTGGGATTCGCTTGGAAGTGCGAATAATGACGTGATTGTTTTGAGTTTGGACAGCTTTGTCGGTAGCGACAACATGAACTATGTCCTCACCGGACTCGGCTGGAACTTGACCATCACCGCGGTCGCGCCAAGTTGGTTGAGCGAAGTAAGAACTCAATTCCGAAATACCTCCAATACAGATGGCTTCAATGGGCAATATTCAGTGGCCAATAACTCCGGCACGGCGACTTACACTTCCTCCGGAATCGTTGATCTGATCGGTCTTGGTCTTGACCTCTCCATGGACGCCGACGAAATGCTCACCTTGGAGTTCTTCGAGAGCGCTGACGACAATGCCAATTGGATTGACGCGTATCTTAGCGGATCGATGACCATGCAGTTCTCGGCAACTCCGGTCCCCGAGCCCACTTCACTCGCAGTTCTAGGTCTTGGTGCGCTCGTCATGATGCGACGACGAAAGTAAGCCTCGGTTACCATTGAAGATGGCTACCTTTGCTCATTGGTTTCTTGCAGTCTTCAAAACGGGTACACCTAAGGCATGAAATCTAGTGCCGACCTAATCACCCAACTCATTCCTAACATCGCCTCACATGCCGGAACGGAACTGAAAGTTACCTCGCCGACGGACGGAGCGGAGTTGGCTTCGCTGAGGATGGATTCGGCGGCGGAAGTGGACGCAAAAATCGCCCAGTCGGTCGTTGCTTTCCGGGTTTGGCGCGAAGTTCCGGGGCCGCGGCGCGGAGAGTTGATCCGGTTGCTCGGCGAAAAGTTGCGGGAACGCAAAGAAGAGCTGAGTATGCTCGTCACGCTTGAATGCGGCAAGATTTTGGAGGAAGGGCGCGGCGAGGTGCAGGAGATGATTGACATCTGCGACTACGCGGTGGGGCTCAGCCGCCAGCTTTACGGACTCACCATCGCGAGCGAGCGCAAGGACCACGTGATGCAGGAGAACTGGCTCCCGCTGGGGCCGGTCGGCATCATCAGCGCGTTCAATTTCCCCGTCGCGGTGTGGGCTTGGAACGCCGCGCTTGCGATTGTTTGCGGCGATTCGACACTCTGGAAGCCGAGCGAGAAGACCCCGCTGACGGCATTGGCTTGCCAAGCCATCTTCGACGAAGTCGCGGCTGGTTTTGCGGGTGCACCAAAGGGTTTGAGTCAAGTCATCATCGGCGCGGGCGCGCAGGGGGCGCAGATGGTGGAGGACACCCGAGTGCCGCTCATCAGCGCAACCGGCTCGACCCGAATGGGAAAGATCGTGGGGCCGAAAGTCGCCGCGCGCTTTGGTCGCTCGCTTTTGGAACTCGGCGGCAACAACGCGATGATTATCACGCCCAGCGCGGACCTCGACGTCGCGATTCCGAGCATTTTGTTTGGTAGCGTCGGCACGGCGGGGCAGCGTTGCACTTCCACTCGACGCGTCATCGTTCACCGAACTCTGATCGACAAGGTGTTCGAGACTTTGAAGTCTGCTTACGTCCAGATCGGCGCGAGCAAGGTGGGCGATCCTTTGGCTTCGTCTACTCTAGTCGGACCGCTCATTGATGAGTTGGCTTATGAGGGAATGCAGGCGGCTCTGGGTCGCGTGAAGGCCGAGGCGGTTGAGATAGTCGGTGGTGAGCGCGTTCTTCAGGATCAATTCCCTAATGGATATTACGTTCATCCCGCTCTGGTTCGGCTCGCCAAGCAATCCGCGACAATCCACGACGAGACCTTTGCGCCGATCGTCTACGTTTTCCCCTACGACACCCTCGAGGAGGCTTTGGAGATTCATAACGAAGTCCCGCAGGGGCTGAGCTCGACGATTATGACCACCGATGTGCGCGATGCCGAGTACTTTAAGCGGCACAGCGACTGCGGAATCGCGAATGTTAACATCGGCACCAGCGGTGCGGAGATCGGCGGCGCGTTCGGGGGCGAAAAGGAAACCGGCGGTGGACGCGAATCCGGCTCGGACTCCTGGCGCGCATACATGCGGCGACAGACTTCGACGACGTACTTCGGCCACGATAAGCCCGCGCTCGCGCAGGGGATTAAGTTCGACGTCTAGGCTCAAGTATAATCTGAGGTTCTGG
>JAIOPU010000117.1:15587-21966 GCA_021413725.1 Armatimonadota bacterium | reverse complement strand
GGGCTAAAGCCAGTGGCGGCCTTCACGGTGAGTTGGGTCATCCTAGCGGTGATTCTCATCGTCGCAGGTTTCAAGTTTGACCGTCGGTTCTTGCGTTACGGAAGTCTCGTGATCTTTGCGACTACCGTGGGGAAAGTCTTCCTCGTTGATTTGGCTGAGCTTGACTCCTTTGTGCGTGTTTTGATGCTCATGTTGCTAGGATTCGGGATGGTCGGGGGTGGGTACTGGTACATCTTGTGGCGACGAGGTGCGAAGGCAGACGCTGAGACCGAGTAGCAAATGCGCATAGCCGCGAAATCCGGGCCAGCGATTCGCTGGCCCGGATTTTCTATTCTAGGATCGCCTTCTTGCGAGAAGAAGGAGGCTTGCGGTCAGAAGGCCCGCGATTGCGGCCGGTTCTGGGACAGGCGCAATAAAGACGTCAAGTGGCGTCGAATCATAAAAGAAGCTCCCCGCATTGCCGACCATGAAGTCGATGACCGACGTCGATGTCAGATTGAGAACGAAGTTGAACGGGGAATCTCCCGTCACGCCGGTCTGGCTCAGGAGCGAGACACCGTCGGCATAGACGTAAACGTCCACCGCGCCGCCGTCTCCGGCAAAGAACTTCCCACTCACGTCATAGCTTCCGGCACCGGGCGACTGCCAGCGCACGGTGGCAATCTCATTGTTGGGTCCCGGATGCATGTTGCCCTGCCCAGGCGCGATACCGTTGATCGTTCCGCCCGAGACATTCTTTGCCACGGCCGGGGCACCCAAGGATTGGTGGGCATTGTCAATCCAATACCTAAAGCTTCCGTTGTCGCCTGAATCCGGGAACAGGGTGAGCGCTCCACCCAAAGCGGATGGACTCTTGATCCCATACGCCCACGCGCCGTTGGGATTGGAAGCAATGCTGAAATCGTTCGCGAAATTCCAAGCCGAAGCCTGGCTGGCGATTCCGATACTCAATAACATGGTTGAGAATCTGACCTTTTTTGTTAAAACACTCATAAAAACACCTCAATGGAGTCAGGCTCCGGTGCGATTTCGGCACCAGAACACCTAACTAAAGTGTATCGTGAAATTCCCTTAGGAACAAGGTTTCCCGTGTCATGTTTTTCTACTACGCGGCTTAGCGCCTGGTGAATATTTGCAAAGGTTTAAACCCATACCCGGAAGAGTCAGCCACCGCAGTACAGGCAACAGGATTGAGGGCATGACCTCTTTTGGTCACGCCCTCACATTCCTGTCAACTTAGCCGCGCGACTATTTCCGCCGACGCAAAAGCAACATTCCCGCAATCCCGAGCGCGACGAGTGAGCCGGGTTCAGGTGCGACAACCACAACCGGGTTGCTCCACGGGTTCTGAAGCAGACCGGTACCAAAGGTGCCCAGCGGATCCATTGTGATGCCATTAAATCGATTGATACTCCAATTGGTTCCGTTGAAGGTGCTCGCGTATCCGTAAGGGGAGTGTCCAAATCCAACTCCATGAGAGCCGGTATATCCTGCGAAAGCTGTGGCAACTCCTAAGCTACCGTCAGCAGCAATGGCGCTACGGTAGACGGAACCCGCGAAATTCGGGATGTAGTACAGGTAGCCATTGGCCTGGGTCATGAAAAGAGGGCCGTTTGGCGCGGCTAGGGATTGAATTGCGGCAGCCTGAGAAGTGGGGTTGTATACTTCGATGGTACTCGTCGCAATATTGCCGACGTAAAGCCGATTTGCAGCATCGTTGAAAGACGAGCCGTAAAGTTGTGAACTGCCGAGTGACGGCCAAAATCCATTGGAAATGTATCCCCCCGTGGGAGAATATTTGTTCACATAGGAGTTCGTCGCTTGCCCATCGGCGACGTAGAAGTTTCCGCTGGCATCCATGGAGAACTGCGAACCAAAATTTACTTTGCCCCAGCTCGGGGGCAAGACAATCGTCCCCAATATCTCACCCGTGTTCGGATTAAACTTGTGAATCCGCCCTCCGCCGAGTGCAGTCGTGTTGACGGTATCCAAAACATACAGGATCCCATTCTTATACTGAAGACACTGCGGATTCGTGAGATATCCAAGTCCAAACGCGCCCAAATAAACTCCGGTCACAGGATCAAAGCGCTTAATCACGCTTGCGTTCAAGCCCCCGGACATTGTGTCGATTTGCATGAGCATTTCGAAGGACGCATGCGTGGTACCCGCAAGGAGGGCGACACTGAAAACGGTGAGCGAAAACTTCTTCACATCTTATTGTATCCGCGATGGGGGCAATTTGAGACAGTAATTTTGCTGGATCACTGCCCCTGTTACAATCCTCATCGCTTCGCCAGGCTGGCGTGGATGGGAAACCCTGGGGCTACTAAGCAATCACCGCCAGCACCCCAATCGTCGCATCCCGCGACCTCAGCCGTAGGATAGACTCCACCGTAAACGTCCTGCCGTTCCAATCCAACGTGTCAGTCACCTCTAACGTCGAACTCGCGGGCAGGAGCACTTGAAAGATCGGCGCAGTCAGACTGATCGCAAGCGAATAGGGGAGGAATGCCGCCGCCTGGCTCGCGGTAATCACGCTGAAGAATCCCTTCGCAGAGCTACCGCCTGAGGTAAAAGTCTCCCCGCGCAAAGCGATGGCTCCGGCGAGGCGGTCGGCGGGGAAACTCATTCTGTGCCTCCTTGCTTTCCGCCCGCCTGCAACACATCCGCAAGGAAAGCCCCCGGCGAAGAGTCGAATTTCAGATATGGCCGCAGCCGCTTTTGTCCCTGCGCCTTCAGCCCACTGGGGTCGGAGGCGCTTTTGCCGAGGAATGGGATCAGCTCGACGGTGCCAATCTTCACGCGATCCGCGTAGCCGGGCTGGCGATAAAGCCAAGCGATAAACTCCCCCGCCACGATCTCTGTTCCGGCGAGGTTGAGCACCTGAAAGATCGCTCCATCGCTGACAAACTTAGTCTCGACCAACCCCGGCAGGGAGTTGGTAAAAAGGTCGATCATGAACTGAATTTGCGTGTCGTAGGTCGAGGGCGGCGCGCCCGAAAGCTTCTGCACGTCCGCCACCGTCACATTGAATGCCATATTTTCCTCCTAAAGTCGGTCGTTGAGTCGGCGCAACATCGCCGTGTTCTCACCCAGGTTTTCGCGAAGCTCACCGACCGAGTCGGCGAGCCGGGATTGTATGGTCTCCTGACGTTTCAGGCTGCCATCTACCATTGCCAAAAGCTGCTCGATGAGCTTGAAGCGGCCGACCAGAGTCAGCCGCGCAAGCGCAAACGCGGAGGCCATGAGGCCCCCGCTTGTCAGCAGAAGTTCCCGCCAGGTCACTTCCAACGCAAAGCTCCTTTGAGCCTGTTGAAGCTATCCGTCAGTCCGCGAACCTCGTTTTCCAGGTCCTGATAAGAAGCCCGAAGGCTCGTTGCCTCCGGACTCGAATTTTCCTTTAGGAATCCGAATAACTTATCGCGGAATATTGTGGTCGCCGAAAGAGTTTTCTTTCCGGCGACAATCACCGCCGCCAAAGCACCGAGCACACCGCCAAGACCGAGTCCGAGGGCGAGTTGCAAGAGGTCAAAGGCCAACCTAGACCACCGACCCGTAGGCAGTTTGCCAAAGTCCGAAGCCGACATTGTAGCGTCCGCGCACTCCGTAGTGATAGCGATCTCGCATCCAAGCCGCCTCGCTTCCGCTACTGGCTTCCAGCGCGCTGAATTCCACCGGCACGTCGGAGCGCTGCTGCAAGATCACACTGCGGATCGGTCGTTTGGTGTCCAAAAGAAACCAGTTGTCGTCGCTGTTCCCAGCAAGGTACGGACTGACGATTACGTTCAGCTTGCCGTAGAGCGAGTTCAGGTACGGCGTCGGTGCCGCCGTGTCGCTCGCATTCCCCTTGTAGATCACTACCTGACTGTGAATCAACTCGGAGGCCGTCCACTGATTTTTCGGACCCACCACAAGGGTGTCCGGCACGATTCCGAGCGGTTCCCCAGTGTCGTCGGGGCAAAGCATCATCTGCGTGATGGCGTCACTTAGACTGGTCGAAGACAGCGCAACCGCCGCCTTGTTGGAGTACGTCGAACCGCCCGAAGTGGGGTGGTTGTCCGAGAAGAATGGCTGCGCGTCCCAGCCATTCGTTGTGAATCCACTCGCGAGAAGCTGCACGACAAGCTGTTGCCTGTGCGCGGCAACCCGAAAGGCAAGATCGCGAATGCGCAGCCGGATCATCTCCAACTGATCGTCTTCAATCGCCTTGCGATCCACCGCGATGCTCGATTCAAAGACCTTGTCCTCGATCGAACTCGCGTAGCTGCTGATGCCCGCAGGGCGTCGCTCGTCTGTGAATTCGCGCATGGCGGGAGTCGCGCCGAGCCAGGCGTAGCGCTGAACGGGCAGGGTCGTATTCACCACTGTGGCGACCCGTTCGACGATGTTGTTGCTCAATTCCGAGCGGTAGGCGAGCTCGAATTCGGTCTTGAGACCGGGGAGCAAAAGATCAGGAATATCAGATTTTGTAATTGCCATGTTTGATTTTTGAGATTAAACAGAATAGTTGTCCACGCGAACGCGGACGCCGGAAAGACCGGCGGAAGTGGTCTCCGTCGTGACGATGGTGCCGATTTTGTATTGGTTGGTCAGCCCCGCGGTGGCGGCTTGGACTTCCCAATCGGTGTTGGCGTAGACCTCCTTTCCGAGATCGGTGATCGCGGGATTGAACCCCGCGAAGGCCCGGAAGACAAAGCTCCCGGTCTTGGTGATCGTGATGCTCTTATCGCCCGCCGCCCCCGCAGTGTTGTCCACGGTTTCGTTGGCGACGCCGACAAACTTGAGGTTCGCGGTGCCGTGCGCCATCGCTTGGACATAGCCCGCGGCGTTGAGCGCGACGAGCGCGCCCTTGTAGATTTTCACGGCGGCCTGCTTGTAGGAAACTACAATTCCGGGCCGCTCAAAGGTTTCGAAGGATTGAGTGAGTGCTGCCATTTCTTATTTTCGCCGTGCGATTTGGTCGAGTTCGAGACTGGGGAAGTACTTCTGATAGAAGTCCGATTCGTCCGAAGTGAAGTCGTGAGTCCGTTCCGGGTTGGGAACCGACTCGGTGAAGAGCAGGGTCGAGGGCTGGTTTTCGATGAGCCTTTCGAGCAGAGCCGCGACCTCCGTCGTCGCCTCGCCAAAAGTCACCTTCCCTTCGCTCGCAAGGATCGCGGCGGCTAATTCAGCCTGCGCGGGGAAGAGCTTTCCGCTCTCGATCCACTTTGCGACTTTGCCCTTCACTTCCTTGCTCTTGGATTGCTCTTTGAGTGCGAGGAATTTGGCTTTCCAGTCGTCCTCGATCACGAGCCGGCCGGAGAAGATCCTCGCCGAGGTCACTCGCGGTTCTTGAACCAGGCTGACCTCTTCGATGGTCTGCAGGTCGGTCGAAAGTCCGATGCTCAGCGACTTTGCGCTGTTGCTTTCGATGAGGGCGTTCGCCTCGGGAGAAAGCTCGACCGTGCCAAAGAGTTCACCACTTTTGGCTTGGACCCCGGTCAGAAAACCGAGTTCGAGCGGAGATGTCGCATGCTCGATGAGCAGGGGCACCTTCTGAGTAAAGTTGAGCTCAAGTCTCTTGAGATCGTCCGGCGAAATAGTAATCCCCTTATCAGGGTACTCACCGGCCTCAAAGAGCTTGGCATGACGTTGAATCCACGGATGATTTGCTTCCATGTGCAACGCTTCGGCACGTGGGTAGACTGGCGTCAACCGTGGTCGCGAAAACTTTATTCATCGGAAACCTCAGCTACCGCGCTACCGCGGCGGAGTTGGTGGAGTTGTATGCGCGGTTCGGGGGGGCGAACGCTCGGGTTGTTGAGGGGAAGGGGATCGGCTATGTTGACGTGGACGAATCGCTCGTGGGCGAGGCGATCGCCGTCACCCATGACCACGAGTTTCGGGGCCGAAAACTGCGGGTGAAATTAGCTTAGATGCGCGAAGCGATTCCCAGATACGCTGCAATCGTTGCAGAATTGGTCCGAAACCCCGAAACCAATCCTCACGATAAAGTTAACTTTCGGTTGGATGTTCACCGCCAACGCAAGCGCGAAATGGTCCGCATCGTGATTGCCGAATTTGAAACTCAGGGCAAGTGGGAAGACGCTCGGTGGTTGATTATTCAGGATGCATCCGCGCTCGTCCTGGAGGATCGAAATGATGAGGCGCGGGAGATTCTGGAGGGCCTTTTGGACAGCGAGCCACCACTCTCGGGTGACTGTCTAGTTTGGATGGGGCATTCTGCCCAGCTTTTGGAAGATTGCCGGCTACTTGCGCGAATCATCACTCGGACAGGCATCACTCCGAAGGCTGTTGCGACACTTATTCAAGAAACGTACTATCCTTACGATTTAGCACGACTTGCCTTGCTCTGCCAAGTCAAAGGAGAGCTTCC
>JAIOPU010000117.1:0-15582 GCA_021413725.1 Armatimonadota bacterium | reverse complement strand
GTGTTTACCTTTCAAAACGACAAATTTCAGAAGAAGAGCTTTCAGCTCTGGACCTGCCTGCTGACCTGGAGGAATTTATCGCCGACAGCCTCACTGAGTAATCAGATAAAATCCCCCCGTGCCTATCCTCGCGCTTCTGCTCGGCTCTCAGCTAGCCAACACCGTTACGATTGTCTACTCCGCTCGATACTACAAACAAGGCACTGCGAAGAGTTCGCACCAGCTTTATCTCTGCCGCCACGACGGGAGCCAAAAGAAGCAACTGACCTTCGGGAGCAAGAGTTGCTTGAGTCCGCTTTGGCTGGATCGGAAGCACATCGCCTACATCGAAGTCAACGAGTTCGTTCCTGAGCAAAGCTACACGGAGACCACTGAACCGACGCGGTTCATGGTCCTGGATATCACGACCGGAAAGTCCAAAGTCCTGGCAAGCCCATCGCTCAACTACCCTGATCCGGTCGCGGACCAGAGGGCCAAAACCATCACCGTCGGAGGCTTTGTCTGGAAAATCTCCCCGACCGCAGTAACCAAAGGTGCCAAACAGTCGGATGAGATCGATCCGCTTGGCAAAGAAGTAGATGACAATGAGCAAGTGACTTTCAAACTTCCCGCCAAGGGCGCGACGCCGGGATATGAGTTCACGTACAAACAGGATCTTGACGAACTGGACATCGGCAAAATAGATCTCAAGGTAAAAGGGCCGATGGGAGAGCGAACATACAAACTGAAGGGCAGCGAAGTTGAGGCCGCAACCGTGTTCGACTCCAAGCTCTATGTCACGACAAAGCCGAGGTTTACAAAATTCACCTGCGAGCACTTCGTTTACACGCTTGGAGAGACCGCTAATTTGGTCCTGTCAGACGTAGGTTGGCTAACCTTTGACCCAAGTAAACCAATCTGGTTCGCGACTCGCCCCGACACTCGTGCCCTCGGCAAATTGAAGAACGGGAAACAGGTCTACATTTCCGGGATTATCTCTGGGAACTGGCAGACGAAAAAGCGCTGGACCATCGTGGACGGGTTAGCCCTGGTTGATTCCTACCAGGTTCAACCTTAGCGGTTGACTAACACACCTTCTTGGCTCGCTTCGCTTCGTACATGGCCGTGTCCGCCGTTTCCCAAGTCACGGGCAGACCGCCGGAGGGAAGACGGATGGACCAGCCAATGGAAGCGTTGATCCCCGCCTTATTGAACTCGGATTGGAGCCTTTTGGCCAGAAGATCAATCGTCGGGGAGCCTTGACATTCAATCGCGAGAATACCGAACTCGTCGCCTCCGAGCCGGGCCGCGAAATCACTCATTCGAACTGTCTCCCGAATGACCTTGCCTGCGGCGCTTATGAGGCTATCGCCCGCATCATGGCCTTCGGTATCGTTGACGTTTTTGAGTCCGTCGAGGTCGATCACGATGACGGCGGCCTTTTGGCCGTAGCGGCGGCAACGGTCCTCTTCGGAGGCGATGGCAGTCTCCCACGCGCGGCGATTATACAGCTGGGTCATGGAATCCGTGAGACTCTCCAACTCGAATCGTTCCTTAAGCCTCTTCTCTTTTTGTAAGGCCAACCCCTTTTGCAAGAGTCCGCTCAGCAAGTTGGCCAACAAAGCAATGAGGTCAGTTTCTTGCTCCAATGATTCAGGCTGGACGTTTGGATCGATCGCGCAGAGTGTGCCGAATAGCTCACCGTTCTCCCCCCAAAGGGGCTGGCCGATGTACGCACCAATTTTCACGCAGTCTCGGATGGGAGCATTGGCGTAGGCGGGTTCTAAACTCGCGTCAGGAGCGATATGTGGGCCGTTACCCAAAACCATCTGAGCACAAAGCGTTTCTGACCACGTCAGCATCGTCCCGGGAGCGACATTATAACCGTGGTCTACGGACTGAAGTACGATCCAATCTTCACCATTCGCACGAGTTACCATCCAAAGGTCAAATCCGAGTCGGTCGTGCAGAAATTGGAGAACCGCCTTCGCTCCCGACTCAAAATCGCATGCCGGAGCAACCGCCGAATTATTGCTAATACTTACGGCGTTTGATGAAATGTATTCCTTATCCAGCATAATTCACCTATACTTTTCAAACGCCGCTTTGATTGGAAACATACGCATTGGGGCGATGAGAGCCGGAAATTGCGGGTAAAGTTGGCTTAGTCTTGGAAACAGGCCAGGTGGGGGAAATGGCAGGAACTACGTTTCGAAAAACGAACGCACAATACTTAGCGGATGCGCCGCTTTTTGCGAATGTTAGCCCTGAAAAGCTCCAACTCCTCGGTAGCCTCTTTTTTCGAAAGTCCTACAAACCGGGTGAGATTATCGCCGAGCAGGGGGAAGTCGGCAGGGTTTTCTATGTGATTGCGCGGGGGATGGTTTTTTTGGAGCGGCACACCGCGGGGGGAGCGCCAACCCCGATTGCGGTTTTGGTGCCGGGCGATATCACCGGCGAACTGGCAATGATTGATCAGATGCCTCGCCCCGCGCGGGCGACCGCTCGAACTGTCGTCCACGTTCTCGCCCTCAGCGCAGCGGACTTTCAGTATCACATTTTGGGCGATCACGACCTTTGCCTCGCGCTGCTCAAAAGCATGGCTCTGAACATTCGAATGAGGACGAAAGACGTAGTGGGACTCCGCTCACAGCGCGTTGAATCACGAATCATCGAGTTCTTTCAAACGCATGCGGATGAATCCGGGCACGTTGTGTTGAAATTCCCGCAGACTCAACTTGCCGAGCTACTCGGCTGTTCGCGCGGCGCGCTCAGCCGATGTATGCGGCACTTGGAGGAGATGGGCCAGCTCAAGAATTTGGGACACCGCCGTTACCTCTGGAAAACCTCGAAGTAGGTGAAAAAGGGCGGAGTTCACAGTGGGCCCTTGCCTTAAGGGGAGAGCGATGAGGCTTCGGGCCCAATGTAATGGTTAAAATGATCCACCTCCCGATTGGAAGGTATCTCCGGATCACGATGCAATGATGTTATCTGGCACAAGAATTATTCTTGGAAGTCTTAACCCGCTGATTGTAACAAATGTTACAATTGGGTTCAGAAATTTTTGTTAGAATCTCGCGAGAGACCCAGTTTGATGAATAATATTCACCGTAGTTGCATACGAATTCCGAGAGGATGCGGCAACGCAGGTGCAAGCAGAGCAACTTTTGGGGCAGTGGGTCCTTTCACGGGAAGTCGCTTGCAAGAGAGGCCGTCCTAATAGACTGGGAGTAACACGGCGGCTACGAACAATAGCACGCACCAAAGGAGCACCCAGTAGAGAAGCTCGCCCCGTTCGACACTCTCCCCCTTGCTGGCCCATAGGAAGTAATTGACTCCGCCGAAAAAAGTTGCGACGACACAAAACGGTCTTGCTTTGTCACGAATCCACTTAGCAATGGTAGGAACAAGGTAGGTTGGGTCATAAACCTCGGTTGGGAAACGGATCGGGGTAGTGTCGCCTTCTTTGAGGAAGACACTTCGCGTGTCTGTAATTCTGGGACTAAGGTCCGCCCTGATGATAATCGCTGGACCATGACGGGCGACAATATCTGCCTCCGTGTGAACCAGCAGATTCGGCCCGAGCCGGTTGGCTTCGGCAAGAAGGAGCGTGCTTTCGGGATGTTGGAGGTTTTCGAATTGTAGCGGAAGATTCGCGTTGAAGGCATAGCTCGTCTCCAATCCGTGATAGTTGCAAGTGGCCGCTTTCTTCATATATGGGAAAATGCTCGTCTCCCACCGGCTCGCGATTGGGTAAAAGTCGTCGGAACCGTCCTGGTAGATCATTATGGCAAGACCAAGTTGCTTAAAATTCGAAATGCATTGCGTACGCGGTGACATCACCCCATGCCCAAAAGTGCTGAACGGTTGAGCGTAAATTGTCAGAGCAGTAACGAATAGCGCAATCCTCTTAGCGCGATAGAACGCGATCCCGTCGGGTGCCTTTTTGCGAAGAAGCAGCACTATCGCCCAGACAACAATGATGACGAGCAAACTGATCAAGAAGTGGAGAATTGTTTTGGTGTCGGAGGTCATGGTCCTAGTCTTTTGACGAATTGAAGGGCACAGCTTGATCAGCATTGAGAGGTGTATTCCTCAGTAGACGGGCGGGAAGTAGAGTAGGTAACCCGTGGTTCCCGTTAGAACTGCAACCCAGAGTCCGAGAGACCTGCGCTCGGGGGCACGATAAAGAAAGGTCATGAGGCTATAAATGAGTGCCAGCAGACCCAATCCCGCTGCAGTCCTCGGTTTTGCGCGGATAGGGCTCCTATGGCGGATGCCACAGGCTGGTATGAACTTGCACCTTTGGTGCGAGCCCGTGCAAGAACTAGCCGCCCCCTCTTCGCTTCCCTGAACTTAGACTATAATCGAAGATATGAAGCTCTCCGTGCAACTTTACACCGTCCGCGACAAGATGGACCAAGATGCCGCCGCGACGCTCGTCGCCATCCGCAAGATGGGATTGCGCTTTGTAGAGACCGCCGGGTTCGCGGGACACAAACCGGCCGAGTTTGCCAAGTTCATCAAAGACGCGGGACTGCGCACGAGCGGGATGCACGTCAGCTACGACGCCTGCGAGAAAGAGATTCAGAAAGTGATCCATGAGGCTCACCTGTGCGACTCCAAGTATGTGATCGTCCCCGGTCTTCCCGGGCGGGCGACAGAGAAGGGCTGGGGCGCAGCCGGAGAAAAACTTGCCAGCTTTGGTGAGAAGTGCTACGCTGCCGGACTCGGATTTGCCTATCACAATCACTCCCACGAATTCGAAATGATCGGATCGCACACCGCCCTCGACATCCTATACTCAGCCGGTTGCCCCGACTATCTGAAGTGCCAACTGGATCTTTTCTGGGTCTACTACGGCAACGTTGACTGCGTTAAATTGCTTGAGCAGTACGGAAGCCGGGTGAAACTGGTTCACCTCAAAGACGGAAAAGGGCGAGGCAATTCGCCGCAAGCCGAAGCCGGTGATGGAGTTATGGATTGGGACAAGATTCTGCCCGCATGCAAGAAGGCGGGGGTAGAGTTTGGCGCAATAGAGTTCGACACCGCCCCTCGCGATCCGCTGCTTTCGATCAAGGCTTCGCTCGATTACTTCCGAAGCAAAGGCTTCACCCAGTAGAACGGGGTAAAATCGGGGCTGACAACGACGTCAATTTTCGCATTAGGAAGACAACATGACTGAAGTGATCATGCCCAAGATGGGCGACGGCATGGAAGAGGGCACGCTCCTCGAATGGCTTGTAAAGGACGGAGAGAAGGTCAAAAGTGGCCAGATCATCGGCAATATCCAGACCGACAAGGCAACCCTCGAATTTGAAGCCACCTCATCGGGCATCATCACCGGCTTTTTAATGAAGCCCGGCGACACCGTTCCGGTCGGCAAACCGATTGCCCTGATCCTCAAAGATGGCGAAAAAGCCCCCGGCGACTGGGGATCCGGCAAGGCAGCAACCGCTGCTCCTGTAGAGACCGTCAAAGTCGAAGAACTAGCCCCCGCCACGATGGCTCCGGCTGCAGTTGCGAGCAACGAACGTGTGAAGGCTTCACCATTGGCCAAGAAACTTGCCGCCGAAAAAGGCGTTGACCTCTCTGCGGTGACCGGCACCGGCCCGAACGGACGAATCACGAGCAAGGACATCGAAGGTGCCCCCGTGGTTGCCGCCTCAGCTCCAACAACTCCGGCACCGGTCGCGATGATCACTCCCACCGGCGAGGACAAGAAGGTCCCGCTGAATCGCCTGCGACAGATTATCGCCCAGCGAACTCAGCATTCCAAGCAGACCGTTCCTCATTTTTATGTCACCGTTGAGGTCGATCTTGAGCGAATCGAAGAGATGCGCGCGAGTTTCGAAGCCGACGGAAGTGGAAAAGTCTCCATCAACGATTTCGTCGTGAAGGCATCAGCCAAGGCACTCCAAGACATGCCGGAAGTCAACGCCACCTTCCAAGGCGACTCCGTTCTCCAATACGGCGCAGTTCATATCGGGATTGCGGCGGCGGTAGATGACGGCCTCTTGGTCCCCGTGATCAAAAATGCTCACACCATGACAATCCGTCAGCTTTCAGTTGCGGCAAAGACACTAGTCAAAAAGGCCAGAGAGGGCAAGTTGCACCCCGACGAAATGAGCGGCTCAACGTTCAGCATTTCCAACATGGGCATGCTCGACGTGGACAGCTTTAGCGCGATCATCAACGAACCGAACTGCGGCATCATCGCGATCGGCACGGCTCGCAGAAAGGCCTGCGTGGTTGGCGAGGATGAACTTGAGATTCGCTGGCGCATGAACATCACAGGATCGTTCGATCATCGCGTGGTGGATGGAGCCATCGGAGCGAAGTTCGTGAATGTGATTCGTGCCTATCTCGAAAACCCGACGCGGCTGATTGATTGAACACTATTCCCGCCCATTTCGGGCGGGATGATGTGAGCAAGGCGAACTGGGGTGAGGGTTTGTCCAAGCGACAAACCCTCATGCTGTGTACACTGGAGTAGAGAGGGGTTTTTCCCTTCTACTTAAACGGAGGAAATATGAACAGTACACGCAAATCACTTTTCGTGATCGGTCTGGTCGCTTCATTCGTAAGCGTACATGGCCAACAACCGCCGCCCGCACATGACTTAGGCGTGCTTGGCTACTTCGGAAGCGTCTTATACGGGAACGACTCAGTCGTCGCCGGTCAAGTTCGGTGGTACAAATTCCTGAACACCTACGGGACAAACGACTTTATCAAAGTCAGGTTCAGCACTAATGGAGGCACGACCCTCCCTTCGCGCAATACTGCAGTCGCGGCGTTCAGCTCGACAGGCGTCCTGTTGGGAGCCAGTCATGATGATTCCTATGGGGGATATGGAGCTAACCTATTGACTAACTTCAACATGGGAGGACTGACTGGAAATTCCACCTTCTACGTGGCTGTTGCGGAACATAACGCTTCATTTTCGGATGGCTTCACTGCGACCACAACGGGAACTGGTGCGGGCAATATTCCGCTCAGAATCATGTCAGTACCAGAGCCAGCATCCGTGCTCGCTCTCGGTCTTGGCGCGGTCGTCATCATGCGACGAAGAACGGCCAAAGCTCGGTAAGGTCCAATGATAACAGAGACAGCTCCCACTTCGACAAACCGGGGTGGGAGTTGTTGTCTTTAGATGCTGGAGCTGGATGGAATTGTAGGGGTGAGGGTTTTGTTCCCACCTCTCTCCCGCAAAATTGCGAGGTTTTCCAGCCTAAACCCCAACGCAATATTACTTGTGGGTAAGATTGCGACATGAAGAGCAACCTGCGTTTTTTGCGTGCTACTTTAGTCTTATCCAGCCTCCTCGCGATGGCCTCCTCCGCGCTTGCGCAGATTGATATCGGGACGTCGGACGCGTCGGATGGGGATGTCGGGACAGGCGGTGGCGATTTCTACTTCAACATGGCGCAAGCAACAACTGGAACTTGGGATCAAGTCTCGCCCGTTCCCGGCAAAGGTGTTTACGACCCTGTGAAGTGGGCGGTTGTTTACAAGTTCAATAACATCAACTGTAATTCCATGAACTTCACTCCCCACCCCAGCGGTTGTCCAGTCGTTGTCCTCGTTCAGGGTAACTGTTCAATAGCGGGTTTCGGTTTAGACATTAGAGTGGGTGGTTTCCCTGGCGGACCGGGTTTTGGAGGTGCCTCTATTGGAGGTGCGGGCCTGGGTCTTGGTGGAGGACAAGCAACGAACGATATTTCAAGATATGGGGGTGGGGGGTCCTACGGCACACTCGGCGGATCACACGGGGCCATCTCCGCTGGGGACATTTATGGAAATCCTTCTATCATCCCCCTCGTCGGGGGAAGCGGTGGCGGCAGTTACTTTAGTTCTACGGGGGGTCGCGGAGGTGCCGCGATACTTGTCGCCTGTAGGAATGACCTTTCAATTAGGGGCGGAACCTTTACCAACGGAGAATCCACAGGTGGCAGTGGCGGCGGAGCTGGCTCTGGAGGGTCCATCAGGTTTATTTCAAATAATCTTACAGGCAATGGCGGCGGAAACTTGCAGGCTGTTGGCGGAACGAGCGGTGTAACTCCGGGGGGTGTTGGTAGAATTAGACTCGAAGCAAACACATTTGGCGCTTGGGGGACCAGTTTCCCGGCCCCATCTCTCGCGACCGTTGGTACCACCGCCAAAATTTGGCCCGAGAACACAGACCCCAGCGTCCTCGTCGTGAGCGTCAACAATGTCTCGGCTCCGCTTGATCCCGGTGTTCCCTTCAACACACCCGACGTCCAACTTTCCACCCAAGGAACGCTTGCCGTCAAGCTCGAATGCCGCAACGTCCCCACCGATGGATCCTGGACGGTGACTGTTCGTGGTGCGCCACGTTCGGGACAAGCTACGGTTTATCCTTGCACGCTCTTCAGCGGAAACCAAGCTCTTTCGGTGTGGACGACCAACGTCCCCTTCACCGAAGGACTGCAAGTGATCCATGGCCGCGCCAAGAAGACCGTCATTAACCGACCTGGAAAACCTGGAAAGTAAGCCATGCGCAAACTTCGTTCCTTCGCCGCTCTTTCGGCAGTGCTCCTCAGCGCACTGCCGGGGTGGAGTGCGCGTACTGAGAGCTTCCTGGAGCCCATCGCCAACATGATGCCCGCCCTCTTCGGGCTGGGCGGATACAGCATGAAGCCGATGGTGTTGCTCTTCGACATCGAAGACGTCGGATCGAGGCTGGTGACGGTAAACGTTGTTTTGGGTGATCCCAACGAAATCGGCGGAGTCGGTTCCCGCCTCGTCACCGTCAATTACGAGAAGCCTGGCGCAGGAGATATAGAAGGCGTCGGTTCGCGTCTGGTGACCGTGAGTTACGAGAAGGCTGGCGCGGGAGATATCGAGTTCGTCGGCTCGCGCCTCGTCACCGTGTATTACGATCCCTACAAGAACGAAGACGTAGGAAGCCGGATGTACACCGTGGACGGCACCGCCACGCTTACCCTCAACGTGAACTTCCTTGACGTCCCACCCGAGCTCGCGCCCACGAACATCATGGTGGACTATTTCACCAACGATGTCACGCCCGTCCAAATCGCATCTCACTCGGCGACGCTCGTGAACGGACAATGCACTCTGCCCGTGAACACTCGTCAAAAGCTATCCGTGCGCGTTCGGCAGAACGAGACGTGGCTCGGCAAAAAGCAACTCGTGGACTTCCGCGCGGGAGATAACACGGCAACGATCAGCCTCCTCAACGGGGATTGCAATGCGGACAACGTCGTTGATCTCACCGACTACACCGTCATCGTGGTTGCGTTCAACGCCCTGCCCTCTTCTTCCAACTGGGACGCCACCGCAGACCTGAACCGCGACGAAGTCGTGGATCTCACGGACTACACGATTGTGGTGACGAACTTCAACCAAGTCGGCGACTAGCTACGCCTCCGGCTCATCCGAAACCAAGACTGGCGCAACATGCACCTCGCGGCGCATGTTGGCGTCCAATTCCTCCGGAGTAACTTCCCTCTCCCAACGGCTTATCACCACAGTGGCAACGCCGTTGCCCACTAGATTCGTCAGGGCCCGGCACTCCGACATAAACCGGTCGATCCCCACCAGAATCGCCAACGAGCCAATCGGTATCGCGGGAACGGCCTGGAGCGTTGCCGCCAAAGTGATGAAACCCGCGCCCGTCACGCCGCTTGCGCCTTTGGAGGTCACCATCGCAATGAGGAGCAAACCGATCTGCTGGCTGATGCTGAGCGGAGTATTCGTCGCTTGCGCGAGGAAAACCGCCGCCATCGCCATGTAGATATTCGTGCCGTCGAGATTGAAACTATAACCCGTGGGAATCACGAGTCCGACTGTGGACTTTGCGCAGCCGAGACGCTGCATCTTCTCGATCATCCCCGGTAGTGCCGTCTCTGAAGAACTCGTGCCGAGGACCAAAAGAAGCTCATCTTTGATATACGCGATGAACCGGAAAATGGAAAAACCGACGCTTCGAGCAATCAGACCGAGAACTACGACCACAAACAAAGCTGAGGTGAGATAGAACCCCGACATGAGCAGGACAAGTTTGCCAAGGGCGGCGAACCCAAAGTTCCCTACCGTGAACCCCATCGCCCCAAACGCGCCGACGGGCGCGGCGCGAACGAGAATCCGCATCACGCCAAAGAATCCTTCGTTGACGGTTTCGATCGCAGAGAGAATCGGCGCGCCCCGGACTCCCATCGCGACGATGGCGAACGCGGACAAGATCGCGACAAAGAGAACTTGGAGGAGTTCGCCTGAGACAAATGCGCTGAAGAAAGTGTCGGGAATGATCTTGAGAAAGAAGTCCACCGAGTTCATGTCGTGGGACTTCGCGACAAACCCTTCGGCGGCCTTACTTACGCTATGAAAGACTTCCCCCGGCGGTGTGAACCCCACTCCGGGTTTGAGAATATTGACTACCGCAAGCCCGATCACCAGCGCAAAGGTGGAGACGACCTCGAAATAAAGGAGTGTCTTCCCGCCGATCCGGCCCAGCTTTTTGAGATCGCCCATCGAAGCGATCCCGTGGACAACGGTGCAAAAGATGATTGGCGCGATCATCATCTTGACGAGCTTAACGAACCCATCACCAAGAGGTTTGAGGGACGCGCCAAAAGAGGGCCAAAGAGCACCCACCAGAATTCCAAGTGCCACCGCGAGCAGCACTTGGAAATAGAGAACTTTGTACCAGGGCGTCTTCTGCGGCATCCCCGCAGAATACCTTCGCGCGATCATTCCCTAAAAGTAGTAATGGCGCTCTGCGCCATCATACTTCTTGCTGGGCAAGCAACACTTTTTGAAAGCACTTTCCACTTCCGCACGGGCAAGGGTCGTTGCGACCCAGTTTTTCAAAGAGTTCCTTTTCGTGGTGCACGGTCTGAACTCCGCACTTTACGTTGGTTTCGCTGGGGAAGCCTCGGCGACGCTTGGAGATCGGCTCAAAAGCAAAGGCTTTCGAGTGTGTCGAGGTTGTCGTGATTGATTTTGTTTTTCATGATGTACCTCCGGTGGCAGTTGCCGGGCAAATTGTACCTGTATGAAATTGGGTTTATTTGGCGGTTTGCTTTGGAAATTCGAATTTTTGGATTACAATAGTAGCGTGAAACTAACACTAGTCCTGATTTCGACGGTTCTCGCCTCCTTCGGCAGCGCATCCTTCGAGATGGCACTCATTACCGTTGACGGAAACCGGCCCGGTGGCGGCTCGTACGTTCAGCGTTGGGACCCGGTGGACCGCATCAATCTCGGCACTTTCGGTTCTTCCTACTTAACTTCGGCTAAGGCAATCGTCAATCGGAACGGAATCGCTTATGTGCTGGACCGACCGACCAATACCCACTCGACGGTTTATCGTTTCGATTACAACACCGGAGCTTATCTTGGAGAAACTAATTTTGCGGGATACAAGCTCAACCAAATCGATCTGGCCAACAATGGCGACCTGCTCGTGACCGGGCAAGACTCGGGGAACGCTTGGATCGCAAAACAATTCAATTTATCGGGAGTTGAAACAAAGAATATCGCGCTACACCCGAGCAACATCCCCTATGACATCATGCAAGATAGTAGTGGGTATTACCACATCGGAACGGAAAACGGTGGCGTATGGCTCTGCACGAACAACACGGATGGCTCGCTCTATACGTTCTTTTTTGTGGGCGGTTTTTCTCCGTCCACGAATAAGTCCGTGCATGTCACCCGAGGTGCAAACGGTATCCATATTGCTACTTTGGCATCCTATGATCTAGCGGCCGGGACAGGGACATCCGTCATAAATTACTATGCTTGGAACGGTACATCATACACGCAGAATGTGACTCCATCTTTTTCGACCGGCGTTACGGCAGGCCTTTCGGAGATTTCGATGGGGGACGTCGATATGGGACACGGTTCGACGGGCTGGGGATTGACGTTGCGGAAGCAATCGGGCGCCGGTTATGTTGGATATGACTTGGTCAACCACAATACTTCATCCAACATCTACCGCTATTCGCAGTCTTTGCCCGGTGACCAAACCTGGGGTTATTCAGACATCTCAATGGTCATCGCCCCCGAGCCAGGCTGTTTGGTAGCATTTGTGGGCGGCATGGCCCTCTTAGCTCGGAGACGAAAGTAGGAGTTTAGCTACTCAGCAACGCTTGGTCCAAGTCGCGAATCAGGTCATCCACCGCCTCAATCCCCACGCTGAGGCGAATGAAGTCTGGGGTGACGCCCGTTGTCAACTGCTCATCGGGGTTGAGCTGCTGATGAGTTGTGCTTGCCGGGTGAATCACGAGGGACTTGGCATCCCCCACGTTCGCGAGCAGGGAGAAGATGTCGAGTTTGTCGATGAACTTCAGGGCCGCATCGTATCCGCCCTTGATTCCGAATCCCAAAATCCCACCGAACTGTCCACGATGGTGGTACTGCTTCGCCCGGGCGTGATCCTTGTGCTCGGGCAAACCAGGATAGTTCACCCAGCTCACTTTCGGGTGCGAGTTCAGGAATTCGGCTACTTTCAACGCGTTCGCCGAGTGACGTTCCATGCGCAGGTGCAGAGTTTCGACGCCCTGCAGAATCTGCCAAGCGTTGAAAGGGGAAATGCACTGGCCCTGGTCGCGAAGACCCTGGACTCGCGCTTTCAGCGCAAACGCAACATTGCCCAGACCCGGAAAATCGCCAAATACCTCCCAGAATTTGAGTCCGTGATAGCTCGGATCGGGATCGGTGAAGTTCGGGAAGCGACCGCTCTTGCCGTAGTCAAAGTTCCCTCCATCCACGACGATTCCGCCAATGGACGTTCCGTGACCGCCGATGAACTTTGTCAAAGAGTGCATGATAATCGCGGCTCCGTGCTCAAAGGGATTGACCAGATACGGGGAAGGAAGCGTGTTGTCGATCATCAGCGGGATTCCGTTCTCACGCCCGATCTTTGCCACCTCGGCGATGGGAAATGTGTCGAGCTTGGGGTTGCCTACGCTTTCAGCGAAAAACAATTTGGTGTCCGAAGTAATCGCCTTACGGAAATTCTCGGGGTCCGAAGGATCGACGAACACAACCTTAATTCCCATTTTGGGAAGCGTGTAGTGGAAGAGGTTATAGGTTCCGCCGTAGAGCGAGTTGCTCGCGACAATCTCGCCGCCCGCTTCGACCAGAGTCGTGATTCCCAAGACCGCCGCAGCCTGCCCACTCGCCGTTGCCACCGCCATGGTTCCCTTCTCCAAGGCCGCGATGCGTTGCTCCAGCACATCCGTGGTCGGATTCATGATCCGCGTGTAGATATTTCCGAATTCCTGCAGACCGAAAAGTCGAGCTGCATGGCTCGTGTCGTCAAAGACGTAGCTTGTCGTCTGGTAGATCGGGACGGCTCTCGACTTGGTGGTTGGGTCGGGGGCGGTGCCACCGTGAAGGGCGATCGTACCGAACTGCTTTGCGGGCGTGAGTGTATTTTGGGACATGGAGGCAGTATACCCGGTTGCCTAATTTAGTTTTGCCAAATGGCGCACATTTGGATTAAGTTTCGCCTTCCGATTGACAATTAAGCCATTTGTCCTAATGAACGCTTATTTATAGCGCAACATGTGAAGGTTGTGGCACCCCATCCGGGGTGCGGAGTGTGGTAGTCCTTCCCGGGTTTGGCTCTTTGTATTCGTTAGCGGCTCGTTGCCGCGACTGGACTCACCTCACTGACCTTCCTCTCTCATGCCAACCTCGCTTTACTCGCCACGACAGGCCACTTCGCCTTCATTTTGCCAACGCCCACGAATTCCAGTCCAAAAAACAACAATAACGGAGGATTCGTTGCATATTCCTACCTTTTCCGATATATCTGCCGAGAATTACCTTCAGATGAAGATAAAGACAAAAATTGCCGTCGCACTCGCTGTGGTTTCGACTGCAACGATGGCACTCTATTACTTCGTCCAGCGCCCTCAACTCATCTCCAAGTTTGAGGAGCTCCAGCGAACCCAGGCCAAGGAAGATCTGTTCCGGGCGCGTGATGCTGTCCTCACCCAAGTCGAGGCACTGCATCGGCAAGGACAAGATTGGGCAAGTTGGGATGATTCCTATGAGTACGTGAAGGACCACAACCAAGACTTTGCAAAAGCAAATCTCGCGGGGCCACTATTTACTACCACCCATTTTGACCTGATTTACATTATTGACAGGGATGGAAAGATCGTTTTTGGAAAGTCCCAACTACCGGATGGAAAGATCGTTGACACCGTCGCTGGACTAGACACGAACCTGCTTGCTCTCGGTACCGCACAAACTCCAGGGCCTGCACTTGATGCAAAACGGAATCTTCAGGGGATTGATTACTTCCAGGGTTATCCCGTGGTCCTGAGTGCACGCCCGATCCTTGACAGTGCGGAACAAAAAGAACCCCGTGGAGCACTGATCGTAGGGCGATACCTAACCACCCTCGAAACTGATGCCATGCATGCCAAAACCGGAGTCAAGTTCGAACTTCTCAGTCCCAAGATTGCCGAGAGTGCGGTTAGCTTGGACCCGTCGGCTGCGTCAGTCCAGACCACAAACGTCGCTATATCAAATCCCAAAATTGGCATTCCTGAAATCGGATACACCTACCTTCTGGACCCATTCGGGAAAAAGTCAATTCTGGTGCGATCGGCCACCTCGACGAAGGTTCTTGAAAAAGGGGTGACCTCCATTGAGCGAACATTTCAGTCCATGGTTTTAGCCAGTCTCGTTGCGGCTCT
Organism: Armatimonadota bacterium; assembly: GCA_021413725.1. GTDB lineage: Bacteria > Armatimonadota > Fimbriimonadia > Fimbriimonadales > Fimbriimonadaceae > JAEURQ01. Next base: position 898 of record JAIOPU010000117.1, on the reverse strand, counting down.
CATGGGGTTGCTCGCGATCCACAGGTCAGTGGTGGCTCCGTTGCAAAAACTGGCGAGGCAGGTTCAGGCAACGGATAACCAATTCTCGGATTTCATCAGCAATGACATCGTCCGACGCTCTGATGAGATTGGCGAACTTGCACAAAGTTTTACCGATCTGATGGGACGCTTGGAATCCACCAATTCTCAGCTCCAACACGCATCCCGAGAAGCTGGAATGGCGGAAGTGGCACGCGGAGTCTTGCATAATGCGGGCAACGTTTTGAATTCAGTTTCGGTTTCGGTGCGCCAAGTGGAACTGGTGGCCGGGCGCCTGAACCCGAGTGGCCTTGGGAAAGCTCTTACGCTGATGAACGAAAACGCGGGTAACTTGGACGAGTTCCTTGCCCGTGATCCGAAGGGGATGAAAGTTCTGGCGTACCTCAATTCGTTGAGCGAGAACTTGGATAAAGAGCATGCCGAGCTTGTTGCAGAAGCAAAATCCCTTGCGAACTCGACGGGACACCTCTGCCAAGTTGTCCAAGGACAAGCAGTTTTTGCGGCAAAGCCCAATATGCAAAGTGAGTTTCGGCTTGCGAAGGTGGTACAAGAGGTGCATTCTATCCTTGAAAAAGGACTTGATCGTCACGGAGTTCGGCTGGTTCACGAGGTCGACGACGCAGTCACCGTAACAGGAGATCCATCTCAATTCTTGCAGATATTGGTCAATCTCGTGACCAACGCAAAGGATGCCATGAAGGCAACTCCTCTTAAGGAGCGAGTGGTGGAGGTCAATACGAGATTTACGGATTCCGGAGAGATAGAGCTTCGGGTGAAGGACAATGGTTCTGGAATCAGACAGGAAGACGCAGAAACGATCTTCTCTCATGGTTTCTCAACAAAAGAAAATGGGTTAGGA
>JAIOPU010000121.1 GCA_021413725.1 Armatimonadota bacterium | reverse complement strand
GGACGTCTCGCCGGGGGGGCCGGTGCGGTCGGTGGTCGAGGGGCAGTTGGAAAAAATGAACCCGATCATCAAGGCTTCTGATTTACCGATTGCCTTGGAGTTCACGGCGGTTTCCCTTCAGGAAGGACAGATTCGTTTGAGCGCGAAGTTGAAGCCTTCCCCTCCGATTGAGATTCCTGAGCCATGAGTCATGTCTTAACCCACGAAGAAATCTGCAACCTGCTCCCCGCGCGGGGTGAAAATGCCCACAAGGGGACGAGCGGGCGGGTTCTGGTCATCGCTGGGAGTCGGCAGTTTACGGGCGCATCGGTGCTTGCTGTCGCCGGGGCGTTGAGAGCGGGGGCGGGTTTGGTCACTTTCGCCGGCGTTTCGCTGGCAGCACAACAGGTTCGATTCGCACACCCGGAAGCCATTATAGTGGACCTTGGCGACCACTCGACGCTTCACAACCAACACCTCGATACACTGCGAAATCTGGCCAAGAATGCGGACGCTGTGGTCATTGGGCCGGGGATTTCCCGCGATCCCGCCGCCATTTATGCGGTTGGGCAACTTCTTGCGAAGCTCGAAACGCCCTGCGTCATCGACGCCGACGCCCTCCGCGCAATCAATACAAGAAGAACCACGCCGACCGCGCTCACTCCCCACGCCGGGGAGCTTGCGGCTCTATTGGGAATCCGTCGCGAGCAGGTGGATTCCGACCGCGATCAGGCGGCAACTCTCGCCTATGAAAGGTTCGGCGACCTTCTGCTGAAGGGGCACCACACGATCATCGCGGGCTCCCCGCTCTGGATCAATCCCACCGGCAATCCCGGAATGGCGACGGGCGGGATGGGAGATGTTCTCAGCGGAGTGATTGGGACCTTTCTTGCGCAAGGACTTGCTCCGCGCGAGGCTCTAGCGGTGGGGGCTTATGTTCACGGGATGGCGGGGGATATCTGCGCGAAGCGGATCGGGCCAGCCGGATTCACCGCCTCTGAGGTGGCCGCGGCCATTCCGAGTACATTGGGCGTCTTGCTGGCAAAACCGGGTTAGGGTTTCGCGCAGGGAACGCAGAGTTCGCTGAGGGGGCGGGCCGCTACTTCCAACAGAAATACCCCCTGCGCACCCTGCGAACCCAGCGTGAAACAACTGGATGCGACCGGCGACCCAAAACCTGCCAAAATCCCACCCATGACCAAATCCCGGATGGAAGCGTTCAGCGATGGCGTGATCGCGATTATCATGACGATCATGGTGCTGGAGCTTCGCGCGCCGCATCTCGCCGACCTTTCCGCGCTCGCAGCGCTCAGGCCGGTTTTCATCAGCTACGCATTGAGTTTTGTCTTTGTCGGCATCTATTGGAACAACCACCACCACATGATTCAGAGCGTCAAGCACATCTCTGGCGGGGTCCTTTGGGCGAATCACCACCTGCTTTTCTGGCTTTCCCTGATCCCCTTCGGCACGGCTTGGATGGGTGAGCATAATTTCGCGAGCGGGCCGGTTTTTGCTTATGGTGTGGTGCTTCTGGGCTGCGCCATCGCCTACACGATCCTCGGCCAAATGCTCGTGAAGGCGAACGGCCCCGACTCTCCGGTCGCCATTGCGCTGGGGCGCGACTATAAGGGAAAGCTTTCGCTCGGACTCTATGTCATTGGCATCCTCGCCGCCCTCCCCGCGCCGTGGATTTCGTGTGCGCTGTATTTCGCTGTGGCCGTAATTTGGTTTATTCCGGATCGAAGGTTCGAGAATTCTGCATAAAGGTTATACTTACAGTAAGTGAAGGGTGAAGAGACCATTGCAGAATTCGCTCAGAGGATGTTAGCTCCCATCTTGGGAATCACTATGGCGGTCTTTATTCCGACTATGCGTGTCATCAAACAGGATCCGCTCACGTTAGCAGCAACTGGTGCGATGCTCTTTCTCTTGTGGGAGGCCCTCACCAAGAAAATCACCGCAACATTCATCTTTAAAGGGCTGGCCCTAATGGTCGGCTGTGAGTTCATCGTTTTCGCCCTCTCCAACAATGATATGAACTCATCCGCAATGGTGGTCGGACTGATGATGTATTTGATCGGGCTCGGCAGGTTCATAAAGAAAATCATGGACTCGAATGCGCTCGCCAAGCTCGAAAGTACGACCACTGCAGCGACCTCGGAAAACTAGGATCAAACAATCATGCTGAACAACCAATTTGCGAGATCCACAGGCGCTTTCCCATGGTTGCTCATTCTCCTAATCTTTGTTTGCACCGTCAAGGCATATTTTCGCATCGAATCAGGTGAGAGCGGTGGGCTTTTAGCACCGGCCATGATGCTCTTGCTCGTCTTCCCGGGCATCCCAGACCGGAAGGCTGGCCCGAATCTAAAGGGACTCGGTTGGATTTTTCTGCTTGGCTTTGGTCCGGTGTTGGTTCTCGAACTTCTCCACCAAGATCGAGCCCGTTTTGCCTTTCTCGACCTGCTGTTCGTCGCCGGTTGCGCAAACTTGCTCTTCGTGACCTACCTCACTTTCACACCGGCCAAGCCCAACCTTGCCGCAACCGAAATCACACCGGACAAGTAGACTCAAAGATTGCAAGGTAGCCATCCGCAGATGAAACCCAACACTTTCGGACGACTCATTCCTACGATTGTCATCGTTCTTTACGTCAGTCTGGGTTACCTTGCCTTCCGGCAGTCTGCCGGGATTGCCCTTGGCGCACTGGGCTGTTACGGTGCGCTTTACTACGTGGATCCTTCGCCAGGCACCGACCGAAATCTTTGGGCGAAAATTGCGCATTTGGGGCTGTTGATCGGGCTTCCACTACTCCTGTTCGGCGTCTTGGGGAGATTCATGGACTTAACCTTTATAGGGGCTTTGGTCTATGTTTTGGGACTCTGCAAACTCCTCACTACTCTCTTCATTTCCAATTTTCTCACCGATCCTCAGCCAGCCGTTAGGGAAAATTCGGAAGAGTAGTGGATTGGTTTGAGGAATAGCGCGGGCCTTCAGCCCTTGGGTTAGCGCGGTGAAAGATTGACCTCCGGTGACGAATTACAGTGCGCGCCAATGGGCGACTTTTCTCAGGCTCAATCTAACCGGAGGGATGCCCCATGCGACTCTCGGCTTCCCTTTCCAAATTATTGAGAGCTTCTTCGACTTGGAGCCGGATTCGTTCAAATTCCTCTTTCGTCGTCTGCGGGGGGACGGGGATGGGGTCGCCGTAGAGGACGATCGCGCGGGAGAAGGGCTTGGGGATCATGTAGCTGTCCCAGCTTCCGGCGAGCCAGCGGCGGTTGGCGCTCGCCCCGCAAGGGACGATGACTGCGCCGGACTTTTGCGCCATCGAAAGGATTCCCTCTTGCACGATGTGGGTCGGGCCGCGCGGGCCGTCGGGGGTGAATGCCATGGATTCGCCCGTTTTCAGCACTCGAATGCACTCGATGAGGGCACGAACTCCGCCCCGGCCGCTACTGCCGCGGATGATTTTGAATCCAAATTTGGTGAAGATGCGATTCTGCATTTCGCCGTCTCGCGAGTGGCTGATGATCGTCCACATGCCCTTGCCGCGAAAATGCAGCGCCCCGAGAAAGGAGCGGCCATGCCAACCCGCATAGATCTTGCCGACCGGCAACGCGTCCGACTTTTCGAAGCCCTCGACCGTGATTTTCATGGTGATTCCGAAGAGGCGGACGAGCCAGTAGATGGGACTGCTGAGAACGTAGGGACGCTTCGATCTCCACCAGCTTTTCACAGCAATCCTCGCTTTTGGGCGACGTCCGTTGCAGGATCGAACGGGTAGTCCTGCTTGAGGATTTTCGCCCATTTGGAATCTTTCAGCGCCAGGGCGAGGAGGGCTTGCGGCCGCTCGACATCGGTTTGGGAGCCGTTGGCGATGCTTTCTAGGAGTGTGGTTGCGGCCTCGGGATTCTCCGCCAATAGGCTGGATGCGATGCGACTTCTTCGACGGGAATCCATTTCGCCCAGCATCTTTAGCTCTGCCAGCCGGGTCACGGCGAGAACTTGCTCCTCCGGTGCGCCTTCGTCGAGGAGTTTGAGCCACCCCGCGCTCTCTTCTGCGGCATTTCCGAGATCGCGGTGGGACTGGAGCACGGTCAGTTGCGCGCGGAGATCGTCCGGGTGGTCGCGCAGGTGCTTCTCCGCGACAGCGAGTTGCGCATCCGGGCCAAGGTGGTTGATTCGGTCGAGCACATCGTGCCCAAATGCGAGTTGGACATCCTTCGGCAGGCGAAAAGCCATGCTCAGGAGCAGACCGGCGAGGACTCCGCCAAGATGGGCCCAGTAAGAAATGCCGCCAGGAGCGTCCCCAAGTTTCACAAACGCACCCAGCCCTTGAAGGACAACCCAGACTCCGATGAGAGCCGGGACGGCAGCGCTGATTTTAGGTGTCAGCGGCACCCTCACGGAGAAAAACCTCACACTCGCCAAGCCGACACACGCCGCAACTGCCCCGCTTGCACCGATGACCAGGTCATTCGGCGCGATCTTGCCCATGATTGCGAAGTGCGCGAGATTCCCCACTACGCCGCCGACCAGATACAAGACGCCAAACTTCAGGGGTCCAATAGCGAACTCCAATGGCGGGCCGACAGCTGCGAGGAAAATCATGTTTCCGAGGAGGTGAAGTGCGCTGGAGTGCAAAAACAGGCTCGTTACCAGCGTGAGTAACGAAAAATGGGAGGGCTGAAACGCAAATTTGTCGACGAGTTCGGGCCTGAAATAGATAAGAAACGCCGCGAAGATATTCGCGGCGACCAGAATCAATGTCAGGAAAGGAACTCGGGGCGACTTCGTCACAATTTCTCGTAAATCTCTTCCGGAATGTCCACGTTGGAGTACGTTTCCTTCACGTCGTCGAGTTCATCGAGCACGTCCAGTAGCTTGGCGAGCTTGAGCATATCGTCCTCGCTCGGGGTAGCCATGTTCGTCGCGACGTAAGTCAGGTACGAATCCGCCGCCGTGTATCCCGCCGCCGCGAGGCCGACTGTACAGGCATGAAGGTCTTCGACTTTTGTCTCGATGACGAAGTTTTCTTCGTCAGAGGAGACATCTTGGGCTCCTGCCTCAAGCGCCGCCATCGTGATTTCGTCTTCGTCGTGCTTACCGACGGGAACAATGATCTCGCCAACGAACTTAAACTGCCA
>JAIOPU010000120.1 GCA_021413725.1 Armatimonadota bacterium | reverse complement strand
CTGTTTGAAGACCCGATAATACGTTTCACGACCCAATGGACAGGGCGGAATCACGAGTAAGACCGACGGCTGACTTGGGCGACTCGCGCAGTATTGGACGAACAAATCCAGCTTCACCCGATAGGCATCGCGGCCGGACTCGACCGTTCCACCGGTGTTCCCGTAGTTCCCTTGGTCGTTGGTGAGGAGTTCGCAGATGATCAAAGCCCCGCGTCGCGCCCCAATGGCAGTCGATGTGGATGAGGCTTCTGAGGTCCATTGATCGATATTCGCTTGAAGTGTTGTCGCTGTAGTTGCGCCCGGAATCGGCTCGTCGCCTCGGTAATAGCCGTTATTGTTGGCTGAATCATAGAGTTGCATTCCACTGCAAGCGAGGTTGTGAACCCGAATTCCAGCGCCAAAGTCGTTGCGATAGCGAATGACACCGCTGAACCTCAGATCATCAGATGCAGGTTCACTCATCGTCAATGTGAAGCTGTTTGCGGCTGACATCCCAGCTTTGATGACCGTGTGTCGACAGTATTCGATTGCCGTCCCGTCGGAGATATTCAGAGTTCCGGTGCCGGTTTCTGAGCCCGTCATCGCCCAGCCTGCCGTGATCGAACTGCCGTTCTTTTTGAGGTGAATCGCTTCGAGATCGGTCACGCCGCTACCCGCCCAGACCAACGTTCCGGCCGAACCGCCCGAGGTCAGCTTCACAAGGCAGTTACCAGCACCATTCACAACTCTGGAACTTGCTCCGGAGAGGTCGGCATTCGTCGCGGCCATCGGCTGGGTCGGAGGAGAGCCCCAAGTCCATTGGGAGGGCAGAAATCCCGCGCCGCCCATCACACCCGTCGGATTCCAGCGATTCTGCAGAATTGTGCGCAGAATGTCGGGAATGGACAGAGTGTCCGGGTTGGTCGTGCCTTGTCCTCGGAAAAGCGAGTCGCCAATACAGAGGACATCAAGACCGCCTTGGTCGATTTTTGAGAGTCGCGACCAGAACCGGGCGAGTTTGCTCGGGTCGAATCGAAAAGAGTTGAAATGAGAGAGGGAGGCGTCGCTCGATTGCGATCCGCCGCCGATGATGGTGGGCATTATCATGGTCACGAGACAGGCTTTGTGGTTACCATTCGTCAACTTTGCCGCACTAAATTAGTGAATGTGGAATTTAGGGTATAGTGTTGTTTCACTTCCAGTGAGAAGCGCATGGATTTCCGGTTTTGTGAATTACGCGTGCGCCCAAGCTCCCCGACAGTTGCCCCGTAAGAGCTTGTTCGTTTTCAGCGGCACAAAAACAGATGACGCCCCCTCGGGGACGCCGAATATTTCATGCAAGAAACTCAATTTAAATCGGGCTTTAGTAGCCTCAACGTGAGTCGCGAACTTTGCGACCGACTCCTCACTCTCAACATTTCAATCCCGACTCCGATTCAGGAGCAGGCGATCCCTATCGCTATGACGGGTCGCGATGTCGTCGGAATCGCCCAAACCGGCACCGGCAAAACTCTCGCATTCGGACTTCCGATGGCCGCCGGACTTGGCGAAAAGGAAATCGGGCTCGTTCTCGCTCCCACTCGCGAGCTTGCGCAGCAGATTTGCGAGACACTCTATAGTATTGGGCTAAAGAGCGTACTGATCGTCGGCGGAGCCGCGATGGGGAATTCTCGAGCTAACTCCGAAGGATCGACAGACGATGCTTTTCAGCGCTACGATGCCGCGTGAGATTGCCGAGCTCGCTTCTGGCTATCTACGCAATGCCGCAAGAGTCGAAGTCGCTTCGCAAGGGACGGCTTCTGAATTGGTAGACCAAGAACTGATTTACGTAGACCTCAATGGAAAGCGCACGGCCTTGGCTGAGTTGCTTTACGCTTCAACCGGTTCGGTCTTGGTTTTCTCGCGAACCCGACATGGCGCCCGAAAGCTCGCCCGAGACATTCGACTCGACGGATTCAACGCCGCCGAGATCCACTCGGACCGAAGTCTCCCGCAACGCCGCGCCGCGCTCGAAGGATTCAAGAACGGAACGTTCAAGGTTCTCGTAGCGACGGACATCGCTGCCCGAGGAATTGACGTCAAGGATATTTCCTTGGTCATCAATTTTGACCTCCCGGATCAGCCGGAAGACTACGTTCACCGAATCGGCCGAACCGGTCGCGCCGGTGCCAAGGGTCGCGCTGTGACTCTGGCTTTCGCCGATCAATCGCGAGACGTGCGTGATATCGAAGTCCTGCTCGGCACGACGATCCGAATCTCGGAGATGAGTTCGGTTCAGCCGAAGGCAGTTTCCTTCCGCGCTCCTCTGCGAAAGTCGGTGAAGAAGGCGGTCAACGAGCGACGGGACAACCACCCTCGACCCGAGCGACCTGCTTCCCCGCGCCCTCATCCGCAAACTCCCAAGCCAGCGGCCGCCCATCCGAATCAGCATCCACCGCGCCCCCCTCAGCCCAAGTCCCCGTCATCGGGCGCACCCGGCAAGGCGTCAAATTCCAAGCCCATGTCCTTCTTCGCTCAGAAGAAGGCAAGACAAGCTGCTACAGGTGGTCCAAGGCAGGATAATCGGGTGCAAAAGCCCAACAGCCGTCGCGGCGGCAGGTAAGGTCTCGAGCTAAGAGATTCAAAAAGCGTCCGGGGTACACCCGGACGCTTTTTTGTTACATTTGCTGAAATCCCGCAGGCCAGATGATATCTTTGGCGCGGCTCGCGGGAGTGACTTTAAGCCCCGAGATACGGCCACCCTTCAATGTTGCCTCCACCGTGGTGTTTCGAGGAGCATGAAGTTTGAAGCTCACATCCCACTTCATGGGCCAGGCCGGGAAGATGCGAATTGAGTTGCCCTCTGATTGGAGGAGCATTAAGTTAGCTGTGTTGAGCAGGTTGCCGCCGTGATTCTGGTCGGGGAGCCAATCAAAATTGGGACCCCAAGTAGCGGGCCAGCGGTAGGCGCTGTTCGAATTTCTTGACTTCACGCTCAGAATCCGCGCAGCTTCATCCGTCAGACCTAGCAAGGCCGCCACATTCGCGTCATAGCCCCACCCGTTGTCCAGACGATTAAGCCGTTGCGCGTATGCGACCTTTGCTTCTGCCAGCAATTTGGGCCGGTCTAGGGAGACGACTCGAAAAGGCCAGACATCGTACAACTCCCCGTTTTCAACGTTGCTCGTGTTTCGGTCGTACTTTTGGGCCGGAGCGAGTTTGCGCTTACCGTCCTTGGTTTCAAGGGGAAGCTCCGGGCACGCTCGGGCCATTTTTTGGAAGAAAGCGGTGTTCACCGGGAGTTTTGCGAGTCGTTGGGTGATTGCGATGAGGCCGGATGTGGTGGGCGCGTCGTTCACAACACCAGTCCAATAGGTTTCCACGACTTGGGTGGGGTCAAGCACGATTCGCCCGTTCTTGTCTTTCTGGAACCGTGTGTCGAAGTACTTCAGCACTGAGGTTGCCATGGGAACCAACTTCTCCCGCATGAATTTCTGATCACCGGTGTAGTCGTAGTAGTCCAGCATCAAGTTCACGAGTTCTGGCCCCTGATTCCAAGCGTCGTCCCACCACGGGCACTGGACATTTTTGGGCTCCAATCCCTTGCGGTCCCAACCGTAGTCGTTGCCACTGTAGGTTCCATATGCAGTCATCGTCTCGGGGAAATACGCACCCTCGGCCTTGTGGTAAATCTTGGTGCGAGATTCCGCAAGCGGGAGTGCATCGGCGTAGAGCTTGAAGAACGGAGCCATCATTTCGAAGTCGCCCGAGGCGAGCATCGGATGGTACATATGGCGGGTGTTTTGGTACCAGAAACAATCGCCCCAGCGACGCCAATCGGGATCAAAACTCATTCCGCTGGCGACAGGTTCGACGGTGAAGTAGCCTCCATTGAACTTGATCGGGTACTTACCCCGGCCTTGACAGGCTTGGACGTAACGTTGGAGCACGTACCCTCGAGAAATCAAGAGCGGGTCGCTGCCGGGATGAAACGCGACGCGAACTCCGTTTCGATAAAGGCTTGCCTCACCGGTTTTGGCACTGTACGTGGCGCGGACATCCTGAGGCTCGTTGAGGGTTAGGCACGCTGGGCTCGTGAGGGTTAGGCACGCTGGGCTCGTGAGGGTCATGTCGCCCACGATGAGCCTCAGGCATTGCCCTGGATAAGTATCAAAAAGGAACCCGTCGCTTTGCCCCGCCGTGAGTTTATCGAAGATGCGACCGGGGGCTTTTCCCGTTGGTACAAGGGTCGCCGAAAGGTCGAGTCCACCGTCATTGATTGCCGTCTTAGGGTTGGTAATGGTCCCGGCGAACCGATTGCCGCCGCCACTATCAAACCCTGTTCGAAGAGAGAAGTTATTTTTGGGTACAGGTTCACCGCTTACTGGGTTCTGAATAAAAACGTGCGATCGATCCCAAAATTGATGCCACCACCTCGTTGTCCGCGCTTCGGCTTTCTCGGGAGCAATGACAGGGGTCTCTGAGATGCTTTTGACCCAATCATTGCCGCTCTTCGTGACTCTTGACAAAGTTGCGATACTGAGATCGAAGTCCTTTGTTGGCGATTTCGAAACAAGATCATACGGTCCGCGTGAGTCGAATCCTGCGGCCCGAATCAGGCCTCCGAACGTGAGATTTTGGAGGGGATCGTACCGGCCCGGGGCTTGAGTGAGGGTTTGATTCTCCCAGAGTTTGGGAACGATGGAGGATTCGTTTCGGTGATAAAAACTAAGCTGACCTCCGAGATTACTGACTACGTCGGCGGATTCAACCAGTGGGAATGGAGCGTTTTGTGCCGACCAAGCCGAGGCATGCTCTTCCGGCGGAAGCACGCGGGGCATCTTTCGCCACGATTCCAGACTCGCGGTCACCTGGGAACTCGCGGCAAGGTTGCCACGAATGTGGATGACGTGGGCGGCGGAATCAACAAAAACTCTCAGTTGGCTCCCCCCGGCGGAAACGTCGATGACGCCATCCTTCAGGTTCAGGTGTTGACGGAAGTCTTTGGCGCCCTTGAACGGGGAATTGGCGATGTGGACGCGAACTCGGCCCAGTTTCAGGATGCGACTGATTTCTGAGATGGCATCCGTCCGCGCGATCAGAACAAGCAGGTCGCCGGTTTTGTCCTCGGTCCAAACATTCAGGACGACTTCACCGTTCCCGATGGGCATGCTCCCTGCGGCGTTCACGGAGGGTGTGTTCCAAATTACGTCATATGTCGAAAGGGCGAAGGGGTCAACGGGAGGTGGGCTGAACATGGCAATTTTCCGATTCGGTGGGCACGGGCCGGGTTTGAATTCCCATTGCAAGTAGCACCGAGGTAAGCACGTTGCGAGTTTACACCGTAGTTTTCTGATTCGCCTGTAACAACATCTCCGCCAAGTCTAGCAACTTAATCCCTTCGTCGGGGGCAACTTGGTTAACACTCGCATCCAGCATAATCCGGCAGAAAGGGCAACCCAAGGCAATAGTCTTCGCGCCGGTATCCACCAACTCCTGCGCGCGGCGGTTGCCGGGGCGTTGGTCGGGGGCTTCTTCCATCCACATTCGGCCGCCACCCGCGCCGCAGCAGAGAGTCTTTTTGCCGTTGTGCTCCGGCTCGATGAGGTCTTCTTTGCGAATCAACGAACGGGGGGCTTCGGTTTCGGAGTTCACGCGCCCCAAGTAGCAGGGATCGTGGTAGGTAACGCTTTCGCCGGAGGCTTGCTTGATCGCGCCGGTTTCCACGAGCTCTTGGAGGAACTGGGTGTGGTGCTGGACTTCGTAGTCGCCGCCGAATTCGCCGTACTCGTTAGCGAGGGTGTTAAGGCAGTGGGGGCAAGGGGTGACGATCTTCTTGAACTTGTATTGTCCGAAAGTCGCGACGTTTTGCGCCGCCATTTCTTGGAACAAGAACTCATCGCCAACGCGCCTTGCGGCGTCGCCGGTGCATTTTTCCTCCTTGCCGAGGCAAGCAAAGTCAATTCCCGCCTGAGCCATCAGCTGGGCGGTGGCTTTGGTGGTTTTCATCGCGCCGGGATCGGTCGCGCCCGCGCAACCGACCCAGAAGAGGACGTCGAACTCCTTCTTCTCGCGGGCAAGCGGGACTTCGAGTTCCTTCATCCAGTCCTCGCGAGCCGCCGCCGGTGCGCCCCAGGCGTTGGAGGTGCTGCCGGTTTGACGAAGCATGGACGCCGCACTGCCGCTGAGTTTGCCCTCGGCGACAAGATTGCGACGAGCATCAACAATTAAATCCACATGCCGGATCAAAACCGGGCAGGCCTCGACGCAAGCGTTGCAAGTTGTGCAAGCCCAAAGCGCCTCCTCGGTAACTGCCGCGATTACGCTCGAATTGTCGATCGAAGCATGGTGAATCGCCTGGACGATGGCTTTGGGATTCAGCGATTTCCCGACGTTATGTGCCGGGCAGACTTCGGTACACCGCCCGCATTCCATGCATGCGTCGAGCGACATGAGGTGCCACTGCGAATATTCGTTCGGAAGAGAGACGCCGATCAGGCCGGTCTGCTCGACCTCCTCCATCGAAATCGGCTGGAGTTGCCCCATCGGCCATTCGGGGGCCTTCGAAGCCGTCGCAATCGCCATGACGATGTGCTTGAGTTTCATGTGCGGCAGACTCGCGATGAACCCGGCGACGAGGATCGCGTGAAACCACCAGATGTAGGTGTAAGAATCCGGCGTCACCCAGCCGAGGGCTTTGCTAAACCCAAATCCGACCCAGGATACCGAGTCCCAGGGCTTGGGATTGACAGCGATGCGCGCGCCCTCGACCAAGTATCCCGTCACTCCCAAAGCAAGCAAAAGCCCCAACGCCCAATAGTCGCGCCAGTTGTGGCTGAGGACCTTGGGACGAAAGCCACTTCTGCGCCCAATCGCCCATAGGACTCCGATCACGAGCATCAGCCCGAGCGAGTCGAAGAGCATTTCGTAAACTTTATAGAATGTCCCGGAGTGAAATTTGAACGGGCCGTAACTATTGATGGCAAGAATGGTGGTAGCAGCCAGCAACGACAAAAAGCCGTAGAAAATGAGCAAGTGCATCGGCGCACCCGACTTCGGGCGGCTGCTGCGGACTTTCTTTTGGGCGAGGATGAACGAGAGAATATTGCGGAGCCAGTTGGTTTTCCAGGTGATCTTCTTGCCGTCTTTCCAGAATCTGCGGCGATTCCAGAAACACCACGCGCAGTAGCCCATGCTCGCGAACATCAGGACATAAAAGCAGGCTTTTGCGACCGGACCCTGGAACAGGAATTCCTCGCGCGTGGCGATTTCGGCAATTAGCATTTCCATCAGTTCGACTCAGATGATACTACTTTGGTATGGCTCCAGTAAGATTCTCAGGATCGCCTTCGGTCACGAGCATGTTGTCCTCAAGCCTCACGCCACCGACTGAAATCACTTCGTCCACCCGGCTCCAGTTCACTTCACCTGCAAATTTCGAACGGTTTGCGGGTTTATTCAGCAGGGGCGGCATAAAGTAACAACCCGGTTCGACGGTCATCACGTATCCTGGCTCAAGCGGAAAGTTGCACCGAACTCCGGCACCGCAAGAGAATCCGGATTCACGTCCGGGATAAGGGCCGCTGCAATCGCGGACTCCGAGTCCGACGGCGTGGCCAATGCCATGAGGCATAAAGAGTGCGATTAGTCCGCTTTCGCAGGCAATTTCAGCAGAACAATTCAGAATTCCCAATCCCCGAAGTCCGTCGGCGATCACTTCGCAACAAGCATAATGAACGTCAACCCACTCAACGCCTTTGCGGCATAGGGAATTACCCTTGAGAATGGAGGCGAGAACGACCCCATAGAGGTCTTTCGCGAAACCAGAATGCGCTCCGTAGGTTCGGGTGACATCAATAATGTAGCCGTCGACGCTGGCACCGGCATCGACGAGCATGACATCGCCCTCTTTCAGTTCGCGAGCAGTGGGCGTGAAGTGCAATACCGCCGCATCTGAGCCGATCCCAACGGTTGTGTTGTAGCCGGGACGTTCGGAACCATTTCGCATGAATTCGGCTTCGATTTCGATCATCGCTCTGCGTTCGGAGAGCCCTGGTTTGCAGATTTCAGCGATCTTGGCGTGACCCGCCGCCGTTGCGATCGCGGCTTGGCGCATCACGGCGAGTTCTTCGGAGTCCTTCGGACGGCGAAGATGCCAGAGTTCTGCCTCAAATTCGCGGGTGGGTTTGGGGTCAGAGCCTCCCAAACGAATGACTTTTCGAGACTCTCGCTCTTTCAGATAGCCCGCAAGCAATTCCACATCTTCCCCAACAGGTTCAACCGTCACGCCTTCCCAAACTCGCTCGGCTTCGGTGACGGGGACGACGAAATGAGTCCAACCAGCCCCTGGATCATAAGCAATAACTCCCCCAGGACGGCGGGAACCGGTCAGCCAATAGTAGTCAGCGTGGACTCGATAGTCATAGGTCTGATCCATTCCGCTGGGCTGACCGATAGGGAGGCCGGCATCGACAATGAGGACTTGATCAGAGAGCCCGAGATGGGCTTCGACGCGTTTTCGACGGGCAGAAATTGCTTCGGCAGAGAACATTCCCATGGTTTACCTCAGAACTCCGCCATGTCATAATTGGGTGAAGTGCTGATTCACAATTTTGAAGGGGAAAAGTAAGAGATGTGCGGCATTGCGGGCGGCATGGGACCGGCGGGGACGCGAGATGTCGTTCAGCGGATTGTCGATAGCCAAATTAGTCGCGGGCCGGACTTTCAGTGCGTCGAAGAGGTTACAGCGGGGCTCTACTTTGGTCACGACCGGCTCTCGATTATCGACACTTCGGACGCCTCGAACCAGCCGAAATGGGATGCGAGCCGCACCCTGTGCATGACCTTCAACGGCGAAATCTACAACTACGTCGAACTTCGTGAGGAACTTGTCGCCCTCGGGCACAAGTTTACGACCACCGGCGATGTTGAGGTCTTGCTGGAGGCGTGGATGGAGTGGGGCGTGGATTGCCTCCAAAAATTGAACGGCATGTTCGTACTCGCGATGTACGATTCGCGTGCGCGCCTCCTGCATTTAGTCAGGGATCGCTTCGGGGTCAAGCCACTTTTGTGGGCAAAGCAAGGAGATTTCTTATTCTTTGGGTCCAGTGGCAAAGTGATCGCCCAAGAGTTTGGATTTGAGCCCAATCTCCAGTATCTCGCCAAGGGCATCAAGATTTGGGAGTACGAAGACGAGTCCGATGTGTCCCAATACACCGGGCTGCATGCGCTACGCAGCGGACATTATCTTGTCGTTGATCTGGAATCGGGCGGGGTGAAGGAGGAGTGCTACTACGATTTGCCGTCGCGAGTCGCCGCGCGGATCGCGACGATCGCCGGTTTGTCCGAGACCAAGCTGATGGACCTCGTCCTCGGCGAATTGGAGCGGGCGACGAAGATTCGGTTGAGGGCAGATGTCCCCGTCGGCGTGTCCCTGAGCGGCGGACTCGACAGTTCAACGCTTTCCTATCTCGCGTCCGTCCAGAGCCCGATGATTGAGGGGTTCACCTTCGGATCACCCACCAAATCCGCCTCCGAAGGGCCTCTTGTCGAGGAGTTAGGTCGGAAAATCGGGATAAAAGTTCATTACATCGACCCGGAAACTCCCGAGATTCAGCGCGCCTTTCTGGAGACGATCCAGGCTCAAGACGCACCCTTCGCGGGCCCGTCCATCATCGCGCAATATCTCGTGTATGAGCGCGTGAAAAGGGAAGGGGTGAAGGTGCTTTTGGGCGGTCAGGGCGGGGACGAGGACTTCATGGGCTATCGCAAGTATCAACTGGAGATTCTCAAGGATCGCTGGCGCTCGAAGGACGTCGCCGGGATGTTCAAGGGGCTTTTGGGGGCGTTGCCGATGGTTTGGGCGGAGCGGTTTGCTTGGAAACAGTACCACAAGGCGTACAATCGCACCTCCGAAAACACGGGTTCCAGCAATCTGAAACTGCCTGAGCCTGTGATCGGGACGCGATCTTGGAAAGACGCTCGCGACCGCCAAATCCTGGATATCAAAACGACCAGCATTCCGACTTTGCTCCGCTACGAAGACCGCAACAGCATGGCGCACAGCGTCGAGAGTCGGTTGCCTTTTATGGATTTTCAGCTCGTTGAGCTGGCGATTGCGCTGTCGGAGACTCTGAAGGTCCGCAACGGATACGGGAAGTGGATTATTCGCCAGGTGATGAAAGACAAGATTCCGGACTCGATCCGCATTGCTCGGTACAAGCGCGGTTTCGATGTCACCGGGCGCTGGATGCACGACGGTTTGGGCGAGACGATTCGGGGGCATTTGCACTCGAATCGGGCGGGGATTGAGGAGTACTTTGACGGGGAGATTGACTCTGTCTTTTCGGACGATCATTTGCATTCCAATTCGACCGTCTTCACCGAAGCGATGACCTTGAGTTGGTTAGCCGGGCAGCAGAGTCGGGCTCAGAGTGCGGGTGATGGCCGCCTGATGAGCGCGGCGAAATAGCGCAGCGATTTGGAATGCGCGACTCTCAATGCGGGTTGTCCCGGTGAGGCGCCTTTTCATCCGTTTTTCGATTAAATTCTGGGTTTGACGGGCGCGAGGGCTTGCTTCGGGGCAGTGTCGGTGTTTTTGTAGAGGTTTGATTTGATTAGATGGAAATTTCACAAAAACTCCACCGTGCAGAAGCCTCTCTTCA
>JAIOPU010000119.1 GCA_021413725.1 Armatimonadota bacterium | reverse complement strand
TTCCAAACCACCAATTGGGAGGCGGGGAGGATTAGGGATCGTTCGATCTTGTCTTGGATAGGCAACATAGTAGTTGCATTATACCGTGCCGCAGTTGGGAATTTATGGGTTAAGCCGAAAATTGCGCATCATGCCCATGTCTTCGTGGACGAGGTTATGGCAGTGGTAGTTAAAGAGCCCGGGGTTCTTGCCGTGTCGAACTAAAATCCTCACTGTCTCGCCGGGCATCAGCATAAAGGTGTCCTTCCAGCCTGAATCGTTGTAGCCATCTTTAACGGTATTCCAGTTAGCGACCGAGGACGGAACAACTGTTCGATCAAGTATCTGAAATTGACGCCCATGGAAGTGAATGGGATGCGCGATGTGCATCATGCCTTGCGGATTACTGACGGAGATGACCTCTAGGGTGCCGCATCGAGCAACTTCGTTGTTGGCAACATATTCCATCGAAAAGGATGCGCCATTGATGACGTAATGACCATTAGCTTGGGTGATTGGGTAGCTCTTTGGGTTGCTCGCATTGACGGCCTCCCACAAGTTGTAAGCCGGGATTGACGAGAGGTTGGCCGGAAGGCTGCGATTGTCCGTGACCTGCTGGACGATTTTGAACGTCATCACGTCTAGGGCCGCTCCCTGGTTCATTCCTGCGCCGGAAAAGGAGAGGCTTTGGAGGATGATTTCGGAATTCAGCGGTTTGCCGCGGAAATCGGCCCAAACTTCCGCCCGCTCTCCTGGTGAAAGCATTAAGTAGGGTTTGGTATTGGGAGTGGCAAGAAGTCCCCCATCGTTTCCGATGATAACCATCGGAGTTCCATCGGAAAAGGCGAGTTTATAGATCCGGCTTGTTGAGCCATTGAGAAGCCTGAGCCGATGCACTCGGGAGCCAACATTTTGAACATAGTTCGGCTGTCCATTAACGCAGACCAACGACCCAAAGAAGCCATGCATCATGCTGGGATTGAAGACAAATTGGTTCGCAGAATCAAAAGTGCGATCTTGGATGCACAAGGGAAGGTCTGCCGCACCCGATGGCAGGTTTAAGGCTAGTTCGTTGCGATCGTGGACGATGAAGAATCCAGCCAGCCCCATTTGGACTTGGTCGGCCGTTGCCATATCGGGATGTGGGTGGTACCAGTAGGTGCCAGCACGATTCGAAATTGTAAAGGAATAGGAATATGATTCGCCGGTGGGGAAGGCATAAGCGGGATGCCCGTCCATATCAGCAGGAACGTCCAAACCATGCCAATGGGTCACCGTCGGTTGATCAAGCTGATTGGTCAATTTGATCTTTATCTGCTGTCCCTGCATGGCAGAAATTGTGGGTCCGAGGTGCGAATTTGGTAAGAATCCGAGGGATTGCCGCCCGCCGCCTTCAGATGATCCTGTGTAGGACCAAACGGATGTAGAATCACCCGGGAGAATCTGCACAGTTCTAGGCTCTGCAATGAGATTAACAGTGATCGGGCGCAGTCGATCTTGCGCCGACAGATGTGCTGCGGTCAGGATGAGCCAAACAATAAGCGTCTTTCTTAGCGTCATTTTTTGAAGTCCAGCAGGTTCATTGTATCGCAATTTTCCGCAGTTTCCATAGTATTGGCCACTCGATTGTTGGAAAAGCGATGTTTCCTAGTCAATCTGCTTGGGCTGCCAGAAATGTGAAGTAAAATCTGCAACAGTGGTGACAGAACCTCGCGTCTCAATCTACCTTGCCGTTCTCAACTCGGATGATGTCTGGGAGTCGACCAAGTTGGAAAAGCAAGTGCAGGCGATGGAGTCTGAGAAACGGGCCATGTTCTGCTACACCTTGGGCTGGAAGGTTGATGAACACGGGAAGTTGGACACGAGTGAGGATGTCCACGCAAACTGGCCTAGAGAGCCCGTACAGGAGCTTTTGCCCTATCTCCTGTACGAAAACCGGGTTCTGGCATCAAGTGTTCTGTTTCGCGCTACAGAGGCTCGATTTGATTCGAGTTTGTCCTATTCAGGTGATTGGGTCTCATTGCTCCGGATCGCTCGCACCGGTCCCGCAATTTGCATTGGTGAGCGGTTGACTTTTTGGCGGATGCACTCGCGGAATTCTTATGTGCGGTCTGAGCGGCAGGTTCACGAAGAGGTTCGAGTTCGATCATCGATCTATTCGAATCGTGCGAATTGGTTTGTGCATGGCTTGCCCGCCACGGATATTCGACAAGGTTTGGCGCAAAATTCCCGAAATCTCGCTGCCCTTGAAGTATTGCGGGGGAACCGAGGCGCTGCGGTGAAAGCGGCCATTCAGGCCATCTTGCTGGGGTCGGACAGGCACCTTGGCCTTCGTCGATTGGGGGTATGCCTGTTGCTTGGCAAAGGCAGGACGCTACTTTGGCCAGGGGACCGAACTCAATTCAGCAATTCAAATCCAGTCATGTCATCGCTGAATTTTGACTGAGTTTATTTCGGCCTCAATGATCGACCGCGTAATACCGCATTGGCATTCGGGGCATTGTCGCCCCAAGAACGCCCGCAATACGGACTGTCTCCGCCAAAGCCTTGCGACACGCCGGACACAAAATTAAATGCGCACTGACTTTTCGACAGTCAGTCGCATTCAGCTCATCGCTCACGTAGAGGTAGAGCATCTCCGATGCTTCTTCACATTTCATTTGAATCTCTCCGGATTCCTTCTCTTCAGAATCTATGTCCATTAAAAATGGTTGACTCCTTTACATTCAGGTTCAGGTCATATATTAATCGTCGAAAAATGGTCATTTTGTGACACTCTAGGGCGAAATTCTCATACTAGGTTTCAAATTCAGGAGTTTTCCACTAGTATTAATGCGTGGTTTTTAAAATAAGTTCATTTTCGCGTCACATTTTCCCGTCTTTTCGACGATACTATACGGCAATAAGCGATCGACCACTTGATGGACGGCGCGAGCCAACGAAATTTTGTTTACGTTGGTGAACCCTTTTGGTTCACCCGTGAAGTGAGGGGAAGAAAATATGAGTTACATAAGCGATCCAGCGGGCGTTACTGCGCTTGCCATTGGTGCAAAATACGGAGATGAGCCGAAAAGGGAGACTTTGTCCGGCTACTTGCGAGAGGTTTTGCTTCGCCGGTTTATGCATGCCGGCCTGACTGCGGACGAAGCGCAAGAACTTGCGCAAGAATGTCTTTACGACGTTCTCGTCAACTTGTCGCGATTCGACGAATCACGCTCCAACGTGGCCTCTTGGGTCAGCGGTTTTGCCCGCACATCTTTACGCTCTTGGCGACGCCGGGAATTCACGCGCCGCGGTGCAGAACTTCCGATCGATTACTCACGCGATGTGACGGCGCCTGTTGCTGAGCTTGACGAGGTGGATTGCGCCGTGAAGAACTGTCTGCACGACCTGCACCCAGTTGACCAAGAATTGTTGCACATGCGATTCTCACTAGGTCTCTCATTCGACGAGATCGCCGAGAAGAGTGATCTCTCTTCGGTGAACGCACGCAAGCGACTTTCCCGCGCGGTTGATAAGCTGCGAAGGGATCCTGTGCTACGTGACGCCCTCGGCTTGTAACTTTCAGACCTCCTCACAAAGAAACCCCTCGGCAACTCTGCCGAGGGGTTTCTTGTGTCTGGTGGTTAGCCTCGCTTGAATTTCATCGGGGAAGCTTTGCCGTTCATAAAGAACACCAGTTGACCATTGACCATCTTGAATAGCTGTGGTCGAACTTCCGCTTCCATCGTTGGAGTTTTCCCGTTGATCTTCGTTGGATTGAGGACGATACCACCATCCTTGACCTGAGTTACGCCCTCGTAGGTACGTGCGCCCAGTTTCTGGATGTAACCGCCGGCTCCGTCAATATCGACATGGATATCTAAGGGCTTATTGCCCTTGGCTTTTGCTTGGTCGATCATTTTCTGCAGACCGGGGCTTGGCGCTTGGACCCAATGTCCTTTAAATGAACTCGCATTCCCGGAAGGCTTTGGGGCAACGTAATTGACGAGTTTCTTGGGTTCCGGCGGCTTCTTCGCTCCCTCCGGAGCAGTGGTCATGGGAGTTGGTGTCGCGGTAACCGTCCCGGGTACCTCACCCACTGGGCGGGGCGCAGCTTGAGGTCCGGGCTTTGTCCTAGGCGGTGCCGGTTTCTCGGTCTTGGCGTCGTCCGTTTTGGGTGCTTTGGCCGCCGCTGGGTCAGGCTTTACTTCTGTTGCTGCTGCGGCATCTGGCTTAGCGGCTGGAGCTACGGGATCTGGCTTGGCCGCGGTAGTGTCTGTTGGCTTAGTTTCCGTTGCGGAAGGAGCAACCGCCTTTGTATCCGTGGGAGTGGTGGTCTCGTCTGTGGTAGCAGCCTTAGGGGCTTCCTTCGTCTCGTTTGTTTCGAAAGAATAGGTCAACTTTCTAACCTCGCCCGCTTTGAGCGCGACCTGAAACTGGATGGTATGGGCGTCGAGTTTCGTGTTTGGTTCGGTTGAATTGCTTACCCTCCAATCTCCCCAATAGCGCTCAATGAGCGTGACGGTTTCGGGGGCGTTCTTGCGGTTTCTGAGTTCGGTGGTGAACGTTTCGCGGGCTCCAATCGGGTTTCGGCGACTGCCGTAGATGTACTGGAAGCTCGTCCTTTTGCGTTCAGCCACGATGTCAAATGCTTTCCCTACGACGATTTTTAACTTCTCATCCGCAGGAGTGTGGTCAATGTGGTCTTCGCCCAGCAGTTGGGTCGCGCCGGTGCTGTCGTGCTGGAAAATCTTGAGCCTTCCTGCGGGGAGAGCCATACCCATGTTGCTCTTTTTGTCGTTCGTGAATTCGTAGCTAACCTTGGCTTTCATCACTCCCGTCCCAGCGGCATTTTCACTCGGACGATACTCGCCATAGTAGCTCATAGGGTCGAAGATGATTTTCTTTGTCACGGGGACCTTAAAGGCTTCGAGAAGGCTGAGTTGCTTGTTTTCATTGTTGCGGACGGTGGCGGGACGGGGGAGGGTGTAAAGATGATAGTCAGCGAAGGTTTCTTCTTTCATGATGCTTGCGTTAGGCATGAACACCTCCGCGTTCTTACTCCGGCTGCGGTCACTCATGGCATAAGCCTGCGAACTCCGCTGAACATCCCCTGCCAAGAGCTTCAAGGTGCAATCCTTAAATGTCGCCCCCGTCTGGTTCTTCATTGTCACCCAACCCTTCAGGTCCGCCGAGGTTCCCGCATCATCAAGCTGCAAAACGTAGTCCGAACTCCAAGTGATCCCCTGGGTGATGTAGCTCAACTCAACCTGATTCGCACCGGCTTTTTCACAGTCCAAGTCCCAAACCAGAGTCGGCTTGCTAATCAATTCCTCCGGAATCGACTTCACCTCAACCTCGCCAGAGGGGTTGAGAAGGATTCGCCCGTCGTTGGTCTTCAGCACCATCCCGTCGTAAGTATTTGCGGCTCCTTCAACTGGCGTGATCAGTGTCGGCGCACTCATGAGAGTCCCCTCAATCCGCTCGCGATTCCCATTCGGCAGAACCCGATTCAGGATGATGGTCCCTCCCACTGCCTTACTCAGAATCGCCATATTACTAATCAGATCGTAGCGATAATTCTGCTCCAGAACCTCGAAAGATCCCGGAGCACTGAGAGAACGAATCGCAACACTGTCGGGCTCGATCTTCTCCGCAACATTCTCCACAAAGACATCCTGACGCCCTGCCTTGAGGTTGAAGTCGCGTACTTCTTTTACGAGCCCAAACCCCTGCTGATAGACCGTCAATTGCGATGAAGTCGAAGTCGCTCCTGGCTTCGCACGAGTGCGCTCCTCCGCCTTTGCGGCGGAAGTGCCGCAACCAGTCAAGCCCACCGCGAGAGCGGAAAGAAAAATCCCAACATGTTTTTTGT
>JAIOPU010000118.1 GCA_021413725.1 Armatimonadota bacterium | reverse complement strand
ATGCGGGGTAGCCGAGTTCAGAGCGGCTTTAAGGCCGGGGTTGTACTTAGTTTCCCGCTCGGGGACGGCGGGCGAAGAAGCGCCGAAACCAAGGAGCAAAGAAAGATGCTTGCGGCGATTGCCGCTCAACATCATGCCCTCGAAAACAAAATCGCGTCTGAAGTTTCCCAGGCTTGGGCGGAGTGGAGCGCATTGAGTGAAGTTAAGGCGGCTGCCGATGCCGAATTCAAAGCAAGTGACGAGGCCTACCGCGTCGCGCTGATTCGCTACCAGGAAGGAAAGTCCATTCTAGCCGAACTCACGGATGCCCGCTCGCAACTAACCCACGCGAGACTTTCAGTTGCGGAAGCGACTCAGTACGAGCGAAAGTCTTCAGCCAAGTTAGCTCGAGCCGTGGGGAGTTTGTCATGAGGACACATCGGGTTTGGAAAACCAACGTGAACAAAGGAACGTGGAAGAAGAAATGAGCACCATTGAGACAAAGTTGAGTATCCAAGGAATGACATGCGGTCATTGTGCTAGGGCAGTAAAAAATGCCCTAGAGGCAGTTTCGGGCGTCGCGTCGGCTTCGGTTGATTTGGAATCGGGAATCGCTTGCGTCACACACGATCAAAGTGCCAAAGTGCCAGATTTTGTCGAGGCGGTGACGGAAGAGGGATACGGCGCGGTACAGTCAGCGTGAACGACAACGTTACTGCAGAAGTAACCCAGCTTGATATCGAGGGCATGACCTGCGCTTCCTGCGTTGCCCGGGTCGAACGTGCGCTTTCCAAACTTCCTGGCGTGACCGAAGCGAATGTCAACTTTGCCACCCACCAGGCTACGGTCACCCACGCACACGAGGTGACGCCCGAAATTATGGGCGAGGCAGTAGATAAAGCTGGATACGTTGCAAAGCCAATCAGCAATATCCATGCTGGACACTCGCCGGACGAGCATGCGGCGCACATGGCGGCCGAGACTGCCGAGCAAGTCAAGGCAATGAGGCTGAACTTGTTCCTTGCGACTGCCCTGACGGTTCCGACCTTTCTGATTTCGATGTTCTGGCATCCAAGGCCGGAAGTAGTCAACTGGCTCTTGTTTGCACTGGCAACTCCGGTCATCTTCTACTTCGGGCGTCAATTCTACGCAAGCACTTGGCGTTCGCTCAAGCACCTGTCGACCACTATGGATACTCTTGTCGCGATGGGGACGAGCGCCGCGTGGGCTTACAGCGTTTATGGCTTGATTCGTTATGCGGGTCACTCGCACATGCAGAGTGAACACATTTACTTCGAGACGGGAGCCGTCATCGTGTGTCTTATTCTGCTTGGCAAGTACCTGGAGGCAAGCGCAAAAACCCGGATGTCGAGTGCGATCCAGCAACTCATGGGGCTCGTCCCCACGACGGCTACGCGAATCAACTGTGACGGTAAAGAGGAGGTCGTCCCTCTGGACTTGCTCAAGCCGGGGGACAGGTTACGTTTGCGTCCGGGTGAACGGGTTGCTGTAGACGGAATTGTCATTGACGGTGATACCTACATCGACGAGTCAATGCTCACCGGCGAACCTCTTGCAGCCCGAAAAACGGCGGGCGAAGCGGTTACAGGCGGCACGGTCAATCAAAATGGCTCCGTAACCTACGAGGCAAAGAGCGTCGGGGCGGATACGATGCTTGCCCAGATTGTCAAAATGGTTCAACGCGCGCAGGGGTCCAAAGCACCCATGCAAAAGCTTGCCGACCGTGTCTCGGCTGTTTTCGTACCCCTCGTGATTCTCGTCGCGATACTCACTGCTGGGATCAGTCTCGCATCGGGACTGGGGTTCGATCAAGCCCTGATTCGAGCCGTTGCCGTCCTCGTGACAGCATGCCCATGCGCTCTTGGACTCGCAACACCGACGGCATTGATGGTCGGGACGGGGCGCGGAGCCGAACTCGGAATTCTCGTCAAGGATGGCGAGGCACTGGAACGGGCCGGGTCGGTGACAACCGTGCTACTGGATAAAACAGGCACGATTACGGAGGGGAAACCGCGAGTGACCGACGTAGTCGCGTTACGGGAAGAGTCCGAGGATCGTGTCTTGCAACTTGCCGCATCCCTCGAAAATCTCAGTGAGCACCCGGTCGCAAGAGCCGTCGTCCTCGCCGCAGAGGAGCGCAAATTGGCATTGCTCCCCGCTGACGATTTCACTGCCATAGAGGGCACGGGCGTGAAGGGTGCGGTCGAAGGCAAGAGGCTCCTGATCGCAAGTCCAAAGTACTCCGCAGAATCCGTCGCCACCCAGAGCCCGGAGGTTATAGCTCAGGTCTTGATCCTTCGGCAAGCAGGAAAAACAACGTTCATTCTGAGCGATGATCAGGGTCCGCTGGGAGGCCTCGCGGTTGCGGACGTGGTCGGTAAGAACAGTCGAGAAGCGGTTGAAAAACTCCATGCCATGGGCATCGCGACGATCATGGTGACGGGCGACAACGCCGCGACCGCCGCCGTGATCGCAAAGCAGGTGGGAATCGAGACCGTTGAGGCGGGTGTCCTGCCGGATGGGAAAGCCAAAATAGTTGCCAAGTACCAAGCTTCGGGTGGGGTGGCGATGGTGGGTGACGGAATCAACGATGCTCCCGCGCTGGCTCAAGCCGATCTCGGAATTGCGATGGGAAGCGGCACACATATCGCAATGGAAACGGCGGGAATCACGATCTTGCGCTCCGACTTACGCGGCGTACCTCTCTCGATTTCTCTTTCCAAGGCAACCCTTTCCACAATCCGCTGGAATCTGTTTTGGGCGTTTGCCTACAATGTGGTCATGATCCCTCTTGCCGCAGTCGGTCTGCTCAGTCCGATGCTGGCAGCTGGCGCTATGGCATTTTCAAGCGTTTCGGTTATTGCAAATTCCTTGCGTCTGAAGCGGTTCGCAATGTAAGTGGCCCGCAACCTAAAGCGCAAGAACGCGGTATTGTACTAACGTATCAGTGAAACTGATCGGAGAAATACTAAATGGCACAACTTAAGGTGGCGGGCAAGGCCGCAATTCTTCTTCTCGTCGCGGGCGCAGGATTTGGGGCATATAAGTACCTCTTGCGCACCGGCAGCAATTTGATTCCTGAAGCAAAAGGCGGTCAGTCAAGGGTAGTCGCGAGGGTAGACCTTCCCAAGGATCCGGGAACTCCGGGCTACGTAGCCCCAACCAACCTCACCTTGCCGACGGCGACGGCGGCAAATGTTGACGCACCGGAAATGCGAATGCTGCACTGGGCGTGGAACGCCCAGATGGGCCTCATGCTCGCCAACGGCGGACGCGAAACCACTCAAGGCAGCCTCATGGCCAAAAACGGCGTGAACCTAAAGTTGATCCGCCAAGATGACGCCGCCAAGATGCAGGAAGAACTCGTTGCCTTCGCACAAGCTCTCAGCCGAGGCGAGAGCAACCCGACCACCGGAGCGCACTTTGTCGGGATTATGGGCGATGGAAGCGCCGTCTTCCTAAAGGGTGTCAACGATATTCTCAAAAAGCTCGGCCCAGAATATCGAGCCAAAGTCATTGGCTCAGCTGGTTACTCCAAGGGTGAAGACAAGTTTATGGGACCGGCAGCTTGGAAAACAAACCCCAAGTTGGCAATGGGCGGAGTCGCCTCCGGCTACCTGCGAGACGGAGACTGGAATATCGCCATGAAATGGCTCGGTGATAACGGCCTGCGCAACAATCCTGACGAGAAGACCTACGACCCTGATGCCCTGAACTGGATCGCGGCAAACGATTACCTCGACGCCGCGGAAAAGTACATCACGGGTTACTCGGAAGATCGCCCGGTGGTCAAGAATGGCCGAAGAACGGGCGACACGAAAACCATTAGGGTGGATTGCGTCGTGACGTGGACTCCCGGCGACGTGAATATCGCCATGAAGAAGGGCGGACTCGTCAACATCGTCTCAACCAGAGAATACAGCACCCAAATGCCGAACACGATCATCGGAATCGACAAGTGGATGAAGGCAAATCGGGGACAAGTTGAAAAGATGCTGGACGCTATCTTCTAGGGAGGCGCAATGGTGCGCACTAGTGCCGAGGCACTGTCGAAAGCGGCGGATGTCAGCGCTACCGTCTTCGGTGTGGAAGGCTAGGATGGCGCGTATTGGGAGAAATACTACAAAGGCGTCATCGAACGCGACAAGAAGGGCAATGAAGTCGAGTTAGGTGGCTCCTCGGTTAATACTCTCGCCGACAATCTGGTCCTCTTTGGTTTGATGGGAGGAGGGCAGAATATCTTCGCCGCGACCTACACCATCTTTGGACAGATCGCCCGCGAGCAGTACCCGACTCTCGTCCCGCAGATCGACCCCGTAGACCAAATCCTGGATACGTCCTACGTGCAAAGCTTGCAGCAAAAGTCAGGTGCAACGACTACAGACATTCAGAGAGCTAAACCAACCTTTGATAGCGCCACACCAGAAAGTTCCAAGCGAGTGGTCAGCAAAAAGGGCTGGAAGCTGGAATTCGAAACGGGCAAGGCAACATTCACACCGTCCGCCAAGGCTGTCCTGGAGCGAATGCTCAAGGACATGTTGATCGCGGGGTCACTGACGGTCGAGATCGAAGGTCACACGGACAACGTGGGCAATCCGACCTCGAACATGGCGCTCTCCGAAGCTCGCGCCTTTGCGGTCAAGGGCTGGTTAGAACGACGTGCGCCGGGCAACTTCCCTAAGGGTCGCGTCAGCGTCATGGCGTTCGGCCAAACCAAGCCGGTTCAACCCAACACCTCTGCCGCCGGTAAAGCCGCAAACAGACGAGTTGAAGTCGTCATGAAGGCTGAAAAGTAAACGTGGCGACTGCTCAGAAAATAAATCCGCTCAAAAGCATTGGGAAGGTCTTCCTTCCCAATGCAAATCTCTCAAGCGGCGCATTTCAAATCCTAATATTGTTCCAGGTGGCGTTGGCGCTTCTGCTCTGGTTCAATTCGCCCAGCAAAGTCATCCCGCGACCGGGTGAGGTCTACGAGGCTTGGGGCAACCTATGGCACAATATGGGGCTTGGGCAAGAGCTTCTGAACAGCATCGGCACGAACGTCAAAGCCCTCACAATCTCGACGGGAATCTGTTTAGTGCTTTCCTATCTCACGGTCATGCCGTTCTTCCGGCCTATCGTTCAATTGCTTTCGAAAGGCCGGTTCTTGAGCATGGTCGGTTTCACGTTTGTCTTCACGATGATGATCGGTGGCGGTGCAGAACTCAAACTCTCACTTCTCGTTTTCGGAATGACAGTGTTCTTCCTGACCTCGATGGCCGCCGTGGTGGCAGAAATCCCGAAGGAGCAAATGGACTACGCGAGAACCTTGCGAATGAACGAATGGAAGGTCGTTTGGGAAGTCGTTATTCTCGGCACGTTCGACAAAGCCCTTGAAGTCATGCGGCAAAACGCTGCGATAGGATGGATGATGCTGACCCTGGTAGAAGGTAGCCAACGCTCTCTAGGTGGCGTAGGTGCACTGCTTCTGAACGAGCAGAAGCACCTCAAAATGCCGGAAGTATTCGCGATCCAAATCACCATTTTGGTCCTCGGACTTTGCCAAGACTTCATCTTGGGACTGCTCCGCAAGTTCCTGTGTCCCTATGCTTCGCTGAGCTTGGAGAGAAAATAGTGCCATCCGCTCCCTTCTACGAAATCAAAGAAACACTGCTGAGCGTTCAGGGCGTGTCGAAATCCCTGGGTGGAAGGTTGATTCTTCGTGACGTCAACGTCGAGATCAAGAACATTATTCGACCCGGCTTGAAGCAAGGCCAAGTCGTCGGATTCCTCGGCCCCTCGGGGATGGGCAAGACGACGCTTTTTCGCCTGATCGCCGGGATTGAAGACCCCGACCAGGGCGTGATTCACATCGGTGCCGACCAAAGACCGGTACAAAAAGGTCAAGTGGGCGTCGTTCCGCAGAGTTACCCTTTGTTCAACCACCGAAACGTCATGAGCAACCTGCTCGTCGCAGGCAAACAAATCGGCCTTGCCGGTTCTGAGCTCACGGACAAAGCAGAAGGCTATCTCAAACGGTTCGGGCTCGAAGGTGAAGCCGAGAAGTACCCGATGCAGCTTTCCGGCGGCCAGCGGCAACGCGTTGCCATCGCCCAGCAGTTCATGTGCAGCGAGCATCTTGTCTTGATGGACGAGCCGTTCTCCGGGCTGGATGTCAACGCCATCAAGGCCGTCACCGACTTGATTTGCGAAGTTGCCTCGGAGCATGAGGATATGTCCTTGGTCCTCGTGACTCACGATATCTCTTCGGCGATTGAGGTTTCCGACACCCTTTGGATACTGGGGCGTGACCGGGATGACTCCGATAAGCCTATCCCCGGCGCGAGGATCGTCAAGAAATACGATCTCATCGAATTGGGTATCGCTTGGACAAAAGGCAACGCAGACTTGCCCGAATTTGTGCAACTGGAGCGGGAAATTAAGGGGCTCTTTCCTAAGCTGTAGTCAGTCAGGGTAGATTGATGATTCAAATAAACGTTCATGGCGCAGAATCGTCTTCAGGAAGCTTTTAAAGAACCCGCTAACCTGCTTAGCTTGGCATCGCTTGGCGCAATCTCTTTGGCGACTTTAAACCCGTTGCCGATCCTCGCAGGGCTTGTTGCTGAAGCGGCGTTTTTACTCTTCGTTCCTGATACTCGCTGGTTTATGGATAGGCTTGACCGACGCTACGACGCCGAAGTCACCGCTCGGAGGGTGCGCCTACGCGACCAGGTCTGGCCCGACATCAGTTCCACTCGCAAAGTCCAATTCTCACGGCTAGAGGCCGTGCGCGGTCAGGTCGAAGAGAAGAAGTACGAGAC
Source organism: Armatimonadota bacterium (assembly GCA_021413725.1). GTDB lineage: Bacteria > Armatimonadota > Fimbriimonadia > Fimbriimonadales > Fimbriimonadaceae > JAEURQ01. The sequence continues at coordinate 718 of JAIOPU010000118.1, read as the reverse complement.
CCAAAAATGGTATCGCGAGATGCTCCGCAAACTTGACTATCTGCTGGAGAAGTTCTTGCTCTTTGCGGCAAAAGAGGACTCATTCGCGCAGTACATGCAGTCGGTTTACGAAGAGACGCATCCCATCCAAGCTGTACCTCCTCGACTGAGTCGAAATGGTGAGGTGATCGAAAGCAAACGAACGCCGAAGCTGAACACCGACGGCGAGATCAAGGAGATGGTCGGCAAGATTCAAAAGTACTATGAGGGCGAGATCGAGGAGATGCGAGCTGAACTTCCTGGCGAGGAGAACCTGCACAACCAAGCGATCCTCGAAAAGCGAGTCGAAGTCCTCGAAAGAAGGCAGCAGAACATCACCCGCATCGGCGACACCATTTCCAATATCCGGCATCAATTGAGCCTGATCGAAGATACCTTTGGCCTCATCAGTGACGAGGTGCGCACGCTGTCACCCGAGCAAGTGTTGGCGGACATCGACCAGGTCGTGAGCCGTGCGGACGACTTTATGGAGAGCCTGCGCGAGATCAGCCCCATGGACACCATGAGCCAAGAACCGGGCGCGGAGAAACTATTTAATTCCTAGAGAAAGACTATGAGCAAGATTCAAGAGTTGTTGAGAAAGGGTGCGGGACTGTTCGTCGAACTCCCGCCCGAGGCCCCGGCCGACATCATGGACCTCGCGTCCACCCCCGCGCCGGTGTCCGACCGCAAGACCATC
>JAIOPU010000156.1 GCA_021413725.1 Armatimonadota bacterium | reverse complement strand
ACTCTGCCTCTCCAAGGGCCAATTCACTCCGGAAATGCTGACCTCGGATTCTGTGAGAGGAAGGACGCTGATCGTTTGCCCCTCTTGAGCCTCAAAAATTCTTTCATCCGCGGCTCGCAAAACGTACCCGAGCCCTGACCGCAAAACCAATCGAATCAAAAGCGGAGATTTGGCGCAGCTCGAAAGTGTCGAAAGTACGTGATCCAACCGATCTCCTTCCACCCCAACCAATGTCACCGAGGTCACGCCAAGTTGAACCGCCACGTCAAGCGCCTTATCGCAATCCGTTGTTTCCTGGTCCGGATCGTGGATCCAGTTGCCCGCGCTTTCTCTTGAGGCTGTCGAAACCGAGTCACCATCGCCGATTACAATATGCGGAATGATCCAGGGCAGAATCAGATTCGCGCCGCCATCGGCCGCGATAATGAGGTCCGCCCCGGCGAGCCATGCGGGCAAGACGACGAGGGGCAAATCTTCGCCCGCCAGCGCAATAAGAATTTTCGACTCAGGGCCGATGTCCACAGGGTTTTCCACAGTTCCTCAGAGTCTAACACAAGACCCGAGTGGGGATAACCTGCCCTTGACACGGACCCCAAAAATGCCTCACAACTATGACCTCAAGAACCTTTGGAATGTACATACCAAACCTCGCAAGAGTGCGGTAATATCCTTTCCTCTGCAGGTGTGCGGAGTTCTTTTGAAGATGAATTTCTATGTCTGACCAGCTCTCGTTCGAAGATACCAGTGAACTCGCAACTGTGCGTGCCGCTTGGGATAACGCTCTATGCACCCTTGGGGGTGAGGTTTCCGCCGCAGTTTATTCGCGATTTCTGAGGCCCTTGAGCGTGAGCGAGTTTGTCGATGGCACCGTGATCTTCAGCGCTCCCGGCGCATTTATTGTCGAGTGGGTCAAAGAGAGATTTCAAGCCCGATTGCTCCAGGCAATTGAGGACGAACTTGGTCGCTCGGTGCGCATTGAAGTTCGTGCCCGCACACGCGAAAAACCCGCCATGGATGAAGTTGTTTCGCACAAATTGGTAACGGTAAAGTCCGATGCGTCAGCGGACAGCTTTAAGCCTCTCGACAAATATAAGTTCGATACGTTTGTGGTCGGCCAATCCAACCGCTATGCCCACGCCGGAGCCCGAGCGATCGCCGCCGATCCTGGCATGAAATACAATCCGCTGTTTATCTACGGCAACCCCGGACTCGGCAAGACTCATCTGCTCCACGCAATTGCCCACGAAATTCTGCAGTACGACCCCAAGCAAGAAATCACCTACATCACCGCGCAATCGTTCGCGGAGCAGTTTGTCCAGGCTCTCCAAAGCAATCGGATCGAGCAGTTTCGTCGCTCACAACGCAGCGCCGGGATTTGGTTGATCGACGACATTCAGTTTATCGCCGGAAAGGATAAGACCAGCGAAGAAATTTTCCATACTTTCAACACTCTGCAACAGGTGGGCAAGCAAATCGTCATCTGCGCCGACCGCCCGCCGCGCGAGCTTTATGGAATGGATGAGCGTCTCAAGTCGCGATTCGAGGCAGGCTTGGTCGTAGATATCCAAGCTCCCGACACCGAGACAAAGAGCGCGATTTTGTTGAAGAAGTCTGAACCAGAAGGCATTGATCTCTCCCCCGAGATTGCTCTCTACATTGCGTCCAACGTCGCCGGGAACGTCAGAGTCCTCGAGGGAGCGTTGAACCGCATTGTTGCTCTTTCAAGCGTTGAGGAGACTCCCATCTCGATTGACTTTGTCTCGGACGTGATTGATCGCTACTACCGATCTCACGGTCAGGCGCGTCCGGCGTTCAACACCATCGTCGAGTCGGTGGGTAAGTACTACAAAATCCCGAACGAGGAGATCATGGGGATTTCACGAAAGGCGCCCATCACCCACGCTCGCCACGTAGCGGTTTATATCACTCGCGAGATCACAGGCGACAGTTGGAAGCACATTGGCTCTCTCTTCGGAGACCGCGACCATACTTCGATGATGCACGCTCACCAAAAAATCAGCATTATGCTGAGTCAAGACCGCGACCTTTCGGCGGCGGTGGAAGTTTTGCTCCGGGACTTGAATCCACGCTGATCAACGGCTGACTTTGATCGTTCCAGGTTCGCCCTCGCGACCGAGGATAGTGATGTGGATGGGGAGAAACTCTTTGATGACCCATGCCATCGTTTGCAGTCGAGCAGTGACATTACTTGTTGTAAAGATAGAAGGTTCTTCCGCAAAGGCAGCAGGGATCAGGAGTTGATCGGCGAGGAAAGGATCGACCGTGGCCTCAGATTTGAGCCAAGGTAAGAGATTTTCGAAGGCCGAATTCATGATGGACTCCATGCGGATTCCCCGTTGCCCCATTGCGGCGGCGGAACCAAGGCCGCGCTCAAACTCTGCCCAGAGAGTGACAAATATCCCCGGCGTCTTAGAAGGAACTTCGCGGGCTTCGATGTCAATTTGAATCCCATGTTGTTCGCATATTTTGTCCAGGGTTGAGACTCCTCGTTCGACAGTGCTCGCGGGAATCTCCGAGTACGAAATGACTCGCCCTCGATGATCACCTTGGAATAAGCATTTCCCCGGGCTAAGACGGGCAGAAGCGAGGAGAGAATCACTAAAGCATTTCCCGGTACAGAGCCTTTCTCGTGTTCTCCCACGCTTGCCCGAGCGCGAACGGCTTTAATGGGTTTAGTCGGGGCAAAAGTGAGGTCGTTTCCCTTGAGTTCGTCGCCAGTGACTTCGGCATCACAAGTCTGAGCAAGAATTTTAAGGAAGGTCAAATCTTCGGAAGACAAACCCGCCCGCCGCGTGGAGCCGCGAATATTGTGAACTCGAACCGGCTGCTGAGTAAGGCACGAAACTGTGAGTGCGCAACGAAGAAGGGCGCCGCCGCCCTCGCCGTGAGAGCCATTGATGACAACTGGAATCGCGGTGGACTTCGTCATATCTTCAAAGTGAAAATGAAATACTCAAGCATTTTGAGCAAATAGGCGATGATGATCAAGAACACCACGACCACGAGGACTTCTTGGAAAATCGGCATCATGGTTCCCTTGGTGATCGCGTTCTCTGTGCCAGGACTACTCAACGTGGCCTTGTTCATAAACCCTTGCGTATTTATTAGGAATAGCCCGGCGGCTTTGACAAAAGTCTCTCGTCCGGTTCCATAAATCGCGATCATGCCGATGAGCACCGTCGGCAAAGCGAGCTTATATTTATGCTTTTGGTGCTCGTTGTAGATAGAGCACTGGCGGCAACGCTCGGCCTTTTGCGCGGCGTTGAGTTTGTTGTTCCGCGGGATGTACTGGCTCGCGGCGACCATGTCGCGCGGGACGGTTTTCCCTTCCATCGCGTTTTTGATCACCTGTTCTTCGCACATGCAACCGACGCGCTCTTTCCAGCAAGTCACCTTGGCGTGGAAGATTGGGCACTTCTCGCGCACGAATTTTCGGCAGTAGGGGAGCTGCCAGCACTTGCCCATGAAAACGTTCTGGATGTCGCGCTCTTCCTTGACGCCCTTGCCGTATTTGATCGTGTCGGCCTTTGCGCCGAGGGTCATGCGCAGAGTGATGCGGTGGTACATGTCTGCGGCGACGGCGACAAATCCGAAGAGGCCGAGAACCAGCGCCGGGGTCTGCAACGGGACGAGCGCGGCGAGCGAGGCTGCGTTTCCGTCGCCGCCCAAGAGTTTCGGCCCGACGCCCATGATGACGGCGGCGATGATCAGCAGGACTCCGAGGACTTCCTCGCTCCAGAAGAGGTAACAGGCTCCGACCGCCGTGGCGACGGTGGCGGGCATGAGGATTTTTCCGAAGAGGGCGATGTTGGAAGCGGCGGCGGCGGCGGTATTCGGTTCGCCGGAGATCTTCATGTAGTAGAAAATTAAAAACCCGGCACTGAGGACGGTACAACCGGCTCCGGCGAGGAAAATAAACCTTGCCACTGACTCAAGCAGTGCCTGAAATGTGTCGTCCGCCGAACGTGCTGAATGGTTGCCGCGCTTCATGGTCCTTCCAAAAGACGTAATCAACCGTCAAATCGTCACGACTTGGTCTAGTTAAATCTCCGCCAATCTACTTTACACGACTTTGACTTCGCGAGATTGCATGGAATTGGCATTTACGGAGTCTTTTTAAGCGGTAGCATGGAAGGCCACGTAGATAGAGTATCAAAGAAAGCACGTAGCTCCGCCCAAGGAGAGTTGGCCAAGCCTGATATTGCGGTGGGTGGACTGGACTTGGATGGCGGTGTTGATCGCATACATCGTTTACGTGAATTGGTATCCCATATCCTTTGGTGAATTGCTCGGTCTTCTCATCCAGGTGGTCATAGGAATGCTCCCCGTGGTTCTGCTCGCCTTTCGAAACAGGTTCGCGATCTTTGCGTTGCCGTTTATCACGGTTGGCTGCGGCCAGATCAGTTATTCACTTTGCGATACCGGTTCCGATCCGCAAGGAGTTCTGCATTTCGCCCACGAACACGTCTTCCCGACGTTCTTCTATTATTCCATTCTCAGATTAATTCTCTTGCTGTTCGCGGAGACAATCTGGAAAGAGATTCCTTAAGCCTAAACCAAATTCACCGGTACAATGAACCTAATGTCCGACTTGGCGGTTTCCCTACCCAGAGGCGAGCGATTGCGCCTGGCCCTCACAAAAGACGTTCTTCTCGGTGACGGGGCGAATGGGACGCTGATCCACGCGCGGGGTTTCACCAAGCCGCCCTACGAACTCGCCAACATCAACGCGCCTGAGATTGTCCGCGACGCGCATGTCGAATACTTTGCGGCGGGTTCTGACTTTGTCGAGACGAATACCAAGAGAAGCCGCCGGCCCCGACCGACTCGTCCTCGGCGCGATGGGTCCGAGCGGAAAGCACCTTGCCCCCATCGGCACACTCGATCCTGCCGAGGCTTATGCGGCCTTTATCGAGCAAGCCGAAGCCCTCGCCGCGGGTGACATCGACGGTTTCATGCTGGAGACGTTCGTGGATCTCGAAGAAATCCAGCTTGCTGTCAAAGCGGTGCGCTCGGTTTCGAAACTCCCGATCCTTCTCAGCAAAGCCTTTGTGGAAGACGGCGAAGCCCTCGCCGAAGGACTCCCCAGCCGCGTCACCAAGGAATTAGACGAGCTGGATGTGGATGCCTTTGGCGCGAACTGCGTCGTCGGCCCGCAACGTATGGTGGACATCGTCCGCCAACTTGCCGATCACACCGATAAGCCGGTCATCGCCTTCCCAACTCCTGGCCTTCCGCAATTCGTGAAGGGCGCCATCGTTTACGATACTTCGCCCGAGTACTTCGCGAAGGCGACCATGCAGCTCGTGGTCGAAGGGGCGACGGTGATTGGTGGTTGTTGCGGCACCACTCCGGAGCACATTCGGCTGATGCGGCAACATCTCGACAAGGGAAAGGTCAAAAGAGCCGTGCGGGTCACGAGCACGCGCGGGGATGTGGATCGCAAGCCCCTCGCCAGTTCCGAACCCACCGAACTTTCCCAAAAGCTCGGCAAGAAGTTTGTCATCACGGTCGAAATGGACCTGCCCCGCGGGCTGAAGGTGGAGAAAGTCATCCAAGGTGCCCGCGCTCTCAAGATCAAAGGCGCGGATGTCATCGACATTTCCGACGGCGCGCGCGCGCGTTTGCGGATGAACCCCCTGAGCGCGAGCAAGTTGATCCAGGATCAGGTGGGCATCGAGGTGATGATGCACTTCGCCTGCCGCGATCGCAATCTGCTCGCCGTGCAAGCCGACCTTCTGGGGGCGCATGCTCTCGGAGTTCGCAACATTCTCGCGATCACGGGCGACCCGGCGAATATCGGCGACTACCCGAGCGCGACCAGCGTCTTCGATGTCGATTCCATCGGCCTCGTCCGAATCCTCAGTCGCTTCAATGAGGGCGTGGACCTCGCGGGTTACTCCGTCGGCGTCAAGTGTGCTTTCACCATCGCCATCGCCTTCAACCCCCTCGCCCACGACATGGACGCCGAAATCGACCGCCTCAAGCGCAAGATTGACGCGGGGGCGCACATCGTCTACACCCAGCCGATCTTCGAGTTCGAGCACATCGAGCGAACGCTGGAAATCTGCCAAAAAGCCGCGATTCCGCTGTTCGTCGGCGTACTGCCGCTGCGAAGCTCGCGACAAGCCGAGTTCCTCCACAACGAGGTTCCGGGGATTGACATTCCGGATTGGCTTCGCACGAAAATGGCAAACGCCCCCGACGAAGAGACAGCCCTCCAGATGGGAATTGCCGAGGCCCAGAGCCTGTCGGCGCGCATCAAGAAGACCGCGCAGGGCCTCTATCTCATGCCGCCGTTCGGCAATCACGCGATTGCGGAGCAGGTCATGGACGCGGTGCTTTAATCGTCGTTGACAACCTTACCGTCTCGCTTCAGACCCAACTTACCAAGTCCGCGCCCGTGGGCTCCGGCGAACTTCGCGGGGTAAGGGGTGTTGCCCTTCATCGCCATCCAAATCGCGCGATTCATCAGATCGTCCTCCTTGGCCGTGCCAAAGTCGGCGTTTTTCTTATTGAGGGCGGCGCAGGCGAGGGCAATCCGCTTCGCTTCTCCTTTGAGAGTGGAAGCGCTGGGGTTAAACGCCAAGTCCACTTGCGGGTCGAGGACGTTGAAGGGAGTCACGTCCGTGGCGGTCGTGAAAAGGTCGCTCATCAGAGGCGCAATCGCGGCTTTTTGGTTCGTCGGCGGCAACCCGAACAGGTTTAAGATGGTGCGAAAGACCGAGGACTGGTTGTAGAAATTGCTATTGGTCACGCCGCGCTTCACCATCGGGCCGACGACCAGGCAAGTGGAGCGATGTCCATCCACATGGTCGAAGCCCGCCTGAGGATCGTCCTCGTTGATGAAGATCACGGTGTCCTTCCAGAACTTCGAGTGGCTGATTCTGTCCACGAGTTTGCCGACGGCGAGGTCGTTGTCGGCGACGTACGACGCCGCGGTCGGATAGCCGGGCGAAGTTCCCGCCGTGTGATCCTGGGGCAAGTAGACAATCGTTAGATTCGGCATCGTTCCCGATGCTTCCCACTGCTTGAACTCGCGATCGAAGCGCTGATAGCGAAGCACATCGGGGATTCCCATCTCCCAGCCCGGATACTCCTTCGAACTGTACTGGTCGAGTCGGTCAATCTCGCAGCGATAAGGGAAAACCGTCTGGTCGTTCTCGTAGTTCCGCCACTTTTGGGTGAGTTTGAAGTCCTTGGGAAGGTCGGTGTAGGTCAATTCGCCGAAGTTGCGGAACGAGAATCCGTTATCCAAGATCGGATCCCAAAGGAAACCGGAGGGGGCATAGGTGATGGCGTCGCCGCCGAAGTCATAAGTCCTCGAAAAGCCGCCAAACGCACGCTCGAGATAGGGAGTCACGATGCCTTGGATCGCCCACTGGTGGCCGTCCGCGCTCAGAACGCCGTTGCAATAGTAGTTGTCGAGCAAGACAAAGTCCTTCGCGAGCCGATGCTGGTTCGGCGTGATCTTTTCCCCGAAAACGCAGAGCTTGGGGTCGCCATTGCCGGTCGGGATGTCGCCAAACACCTGGTCGTAGGTTCGGTTTTCCTTGATGACATAGACCACGTGCTTGACTTTCGCGCCTGCTTTGGTGCGCTCTTGATTCTTCAGCATCATGGGGATCCTCGCCGCCTCGGTGACTTGGTTGGTGTACGTTTTGAGTTCGGCTGGCGTGGGGATCGGGATCATTTCCATCGCGCCGGTTTGCTGGTGGGTGTTGTGTTTGGCGTCTTTCGCCGCGCGGGATCCGATCCCTTTGGTGCAAGCGACATAAATGTTCGAGCCGAGAATCTCAATCGCGCTTGGGAACCATGCCGTGGGGATGAAACCTTGGGTTTTCGGCGCGCTAGGCTTGGAAATGTCATAGACTCCGAGAGCGTTGTTGCCCGAGAGGCTGACGTAAAGCATTCTTCCGTCCCCCGAGAACGCGAGTCCGTTGGGCATCGTCCCGAAAGTGAGTTTTTTGTCGGGCTTGACGCTCCAAGTCTTGACGTTCGCCAGGGTTTTGGCGTCCATGAGACTTACAGAGTCGGAGTTGACGTTGCAAACGGCGAGGAGTTTGCTGTCTGGCGACAGTCTCACCACGCCCGGCTGCAAGCCGGCCGGGATTGATTTCTTCACTTGCATTTCCGCCACGCTGAGAGCGACAACTGTGCCCGCTTTTGCGACGCCTTTGTCGTCCACCTCCGTCATCGTTCCGCCGGTTTTGTGTTGCTTGGAGCCCGTTTTTGGTAGATTTCCGCCCTGGCAAGACACAAATGCGGTGCCGGATTCCGAGTGATAGGCAATCGAGAACGGCGCGATGCCGACGGCAACCTTCCTGATGACCTTGGCCGTCGCAAGGTCCACTTCCGCGACAGAATTATTCATGGAGAGACAGACCAACGCCTTGTTCCCGGGAATTATGACGACGCCGCACGGAAACACCGATGACTTCGGCGCGCCCACGGCAATCGTCCGAAGCAACTTATCGGCGGCGGGGTCGATTTCCATGAGCCCTTCATCAGAGTCCCCCGTCAAGAACGTCCCGCCGTTCTGCACAATTCCAATTTGGGAGTTCCCGTTCTTGCTTTCAATGGTCTTTTTGAGTTCAAGCGACAGACCATCAAGAACCATGATCCCCTTGCTCGTTTTGACGACCAGCTCGGACTGATCAGCGTTAAACGCAAAATCGACTGGGCGCCCGCCCAGCACCTGTATCTTCCCCGCAGGCTTGAGCAATTCGTAGGTTGCCATAAGGTCAGCGCTGACGTTATCTTGCATGAAAACTAAAGGCAGTAAGAACATGTTCCAGTTTTACCCAGTATTCGTACCGAGAAACGTCAATGTTGTGTTAAATTTCGCACCGCTGAAGTACTCCATAAGGATATAATAGAGGAGCATTTCCATGTTCAAATTGCTTTTGCTAGCTTGTGTCTCGTTCTTGCTCGTCGCCCCTCCGGTCGTCGAAAGCGCGATGGCGGACGGAATCAAGCCTGTCAAGCAAATCGCAGTGATGCGCGGACCGAAGGTTAAACGCGGCAACAACTTGGCGACGATGGACATGACTGACCCGACTTGGCAGCGCGCCTTGCGGGAAATCACCAAAACACCCGAAGAACTCAGGGCTCAAGATGCCCGCGAGAAGCGAAAGGGCATTAAATTCCCAAAGCTCATTCGAGGCAACGCCTTCTTGCCCGAAGTCGCTCTCACCTTCGACGACGGCCCGCACCCGGAGGACACCGAGAGGCTTCTGCAAATCCTGAAGACGGAAAATGTCAGAGCTACATTCTTTGTTGTCGGAAAAATGGCCGAGCTCTACCCCGACTTAGTTGAGAATATTTTTGATGCGGGTCACGAGATCGGCAACCACTCCTTTAGCCACGTCACCATGACCAGGATTCCGGCCCAAATGATCGAGGTCGAGTACCGCGCCTGCAACGACGTCGTTAAGCGAATCACGGGGAAGTTTCCCACGGTGTGCAGGCCACCTGGCGGCGACTATGACGAAGATGTCATCAACGCCGCTACCCGCCAAGGGTTGACGACGGCCCTTTGGACGGACGACCCTGCGGACTACGCGAGCCCTGGTTCCAGCGTCATCGCGGAGCGCGTGGTTCGCCGGGTCAAAAACGGCGGAGTCATTTTGCTGCACAGCGGAATCGACCAGACGATGGACGTTTTGCCCCAAATCATTCGCTCATTGAAGGCAAAAAACTACAAATTCGTAACATGCTCTGAGATGTTGCGTAATTTGAACAGAAAATAACTATCATGCGCTTGAAACATTTCTTCCTCGGAGTTTGCCTGTTCGCGACTGCAAGCTCATCGGCAGTGAGCGGGAAGTCTTACCAATATCCCTTTTCGAGTCGTGCCTTTCGAAGCTTTGTCGTGGATTCCTTCCGGGAAACTCCAAATAACATGGATGCTACTTTCCAGTATCTCAATGTGCAAAGTCAGAAACTCAATGGCAAGCCCCTCAAAGCATGGCTCGCCTCCCAAAAGCAAAAGGTCACTGGCGTCGGCGAAGTTCGTGCGAAGCAAGAAATGGAAATCGGGAACGCTTACTGGGCGTTTATCAAGAAAGCCATTCCTAAGTTTAGTCTAGAGCGCGGCTTCGAATTTCACTTCATGGTCAGCAAAGGCGAGCGGCAGTGCTTCCTTCAAAGCGTCCTGATGTCGAGTATGTTCCAAGAGACCGGCCTTCGAGGCGGGGTGATCATGATCTGGAAGAATCCAACAGGAGGCGAGTCCAACAATGGTCATGCGGCCGTCCTCCTTCGACTCGCCAATAACACCGATGTGATCGTCGATTGTAGCGATCCGGAGCCTTTTATCAAGCACCAAGGCGTATTTTTCTTCTCGCCCAGCACGAAATCCTACCAATTCGCAAATCCGGTTTACAACTCAGACTCCGCGACCATCGCGGGGTATAAGGTTGCTGGATCAACAAAGCAAGTCGCACCGAGTTTTGCCTGGCCGCTCGATACTAAGTTCCTCGCATCTCAGTTCGAATACTATCGCGGAGAGCGAGAACCGAAGGGAGTTTTTTACGGAAATGTGACAAAAACTGGCTTGCGCGGTTCTTTGAAGCACCTTCAGGAGAGCGTTCGTCGTTGCCCCCAAAACCCGCTTGCCGTCTTCATGCTGGGCAAAGCCCAGGAAAGACTCGGAAAGAAAGCTCAGGCGAAAAAGACTTACGCTTCGGCCAAAAAACTGTACACCAAGTACGGTTGGACGCCAGACAATGTCAAGGCGAAATAGGCCCTTCCAGTTCCTCTCCCAGGTAGATTAGCGGGACTTTTGCCCTGTCAAAATCACTGGGTTTTTAATTTTCAGGAACTCTTTCCGAACCTGAGCCATCACGGATGGTAGGGATCCCGTTGTTTTTAACAGGTTCGAAAGGAAACAAGGTCAAGGGTACCATCGTCATATCAGGTATTCGGGGGGAGTCCCGCATTGAATGGCACGTTTATTGTAGCTCTGAGTTGGAGCAGGTAAAGCGGGAAATATAAAATGTTCTTTGAATGGACTGAAAACGAAGACGGAGTTCCAAATCATCTCAACAAATTGACCTTGAGTCCATTGTTGTGTTTGGAGGAGGAGGCAATCCTTGTACGCAAGGCCAAAAATGGAGACCTTGCGGCTCGGACGCGGCTTGTCGAGAGCAACATGCGTCTGGTGATCAACATTGCCCGATCGTATCGGACACGTAGCATTCCGATCGAAGACCTGATTCAGGAAGGGGCGATTGGCCTCATCCACGCCATCCGGCGATTTGATCCCGAAAAGGGATTCCGCTTCTCGACATACGCGACTCACTGGATCCGCCAAGCCATCGGTCGAGCGATTGACTATAAGGCCAAGGCGATTCGCCTGCCCGCCCACATCACCCAGAGTATTCGCAGAGTCGAGAGAGAGAGAATTCGGCTTGAGCGCGAATTGGGTAGAGACCCAACCCACGAGCAACTTGCTGCCGCAATCGGGCTCAGCCCTCGTAAACTCATGAACTTGATGCAGTCTGGTCAGGAAATGATCAGCCTCGATGCAAAAATCGGCGACACCGAATCTTCAACCCTCGGGAGTATGATCCGCGATGGAAGTGTGGAGGACCCCGAAGACGTGATGCTCAACGAGGAACTGGTCCGGGAACTTCATCTCGTTATGATGGACCTTACCGATCGAGAGCGGCGCGTGATGCAGTCCAGACTCCGCATTGACGGCGCAATAGACGGAACCGAAAGAGACGACCTCGCTTCCGAATTACAGATTTCCAGAGAGCGCATTCGACAAATCGAGCTTCAGGCAATGAAGAAGTTGAGGGCAATGGCAAGTATCCGTCTTCGCGAGATTTTGACTCGATAAGCTTCAATAGGCTACAATCTTAGATATGCACCCCGTCCTATTTACGGTCGGATCCGTTCCAATCAGATCGTTTGGGTTGATGCTTGTCATCGGATTCATGGTTGCTATCGCGCTCGCGACGAAGCGGACGAGGCAATTTGGTGGCGACCCAGACCGGATTTGGGACCTTTCGTTTTATCTCATTATTGCCGGAGTACTTGGAGCACGCCTGCTCTATCTCGCGCAGGAGTACAAGTATTACCAAACTCACACAAGTGAGCTTTTTAGCATCCAATTCGCGGGCTTGACCTCGTTTGGCGGCTTGATTGGCGGCGGTATCGCCCTCTTCATCTGGTGCAGAAAGAATCAGTGGCCTTTGGTCCGCGCCCTAGATATCTTTGGAATTCCGGTTCTCATTGCCCATGCGATTGGGCGTGTAGGGTGCCTCCTGAATGGGTGCTGCTTTGGGCATCAAACGTCTGGATTTGGAGTCCATGTTGAAGGTTTGCCGGGTCTTTACGTTCCCGCGCAGATTTACGACTCCGGAATGGTTTTAGTCGCGGTAGCCGCGATTCTGGCGATGGAAAAGCGCGGAATGCTCAAGTCCGGGCAAAGCTTCAGTTTGGCCATGATGGGATACAGCCTGAGCCGGTTTATTTACGAATACTGGCGGATGGGAAGTTCAAGCACGACCATTGGCAATTTACCCATCACTGAGGCGCAGGTCTTCTCCGCGCTCATGTTCCTTGCCGGGCTAGCCTGTTTGATACTTGCTGGGCGTCCCAAGCCAGTTGCGTCGGCTCCTGAGCAAAATGCCGGTTAATTTGGGGCAGAACGGTCAAAAGTCCCAGAAAAAGTGGTTTCAGTGCCGCACCGAAAGGTGCAGGCTGAGTAGAGTATGTTTTGGAATGATGCGATCAAGAATTTTGGTTTTAGGTTTTTTGCTGGCTGGCGCTCAAGCGTATGGGCAGGACCAGCTCACGTTGGCGGATGCCTTGCGTCTGGCCGCGCGGATGAACGGAACGGTGAGGGCGGCGTACGCTAACTTAGATGCTGTCCGCAGCCAAATGAAGGTGTCTCAATCGGCTTTCCTTCCGACATTGACGCCGAACTACAATTGGACGACCAGCAGCACGAAGTACGAAACCGGTCTCCAGCGAACCTTGGGACGTAGAAACCTGAGCGAAGGTCAACTTGATCTCACTCTGAATTATAAACTCCTTGATTCCGGTACGCGCCAGTTGAACTACAACTCTTCGCGTAACGATTTCGAAGCATCCGAATTCAACGCTCTCCAGACTCTGCGGAATACCCTTTTTACAGTCCACGTTCAGTATTACGAGACGCTGCGAGCACAGCAGATTTTGCGAGTGAACACGGAGCAGGAGAAGCGGTCGGCGCAGATTCTTGACTTTACGAAAAAGTGTGAGGAAGTTGGGGCGGGGCCAAGAAAGGACATTTTGCAGGCAGAAGCGGACTTTTTGAACGACAAGGTCAACCGGATATCTGCGGAAATTGACGTTGAGAATGCGGAAGCGACACTGAAGGCGACAATTGGCTTTGACGCCGCGGACGACCTTCCCAAGCTTTCTGCGGATGGCGAACTAGAGAGTTCGCGCGGGAATCTTGATCTTCGGAGTGCTTTGAAAGCTGGATTAACAGCCCGCGCCGATTTGCGTGCCCAACGCAAGACGATTAAGAGCCTTGAGAACGACATCAGAATTGCCAAGATTGATGCTGGGTTGACTTGGTCGATAGACGCAACGGTCCGCAATAGTTTTGCGCCCGATAATTTCAATCGGAGCGCCTTGTCACTCAATGCGACGATGCCCCTCTACGACGGACATCGTTCCAAGGAAATTGTGAATATTCGACGGGCGAATCTAGAGGCTCAACTTGCGAATCTCACGCAGAATGAACGAGAAATTAAAGCTGACATTGAGGCCGCCTACAAGCGCCACGTGCAAATTCGGCGAGTTTTAGAGGCTTCAAAGCTCGCATTTGAAGCAGCAAAGCAGAATTTTGACGTAGCAGTAGTGGGCCAAGAAAAAGGAAAGTTTAATTTGCTCGAAATTCAGTCCGCGCAGGTAAGTTTGACTACGGCGGAGGTGAACTCTGTGCAAGCGCTATATGGGAAAAGTAGAATTTGAACAAGACAGCAGTGTGGATTGTGGGTGCGGCTATTCTCGGCGGAGGATGGTTTTGGTTTAGATGGCGCGGCGACAGCGGTCCAGAAATTGAGTATCGTTACGCCAAAGTCGCCAAAGGTGAGCTTATGCGCTCGATTTCGGCAACCGGACAACTTGTAGCCCTTACTTCTGTTGATGTGAAGTCAAAAGCCGGCGGCAAGGTCGTCAAACTTTACGTCGAGGAGGGTGCACTGGTCAAAAAGGGCGACCTGATCGCGGAAATTGACCCTACAGACACCAAAGCAGCGTTTGATCAAGCCCAAGCGGACTACGACGCCAGCGCGGCAAGGGCAGACTCGGCTCGCTACAATTCCGACTTACAAAATCGATCGTCGGAAAGTGCCGTCCGTGAGGCAGAGGTTAACCTCGAAGTTTCGAGGGTGCGCCTTCGACGGGCTGAGAGCCAGAATAACGCCCAACCAGCGTTGACCAATGCAAGCCTCGGAACCGCTGGTGCCCAGCTCAAGAGCGCAGAAGCAGATCTTCGGCAACTCCAAAATGTCACAATCCCGCAGTTGCGACGGGATGCCCAAGCGCAAGTCAACCGATCAAGAGTTGACCTTGAGAATGCGCAGGCAGAAGTCCGCCGTACACGTGAGCTCTACACAGTGGGCTACTCGGCGAGGAACGAAGTTGAAAAAGCAGAGGGCCAGCTTGCCGCAGCCCAGGCGAGCTTCGACACAGTCAGCCAAAAGCTGAGCACTTTGGAAAAACAAATTGAAGCCGATTTGTCGGCACAAAAGGCAAGAGTCCAGCAGGCTCGAGAGGGGGCAAACTCCGCAAAAGCGAGTGGAAACCAAGTCGATCTCGCGAAGATAAGCCTTGAAGAAGCGAGGAAGGCCGTCCAGCAAGCGGAAATTGCCCTCAAGCAAGCACGAGACGCGCGCATTCAGGACCGGGTTCGAGAATCTGAAATTCGTCAGGCTCAATCGAGCATCGTCCGAAGTCGCGTCTCACTCTCAAACGCAAAAGTACAACTTGAGAGCACCACGGTTACTGCCCCTAGGGACGGCGTTGTCACTTTGAAATACCTCGAAGAGGGCACGATTATCCCTCCGGGAACCAGCACCTTTAGCCAGGGGACGAGTTTGGTTCAAATCAGCGATACAACGACCATGTACGTCGAGTGCGCTGTTGATGAAGCTGATATCGCCCAGGTCAAGGAAGGGCAGGACGTAAAAATTATTATCGAGGCCTATCCCGGCATTGACGTCATGGGTAAAGTGACCCGCATTAATCCAGCGGCGGCAACCGCGAATAATATTACAGCGATCAAGGTCCGAGTCGCAGTTGAACCCACAAACAAAGTGGTCCTAAAGCCGGGAATGAATGCAAATTGCGAGTTCATCACGCTTGCCAAGAAGGGCGTTTTGACTGCTCCGATGCAGGCGATCAAGAGGGACGACCAAGGATCGTACGTTATGCTGAAGGACAAGGTCAAGCCAGTGCGTCGAGAAGTCAAGACTGGGGCAATGGGCAACGACAGTATTGAAGTCCTCGAAGGCTTGAAAGAAGGCGAGGAAGTTGTCGTCGCCGAAATCAACCTAAAAGAACTGAAGGAAACTCAGAAGAAGATGCTCGAAGCCCAGCAGGGTGGAGGCGGTCTCGGTGCGAGCCAGCAGCGGGGTATGAGTTCAGGACGTAGCCCCATGTCCCAAGGCGGCGGCGGTGGCGGAGCCAGGAGTGGAGGCAGATGAACCTTGGCGACAGCTTCCATAGTGCGGTTTTGTCAATTGTTCGCAACAAACTTCGATCTTCACTGACGATGCTTGGAGTCGTGATCGGTGTTGGATCAGTCATCACGATGATCGGGATTGGCGAGGGAACCAAGCAGAAGTCCCTTGAGAACATTCAGGTCATGGGTTCAAACATGATCACCATTATGCCCGACTGGCGGCGCAACGGCCAATCGGGAGGGAGCGCTAATGCAACGCTGAAAACTGAAGACGTCGACACGATCAAAGCTCAGGTTCCAACCGTTGAACTCATTAGTGGTGCGGTCAACGGAGGCGTTACGGCAAAGCTTGGCAACCGATCCGCCCAAACCCGTGTGCAAGGGTGCGAACCGCAGATGGCGATCATTCGCAACGC
Source organism: Armatimonadota bacterium (assembly GCA_021413725.1). GTDB lineage: Bacteria > Armatimonadota > Fimbriimonadia > Fimbriimonadales > Fimbriimonadaceae > JAEURQ01. Next base: position 4,769 of record JAIOPU010000156.1, on the reverse strand, counting down.
CACAAAAATGCTCCAGGGGCAGTGGTTCAACTCGGCGGACAACGACATGATGGAGCGCAAAGCGGTCCTCGGTTGGCAAGTTTACGATAATCTTTTCGCGGGCGATAACGCGATTGGGACTACGATCAAAGTTAAGGGCCAGAACTACGAGGTTGTCGGAGTCGTGGCTTACAAAGGCGGAACCGGGATGATGAATCCCGATGACCAGATTTACGTTCCGCTGAAAACCGCGCAAAAGAGACTTTTCGGGAAGGACACACTTGACTTCATTTCCGTTCAAGCGATGGACACCGACCTTATGCCTACGACCCAGGGTCAAATCGAAGATGCCCTCTACGCGAAACGGAAAACCGCCTCGGGGGATGCACTTTTCCGAGTGTTCAACCAGGGTGAGCAACTTGAGCAGATCCAACAGCAATCCAAGTTGCTAAGTTACCTTCTCGCAGGAATCGCGAGCGTTTCACTACTGGTGGGCGGAATTGGCATTATGAATATCATGCTCGTGTCCGTCACCGAGAGAACGAAGGAAATTGGCCTGCGAAAGGCGATAGGGGCGAAAGCGGAAGGCATTTTGACGCAGTTCTTGCTTGAAAGCATTGTGATGTGCGTCCTTGGAGGCGCGCTCGGAGTCTTGTTCGGTTGGGTCGCGATCTACGTGGTGAGTCCATTGTTACAGGTACCACCGATTGTCAATATTCAGGCGGTCATTGTCGCCTTCACGTTCTCTCTCATGGTCGGAGTCTTCTTCGGTCTTTATCCCGCAATTCGCGCAAGCCGGTTGCAACCCATTGAAGCATTAAGATATGAGTAAATCCGTCATCGAAGTTAAGAACCTCACTAAGGAATACGTGATGGGGGACAACATTGTGCGCGCCTTGCGTGGGGTTGATTTGCAGATCGGCGAAGGAGAATTCGTGGCGATTATGGGGCCTTCAGGTTCCGGGAAGTCCACCTTTATGAATATGATCGGGTGTTTGGACCGTCCGACGAGCGGCGAATACTTCGTGAACGGTGAGCCGGTCGCCGCGATGGGAGATAACCAACTTGCTGACATTCGGAATAAGTACATTGGCTTTGTCTTTCAGAATTTCCAGCTTCTTTCCCGAACTTCCGCTCTTGATAACGTGGCTTTGCCCTTGGTTTACGCGGGGAAGAAGAATCGCAAGCAGATTGCCCAAGCGGCCCTCGAAAAGGTTGGACTTGGCTCCAGAATGCACCATCGCCCAAACGAGCTTTCGGGAGGCCAACAGCAGCGCGTGGCGATTGCCCGCGCCATTGTGAACGACCCCTTAATTATCCTCGGCGACGAGCCGACCGGGAACTTGGATTCGCGGACCGCAGAGGAGATCATGATGCTTTTCCAAGACTTCAACGCTTCTGGAAAAACTGTCATTATCGTGACTCACGAGGAAGACGTCGCTCGGCACTGCAAGCGCATCATTCGGTTTAAGGACGGAAAAGTAGTGCTCGACGAACCGGTAGTAAACCCGACCGACGCTCGCGAAGCACTAAAACTCCTACCCGATCCCGATGCGGCGCTCGCATGACGCGGTTCTTTTTTGCGGGACTCGGATTGCTCCTGACCGCCGTTGGATTTATCGGCTACGTCACCCCTGGTCTCCCCGGAACGGTCTTTCTGGTTCTTGCGCTGGGGTGCTTCAAAAAGGGTAGCCCCCGATTTGAACATTGGTTGCTGAATCATAGATTATTTGGCAGAGTTTTGTCCGATTGGGATGACAATCGCTGGATGCCGAAGCGAGCCAAGATACTGTCCGTGTCGATGATTTGGTTGTTCACAATTGCCTCTGTTTGGAGGATCCAGGACACCCATATCGGTGAATTGAGCATTGGCCAACTCTGGATCAAGGCAAGTCTAGTTTTGCTTGCGGTCATCGGAACTTGGTATATTTTGCGGTTACAGACTAAACCGGAAACAAAATAAGAAAAAAATCTACAAAATTTGGCTCAGAATACGTATTCTTGGCTTATAATAGAAGGTATTCAATGAAGAATGTTCTGACAAAGTTGTTGGTGCCGCTAGGTCTGGCAGTTGTGATGGGCTACGCAGCCCTCGCGGTGACTTGGGTTGGCAACACTAAGTTATGGCTCAATGGCAACGCCTTTCCCGTGCGCGGAGGCTACATTGAGTCTTTTCAGAATCTGACGATTACTGCTCAAACTTACCCCGTACAACCGAATCAGGTTGTCAAGCTCGTCTACACGACCAATGGTTGGGCATCGAGTCAGGAACTTACCTTTAATTACGACTACGTTGTTGGCGCCAACTCCCAGTGGTGGGTGATTCTCGGCCCACTCTCGAAGGGAACCTGGGTTGATTTCTATATCAAGGCTGATTCACCCGGGGAAACCACGAAGTACGACTCGAATAATTCTTCAAATTTTGGGTTCTTGGCGCGAAACACCCCTAATTTCAGAAGTGGTGCGATCTTGCAATGGTTTGAGACTGATTACAAGACGATTCTGAAGCGGCTGCCTGAGGTAGTTAAGTCGGGTTATTCGGCGATTTACTTGCCTTCTCCGGTTAAGTCCGGCGGAGGGACTTTCTCGGTGGGCTACAATCCGTTTGACCGGTTCGACCTTGGCGACCGGCTTCAAAAAGGCACTGTGCGAACCAAGTATGGTTCTACCCAAGAACTGCAAGACTTGATCAAAACCGCGAAGCGCTTTGGCATCGAGGTCTATTGCGACATCGTCCTGAATCACAATGACAACCGAGGTTCGTCTGCGATAAATTCTTATCCGGACATGATCCCGGAAGATTTTCACATCAATTCAACGGCAAATACGACGAACACGGAGATCAACTTCAACAATAACCCTGCAGCGTTCAGCTTTGCGCTACTCAATCAGGATCTCCTCGGCCTATCAGATATCGCGCACGAGGACGGAAATAACACCGCGAGTTCCATCGTTCCACCCAGCTATGCTCCACTGAATAGTTTCAACAAGCCCAGTTATGTACGCCAACCACTGACCCCGCAGTACTATCCAAACCAAGCCCCGGTCGCAGAGGATGTGCGCCAGTATCTCAAAAGATGGATGCTGTTCCTGACGCAGACCATTGGGTTTGACGGATACCGGCTTGACGCGGTGAAGCACATGCCGCCGCAGTTTTTGGGTTACGCGCCCGACCAGCCTTCGGTCGCGGGCAACCACAACAACGGCAACCTTTTGCCTTGGCTCCAGCAGGCTTCGCCGAACGTTTACACCTTCGGTGAGGACTATAGTTCCGGCACCTACGAGCTCAAGGAATATGCAAAAACAGGTCAAAATCTTCTTGATTTTCCACTTGTCTTTAATCTGAAGAGCCTCTTTAATGCGAATGGGTTTGGGGACATTGGGGCGAGCCTAGGGAACAACTATGGTGTCGATTCTGCAACGGGACTCCCTTACGAGCACGGAGGATTGGGTCCGGATGCGGCGGTGGGATTTGTCCAGAGCCACGACGACGGACCGCCAAACTCCAACAATATGGCATACGCCTTTCTTTTGACTCGGAATGGTCGCCCGAAGGTGTACTATGACGGGAATAACGTTCAGGTCGGGAACTACGCGAATTTTCCGCGCCCGGGTCGGGGAGATGCGCTTGAATACAACGGCATCATCAACCCACTTCTCGACGTCCACAATCGCTTTGGTCGTGGCGGGGTTGTAAATAGGTTAACAACTGCGGACTTATATGTTTATGAGCGACAAGTCAACGGCGCCAGTGTGCTCTTGGTTGGACTCAACGACCGAGGCGATATTTCATCCCAGACCACCACTGTTCCCACAGCCTTTCTTCCCGGTACAGTCCTTCGGGACTATTCGGGGCAGCAGCCTAATGTCACGGTAGCCGCCAATGGAACAGCGACGATCACGGTACCGAGCAATAGCACCGCGACCATTTCTAACAACGCGAGAGGGTATGTCTTGTACGCGCCGGTAACCCCAGCGCCGCTTGCATTGACCCCAGCCGTTTCCATTCAAGATGGGACCAACGGTGAGGAGCGAATTCAGAGAACGATTCCCGAAGAGACGATCTCCCTTCCTGGTGGATCCTACAGTGCTCCGACTCAATCCTACACGGCCTATTCAGTGAAGAATACGAACACGCTAGACCTGTTCATCAAGACGGACGCGACTGGATTCTCCGCAGTTGCAAAGCTCGACAGTGGACTTCCAATGGCAGGTTTGACTCCAATGGTAAACACTCCAGAAGGGATCACCGACGGCTTTGTTGCGACGGTCAAAAAGGGGGCGGGACTCTTTGAACTTCGCTCAATTGATGTGCGAGGACTTGACGATGGCTTGCATGTCATTCGGGTCAGAGTTTTCACAAACACGGGAACCCGCCCAGGACTTTACAGCGAGTTTCCAGTTTTCATCAACCTCAATCGAGGGCAGGGTGGAACTTACAAAGCGGATGGCGATCTTCTTGACCTCGGCACCGCTGCCTCCACCCAAGGCAGGACCTCAAGTTCAAACTCCAATCGGCTTGACGGCATCTACCTTCGGAATGATGCCCAGTTCTTATACATCGGCATGGCGGGTCGGGTAGACACAAGTGAAAACCTGACGAACGGGATGTTCATGTTCCTTGACACCGATCCAACCACTGGGACTGGAGTCCAAAATTTTGCCACGATCAAAGATGATAGTGGTCCAGCAACCCGCTTGCTCTCGAATCGAAGAGTCACCGCCCCCGCTGGATTTGGCGCGGAGTTCGGAGTGGGCGTGTTCCGAGGGGCATCCTTGACATCGTCGCC
>JAIOPU010000154.1 GCA_021413725.1 Armatimonadota bacterium | reverse complement strand
AGATGGACGAGACTAAATCAGTCGAGACCGCTACTCCTGAGGCCGGTACTCCCGAGGCTGGCAAGCCAGCCGAAGCAGGCAAGCCTGCTGACTCTGCTGCTCCCGCAGGAGACGCTGCCAAGCCAGCCGGCGATGCTGCTGCCAAGCCTGCTGAAGGATCAGCAGCAGCACCTGCTGCAACTGATGCCGCGAAACCAGCTGACGCTCCGAAGACCGAAGGACACTAGTCCCTCGTTTGTCTTAGAAAATGACCGTCTTGAAAGAGGCGGTCATTTTCATTTTGGAGAATCAGCAATTAAGCCAAAGTCCGATTCTCATCCCGGCGAACGGTCACACCAACCGAGTCGAAATATTCCAGAATTGGAATCGCGTACTTTCGGGTGGTTCCGAGGGCATCCCTAGCCTCTGCCGAAGTGAATTGCCGCTTCGCCCACTTCTTAGTGAGCACAGTTTGCATCGCCGCAATACTCGTTTGCGCGTAATACAGCCCCTCGGGCAAGGCGACGACCTGACCGGCCTGGATGCCAAGCTCAATGATTTCTTGTATCGCTTGAAGCGGCACGTTTAGATTCCTCGCGAGTTCCTTCACATCCGGGACGCTGGGGGATGCTTCGGTCAGAATTGCGACGACTCGGTTCAAGAGTTCCTGTTGCCGCGGCTTTAATACGATACGGAAAGCGGTGTCGAACACAAGTCCCCCGCGATTTCGCACAAGACCCTGGGTTTCGAGTTCGGTGAGAATTCGATCGAGAGCCTTGCCCTCCCACGGGAGTTCGGCATTAAGCACAACCGTCGCGGGATCAAAACCGACGACGCCGGGTGCTTCCCGGTGCATTTCCCCGAGGGTTGCCATGAATCGCTGAGTGGACTTGAGAAAGTGAGCGGGATTGAACCAGAGTCCGGCGAAGCCGGTGATCTTGTTGGCCTCTTTCAACTCGGCGAACGTATCCCCCACGTTGGGCGCTGAGACGCCAAGTTGACGGCAGATTTCCTCGGTCTCGATGCCGCCGGAGTTGGAGGCGCATAGGGACTGAATGGCATCGGACCAGTTCTTGGAAGAAATGACGGCGGCCACTCGCGGAGTTGTCGCCACCGGGATGGTAATGTATCCGCCGCCGAGGAACTCCGGTTTGTCGAAGTCGCGAATCAAAATTTGCTGGTTCTTTGCGACGGCGGCCTTGTGTTCGAGCTTGATCATGGCCTGAGATTGGTCTTCCTCACCAAGATAAAGACGCCCAAAGACCTCTTGTCCGCCGATGTACACCCGGACCCGAAGCCCGTCCTTCACCGCGCCAACCCAGTTGCACTGCACCTGAATGCGATGGCTTGCGTGGACGATGCCGATGGTGCCAAGAGTCTGGCCTTTTTTGACTTCGTGGATGGAGGGGCCGAGAAGGCCAAGCACGACTCTCGTTCCGTAACGAGCGGATTCAGCGTCGGCTCCGTTGATTTTGAGCGTGCGAATCTTGACTCGCAAGCCTTCCGGCAGGATCACCGCCGGTTCGCCACGAGTGAGAGTTCCGAGCGAGAGGTTGCCAGAAGCGACGACGCCCTGACCTTTGACCTCGAATGCGCGGTCGATCGGCATGTACCACCCGGTCGTTTCTTCCTTCGGAGGAACGGCGTTGAGGGCTTCGACGCAGGCTTTCTTGATTCCGAGCAAGTTCGCTTCGTTCTTCAAGTTGACTTCGACGATGGGGCTGGCTTGGAATTTTGTTCCGAGCAAAAGCTCCTTGACTTGAGTGCGGCACTCGGCAATTTGCTCCCGGCTGCAAATATCGACCTTGGTAATCGCCACGACGATCTTGGTCATCGGGAGGAGCTTGAGCACCTCAAAGTGCAACCGGGTCTGCTCCTGAATACCAGCATCCGCGGCAACGCAAAGCAGCGCAGTATCCGCGCCCATAAGCCCTGCGATGAGCGGAGTGAGGTGGTCGCCCGGTGTATCCACAAAGCACACTCGACCGTAACCACGAAGATCTACGGTCGTGAAACTGAGGTCCGTGCTGGCCCCTTTGTCTGGATTCGGCGCGCCCGAAAGCGCGAGGAAAAGGGCCGATTTACCGTGGCCGGATTGGCCTACGAGAGCAATAATCATAGTGCTTTAAGCCCTCCTGAAGGAGTAATGGTGGAGTTTGAAAACTCCGTCCACGCACGACCAGAGCGGGAAGTCTTCTTTGGTCGAAGCCGCACCAAAATCGCCAGTGGGCGAGATGGCGAAGACCACGCAGGGAATATCAGTCGCCTTGGGTTGGCGGCGAATCATGAAGTCAATCGTCTGGTTGCACGCGTCCTGCGCGCTCGCGCCGTGGCGCATGGCTTCGACGGTTTTGGACGAAGCGGCGGCCTTCCACAGTTCTTCGCCGTATCCGGTGGCACCGGCGGCTCCAGCTTCGTTATCGGCGTAAATTCCTGCGCCAACAATCGGCGAATCGCCCACTCGTCCGGGCACCTTGAACGGCATCCCGCTAGTGCTGGATGCAGCGACGAGGTGTCCGTCTTGCAGAGCGAGCATTGTGATCGTGTCTCCGTGGAGTTGACCACTGGGGTCGGACGTAACGTGTACATAGTTGGTCACTTTTTCCTTCGAATCCGCCCACTCTTGGTGACGCTGAATTGAATCGGCAGTATGTGTGACAATCGGCAGGAAGCCCTTTTCGATCGCGAAGCGACGAGCCTGCTCACCAGCGATCATCACGCAAGGCGAGTCTTCCATCACTTTGCGGGCAACGGAAATCACAGGGCAGATTCCGCGAACCGCACAAACGGCACCGGCGTCGAGAGTTTTGCCGTCCATCATCGCGGCGTCAAGTTCGATGTCGCCATCCGAATTAGGTACAGACCCCAGCCCAATCGCAATCAGGTCAGGGTCAAGTTCGGCGACCGCGAGGCCGCGCTCAATACAGGTGAGAATATCGAGCCCAGCCTGGTGCTGGCGGTAAGCTTCTCGAATCGCAATCCCCCCAGGCTGATCCCAGGTTGCGAGGAAAATAGTGGACATGCTAATAAAGTACCTGCCAAGCCGAACCCTACGCCGCTAAGCCCCTTCGGGAAACTCGGACGGGACTCGCAACGCGACAAAGGTCTTGATCGCAAAGTGGTCGGTCATGCCCGCGACGTAGTCAATCGCACCCTGTACGCCCTCGTAGCCAGGCTTCGCATTCTCAGGCTGCAAGAAGTGAACGAATAGCTCACTCACGATGCGTTTCGCCTTGACCTGGTCAGGATAAACCTCGGGATAGCGAAGGTAAACGTTCGTGAAAAGCCATTCTTTCATGAAGTTCAGCTTGACGAGCATGTCATCGGAAATCTTGATTGCGGGCTGATCGAGGCTGTTGACGATCACATCTTCCACCATCCGCGAAATCCGCTTGCCGTGGCTCGCGCCGATCTCCGCGATCTCGGCGGGAACGGAATTAATGAGCTGGGAGCGGTAGGCGTCGTCGAGATCGTGATTCAGGTAGGCAATCCGGTCGCTGACACGTACAACCGCCGCTTCCAACGTGCTGGTCACGACGCCGTCATGGGCGGTGAGGTCTTTTCTTCCTTTAGAGTGACCCGAAATCCCATCCCTTACTTCTTGGGTTAAATTGAGGGGCTCCCGGTTATCGACGAGATGGAGCGACTGCTCGTAGTGTCGGAAAATCTGCCCCGGTGCGACCAAACGAAGCGCCTCGTCCAGCGCCTCTTCGCCCGCATGACCGAAAGGAGTGTGCCCAACATCGTGAGCCAGGGCGATCGCCTCGATCAAATCTTCATTGAGACGCAATGCTCGACCGATGGTCCTGGCGATTTGCGCCACCTCCAATGAGTGCGTCAGGCGAGTTCTAAAGTGATCGCCGAGGGGAGAAATGAAAACTTGGGTCTTGTGTTTGAGCCTGCGGAAGGACTTGGAATGGAGCACGCGATCCCGGTCGCGCTGGAAGCAGGTGCGGATAGGATCGGGTTCCTCGGGCGTCACGCGGCCCTGGGACTCCGCCGCCTTCGCGGCAAAAGGAGATAGGATTTCGAGCTCACGTTGCTCAATCATTTGCCGGATGTGGGTGGGCACGAAACTAAGACGAAAAACCCCTAAAAATAACCGCTATATTCCCCCGAAAACTAAAAAAATGGCGTATGATATGAACGGAGTTACCAAAAAGCCATGAGGCAAATAATTCCCATTGAACCGACGGGGTGAATTCCGGCCAAAAAGCCGTGATTCACCCCGTGCGTGTTTTTGCAAGGAGCACATGTCGTGAAAACTTACACGCCTGACAAAATTCGGAATGTGGCCATAGTTGGTCACGGAGGTTGCGGAAAGACAATGCTGGTGGAGCACATGCTCTACACTGCCGGTTCAATGGACCGGTTGGGCACAGTCGAAGCCGGCAATACCCAGTCTGACTTCGATCCGCTGGAGATTCGGCGGAAGATCTCACTCAACGCCACGGTCGTCCCGATCGAATGGCACGATCACAAGATCAACTTGATCGACGTGCCGGGATACCCTGACTTTATCGGTGATCTGCACGGAGTCGCGAGAGTCGTCGAGTCGATGATTCTCGTTTGCGAAGCGAAGCGCGACCTTGACGTCGGCTTTGAACTCGCTTGGGAGATCGCGGAGCAGCATGGACTCGCTCGCTGTATCTTCGTAAATAAATTAGAGCGCGATAGCGCAGATTACGAAGGGCTCATCGAAACCCTTCACGCTCGGTACGGACGCAAAGTCGTCTCGGTCCAGATTCCCATCGGCCACCAAGCTGCCTTTTCTGGCGTTCTCGACCTGATCAATATGAAGGTCTATAAGGGTCGCGATAGGGGCGTCGAAATGGACGAAGTACCGGCGGGCTATGCAGAGCAAGCCGTAGAGAGACGGGAAAAGATGATGGATGCCGCCGCCGAAGGTGACGACGATCTCGCCATGAAGTACCTTGAGGGCCAAGAGTTGACCGCCGAGGAAGTCGAGCACGGCCTTTTGGTCGGAACAGAAACCGGGCGCGTTATCCCGATGCTCATGGGCTCCGCCCAGAGCGGCATCGGCGTCGCGACTCTGCTAGACAGAATCATTGGCGAACTTCCTTCGCCGGTCGAAGTCCCCAGAATGCACAAGGAGGTCGAACTTGATCCCGATCCGGTGGGTCCGCTTGCCGCATTCTGCTTCAAGACCACCGCCGACCCTTATGTCGGGCGCATTAACTATATCCGCGTTTTTAGCGGAACGCTGAAGCACGACGCGATGTGCTGGAACAGCACCGCCGAGAAAGAAGAAAAGGTGCATCACCTCTTCTATCCGCACGGAAAGACTCAAGAAAACGCGACAGAAGTCCCCGCCGGGGATATCTGCGCGGTTGCGAAACTGCAGACAACCATGACGGGAGACACGTTGTCTTCCGCTAAGGAAAAGATTGCGATGGAGAAGATCACCTTCCCCGATCCGATCTATCGCATCGGTATCAAACCTGCCACGAAGGCCGATGAAGACAAACTCGGACCTGCGATCACAAAGCTCCTGGAAGAAGATCCGACTCTACGCTACACCCGCGACCCTCAACTCCACCAGGAGATTTTGGAAGGCATGGGCGATAGCCATTTGGATGTTGCGATTGAAAAGCTCAAAGTGCGCTTCGGCGTGACCGTGACGACGGAAGAAGCTCGGGTTCCTTATCTGGAAACCATTCGTGGCAAGGCAAAAGCCCAAGGCCGTCACAAGCGGCAAACCGGCGGCAAGGGCCAATTCGGCGATTGCTGGCTGGAGCTAGAGCCTCTTGCGCGCGGCGCTGGCTTTGTCTTTGAAAATAAAGTCGTCGGTGGAGCAGTTCCCAAGAACTTCATCCCCGCGATCGAAAAGGGCATTCTTGAAACCATGACCAAAGGCTTCCAAGCCGGGCATCATGTCGTCGATGTCAAGGCGACCGTTTACGACGGTTCCTATCACGACGTGGATTCCAGCGAAATGGCGTTCAAGATCGCGGGCTCACTCGCGTTCAAGGCGGCTGCCGCCAACGCGCAACCGGTGATCCTCGAACCGATCATGGAGATCTTCGTCGATGCTCCCGACAACTGCGTCGGCGATGTGGTCGGAGACCTGAATACCCGTCGTGGTCGGATTCACGGCATGGAACCGACCGGCGCGGGGCACACCCAAGTCCACGCTCACGTCCCGATGGGGACGATGACGCGCTACGCGCTCGACCTCCGCTCGATCACGAAGGGTCGCGGTCGTTTCCGCCAGGCGGTGGCGAACTATGAGGAACTGCCTCACGCAGAGTCCTTGGCGTTGGTCGCGGCCTACGAGAAGGATCGCGTCCATCACGAAGAAGAGCACTAGTGCAATTACTGTAGCCGGGGCAAACCCGGCTACAGTAATATAAGTGAGTTCTTAATAAATTTGCATTAAGAGTATTTTTTCGTCAGCCAGTCTGCTCCTTGTCAAAGAACATAGGAAACAAAAATGAAAAAGATATCTTTCTGCATAGCGGTGTTTCTAACCGCATCGGCATCATTCGCAGACACTACGATTTATTCGACCGGATTTGAGTCGCCATCATTCGTCTTTGGCTCGCTCCAAGGTCAGCAAGGTTGGTTTGTGGACGCCGACTATCCCTATAACGTACAGAGCGCAAGAGTCTTTGCAGGTTCTCGGGCCCTCAGTTACGACACGGCCCCCGGCGGACCGGATGCTTACGCTTACAAGAGTTTCGCTCCCACATACAACTCAGCCACGTCCGCGGAAAAGACTGTCGTCGCTTCGAGCCAGATATTTATTCAGTCAAACCCCGAGTTCCCCGACTCTTATTCTTGGGCCGGACTCAATGCTTACTCTGGCGCACCAAATATTGCCAATATCGTGAACATTGAGTTCGATGCTTCTGGCGCATGCAAACTCACGAACACCTTTAACGAAATATTCTCGACCGTGACGGCGGCGCCAGACGCTTGGCACAACGTGGAGTTGGTCTTGAATTTTGCGACGGGCACCGCCCGAGGCAAAATCGACGGAGTTGATCTCGGCATCTCCTTGTCTTTCCCTGAGACAACTCTTGCCGATGTTGACCTTGTTTCCCGGCCCTATGGCTACAACATGGTCTACTTCGACAACTATCTTGTCAAGAGCATTTCCACCGGGCTTACCGTGTCCGGCACCTTGACCCTCGGGAATTTCAGCGGTTCAACCGCTCAAGCGATGACTGCCGTCATCAAGTCAGGTTCTACCGTCGTCGATACTAAGGCGATTAGCGTTGCGACCAACGGAAGCTACAGTTTCACTACTTCTGCCGCACCGGGGACTTACGATGTTTACTTCCAGGGAGTCACTTGGCTTGCCAAGAAGGTGAGCGGGGTGAATCTTGTGGCGGGGACCAACACGGTGAGTACTACGCTCCTTAATGGCGATACGGTTCTGGACAACACGGTGGATTTGAGCGACTACACCGCTGTAATCACTGCGTTCAATGCGATCCCAAGTTCGGGTAACTGGAATGCTCGCGCTGACCTCACCCAAGACGGAGTCGTGGACCTCACGGACTACACCGTGATCGTCACGAACTTCAATTCGATTGGAAATTAGGACTGCCGCGTATCAGAGCGCAAAGACTGCGACTCTTTTTCGATAGGGGAAACGGAAGTCCCGCAACAGCAGAGTGACAAAATGAAAAATTTGATTGGTTTAGTATCTTTATTAGTGTTGACCTCCACGGAAGCATCCGCCCAGATAAGGGTTCCGCAAGAGAGCTTCTCTTGGAAGTATTACCGCCCTACCAACACCGGAATCCAGGGGGATTGGTGCGATGCACTTTGGATCGCTCCCGATGGCAATCCTTGGATCGGAGGCTACGACCCGACCTGGGAAGAGGGCGGAATCTCGAAATTCATCCAGGCGGAGAATCGCTGGTTTAACGTCTCGAATGTCGATTACCCCGTCATCGGGCATCCAGACAGTACCGGGACTACCCGAGTCGGCGACATCGATGTTGACGCTACCGGCGGGATGTGGATGGCAACCGGACGCGGAGGGCTGTACTACAACCCGGCGATCGGCCCGAGTTCGCTCCGCCGATTCGGCGACGACAACTCCCCGATCCCCGGCGGCTGGAACAAGGGCGTCGAGGTCGCCCCGGACGGCTCTGTCTGGTTCTCCTCTTACTCCACAAACTGGGGTGGCGGAGGAATCGCCAAGTATACGCCGAGCACTAATCAGTGGCAAGTCTGGACGACGGAAGGCTACGGTGGCGGCGAACTCGCGATCCAACCCCAACCAAGCGGAGGCTACTACGTCTGGACGATGTCTGGCGTGGATACGGCGAGGTTCTCTAGTTCCACGGGCACTTGGACAGTTCTCCCCAAGGCTAATGGGAATCCGGCTTACTTCCGGGGCAAGAACCTCACCGACGCCGCCGGAAACACTTGGATGTACAAGTGGACCAATGCTACGCTCAGTGAGTACAAACTTGATCTTCGTCGCCCAAACGGGACTTGGGCAAATATCCCGGCCGCCCCTTTCGACGTTCCGTTCAACAATGCGAAATGCACTCGTGCGCTCGGTCCCAATCAAGCCATCTTTGTAGATGGTGGCGGTACCGCCTTTAGGTTCGACGGGGCGTCGTGGATTGATCTCGGGATGTGGTTCAACAATGTGAACACCGAGGACATCGACATCGACGCGAGTGGCAATATTTGGGTTTGTGGTGCGCAAGGCGCGGCTAAGCGCGACGCGGCAACAGGGATTTGGCAACGCTACAGAATCACGAACACGAGCCAATTTGGCGCCTTCAACAACGACCTGACGATTGATCCTGCTGGCGGCATTTATGCTTGCGCCAATGCGGGGACAGGCTACGGCGGCATGGTTCGCTTCGATGGCACGCGCTGGATCGGTTACAACGATTACGAGTACGGACTGGGTAAGTCTTGGCCGTTCCCAACCGACGACAGCCGACACGTTTACGTGCGTCCTTCAAACGGGCAACTTGTCGTCAACCCAATGTTCCAAGGTCTGCACAACTACGATGGCACCAACTGGTTCAACTACAACATGCCTTCGGACGAACCTGCAGACGTGATTGAAGATTCGCAGGGGCGACTCTGGATTACCTATTACGCGGGACTCGCTGTGCGAACTGGTTCGAGTTGGACGGACGTTTCGGCGGACTTCGGCGGCGACATTCAGCGCGATCCTTCTCGACCCGGTACAGTCTGGGCCATGAATATCGGGGAGCTGATCCGAACGGACGGCACGAACACAGCTAGGTGGTCTTTCTACGACATGGGCTTCAACGGACCCAGCGATTCGTTCCACGGATTCGCGGTTGCACCGAATGGAATTGTTTGGGTTGGCGCAGACCTAACCGACACTCCCGGTGTCCCCACGGTCATTCGGATCGACACGAATACTGGACTCGCAAGAATCTATAACGCGCAAAACGGAATGCGCAGTCCGGGCCAGACAGTAACTCCGCGCGGCGTCTCTCCCGACGGAAAAGTATGGATGCAATACGACTCTGATTTCCTCACCAACGAGCGCGGCCTTTGCTGGTTCGATGGCAAACGAAGCGGTGTTTTTCCCGCCCCTCCAGGTGGAGAACCGCAGTGGGGTGGCCTGCCTCACGCCGCAATCCTTGACTTTGAGGTGAAGGCGATTCGCAGCGGGTACGAAATCTGGATGAGTTGCGCGAGTCGCGGGATTGCCGTCCTGACCGTGCGCAAGAAGCCGGGCGAGAGGTAGTTAAGAGTTGTGCTGACCTAGGCGCGGGACCCTCAACGGGTCTTCGCGCCGCTGGGAATGCGCGACAATTGCCGAGCCGAAGCAGTGGTCGTGACGAACTTCGATTCGGCAGGAAATTAGGACTATCGCGTATCAGAGCGCAATCACTGCGACTCCCTTAGAATAGGGGGGACCATGATCCCCCTGTTAGAGAATAAAGAAATGAAATATTGGACTGGCACAATGGCTTTGTTGGCGTTGGCTACTATGGAAGCAAACGCCCAGATACGGATTCCGCAAGAGAGCTTTTCGTGGAAGTATTACCGCCCTAGTAACACGGGAATTCAGGGGGACTGGTGCGACGCGCTTTGGATTGCTCCGAACGGTAATCCCTGGATTGGAGGTTACGATCCCTCTTTCGAGGAGGGTGGCATTTCCCAGTTCATCCAGGCAGAAAATCGCTGGTTTAATGTTTCCAACGTGGACTACCCAGTCATCGGGCATCCTGAAAAGACTGGCATCACCCGCGTCGGAGACATCGACATTGACGCATCGAGCGGGATGTGGATGGCAACCGGGCGCGGAGGACTCTACTACAATCCCACCATCGGACCTAGTTCACTACGCCGCTTCGGCGACGATAACTCGCCTATCCCCGGCGGCTGGAACAAGGGCGTCGAAGTTGCGCCCGATGGCTCGGTCTGGTTCTCGTCCTACTCCACGATTTGGGGGGGCGGCGGGATGGCCAAGTATACGCCAAGCACGAATCAGTGGCAGGTCTGGACTACTGAAGGATATGGCGGCGGAGAACTGGCGATCCAACCCCAACCGGGCGGCGGTTACTTTGTGTGGACCATGAGCAATACGGACAGTGCGCGATATTCGAGCACCACTGGCCTTTGGACCGTTCTGCCAAGAGTTAATGGAAACCCGGCCTACTTCCCAGGCAAGAATCTCACGGATTCAGCGGGAAACACTTGGATGTACAAGTGGACCAACGCCACTTTGAATGAATATAAACTAGACCTTCGCCGCCCCAACGGGACTTGGGCGAATATTCCCGACGCGCCATTCGATGTGCCGTTTAATAACGCAAAATGCACTCGGGCACTTGGTCCAAACCAGGCGATCTTTCTTGATGGCGGTGGAACTGCGTATCGTTTCGACGGTTCCACTTGGAACAATCTAGGGACCTGGAACGCAACCGTTTACTCCGAGGACATCGACATCGACTCGGGCGGCAACATCTGGGCATGCGGAGCTCAGGGTGCGGCAAAACGCGACGCCACTACCGGGATATGGCAGCGCTACAGAATCACCAACACGAGCCAATACGACATGTTCAACAACGACCTGACCATCGATCCGGCGGGCGGCATTTATGCCTGTGCAAATGCGGGTACGGGATATGGTGGAATGGTTCGATTTGATGGGACTCGTTGGATTGGGTTCAACAACTACGAGTATGGGCTCGGACATCCCTGGCCTTTCCCAACCGACAACAGCACAAAGGTCTATGTTCGTCCTTCGAACGGGCAAGTTGTGGTGAATCCCATGTTCAATGGTTTGCACAACTTCGATGGTTCGAGTTGGTTCAACTACAATGCGCCGTCCGATACCACCTACGATGTGATTGAGGACTCCCTTGGGCGTCTCTGGATTAGCTACTACGGCGGTCTCGCGGTCCGGAATGGTAGCACTTGGACGAATGTTTCTCCCGAGATTGGGATTAAGCTCCAGCGAGACCCAATCCTCCCCGGAACGATCTGGATAATGAGTAGCCAAGGGATCATGAGAACCGACGGCACGAACTTCTACACTCGCACATTCGATGACTTCCCCGAACTCGACGCCCAAAGTGACTCTTTCAAGGGTTTTGCGGTTCAATCCAATGGAGTCGTTTGGATCGGCGCAAACACGATTAACCTGCCCAACCAAAGTTCTCTGATTCGGCTGGACACCAACACCGGAAGCTACCGGGCTTTTCGAAAAGCAGACGGCTGGCCCTTCCCCGGCGAGTACCTGATGCCGCTCGCCGCAACTCCAGACGGCAAGGTCTGGATGCAGTACGACTCTGACTACCTGACCGCTTTGCGCGGACTATGTTGGTTCGACGGGAAGAAGGTCGGCAAATTCCCCGCCCCTCCGTTCGGGGATCCGCAGTGGGGCGGCCTGCCTCACGCCGCAATCACCGACCTGGAAGTGAAGGTCATTCGCGGCGGCTATCAGCTCTGGATGAGTTGCGCTAGTCGCGGGATTGCCGTCCTGACCGTAACCAAGAGGCCAGGCGAGCGGTAAGCGGCACGAGTCCCTAGCCGGAGGAGTTCCTCGGCTAGGGACAATCGCTTCGTTGATTTCCCAATTTTCAAGCTTTCTGCTCCTAACCGCAAGCCAGAAAACCAAGTTTTCAAGCAAGAAAACCGAACCCGCAACCCCGAAAACCAGAAAATCAAGCCTAAAGTTCACAGAATCAAGCCCGATAATCTTAAGAGTAGGCACGAAAATGGCAACAATCACGAGTAAATTGACAGAATTTGCGTTCCTGGAGAAAGGAAAAGTCCTGGTTTCCAACGCAGCGATGAACGCGGGCACGTTGGGTTTGAGCGCGGCGCAAGTTGCTGAATTGCAGGCCAAAGCCGTCGCATTTGAATCTGAATGGCATGCGGTAGCGGCCAAAAAAGCCGAGTTGGCATCAGCCGTCTCTTCGAAAAACGAGGTCCGCGAGGCGTTCGAAACGCTGGTGCGCAACTACGCCGCCCAATGGCGCGGGACCGCCGACCTGGATGATTCGCTTCTTGCCACTTTATTCCTCGCACCCCACACAACCCCACGCACAAAATCCCAGCCCACCCAGCCCATGGCCCTCATCGCGACACCAGACGCGCAGGGGACGGTCAAGCTGAGATGGCAGATCAACGGAAACATCCCGCGCACGGTCTACGTGATCGAAATGAATCTGTCCGACGGACGCGGCTGGACGATGGTCGGGACGACCACGGCGAAGAAATACACCCACCTCGGCAACCCAGTAGCCCAACCCGCTCTCTTCCGCATCGTCGCGACAAGGCGGGGTCTGAGAAGCGCGCCGTCGGATTCGAGTGCAGTCTTTGATTCGGGAGTGCAACCGGAAAAAGCAGCGGCGTAGGTAACTTGAATTTGCCAGAGTTAGTAAACACCGGTATTAGTACTGGATTTCAAAACAGTCTTTGGTTAATATTCACATTTCGCTGTACAATTAGTGAAGAGGAAAATTATGAATATTTCAAAAGTTGCATTATGTTTCGGTGCGGTTGCTGTGTTAGGCTCCGCCCACGCTACGTTTATCGATTTCGATAACTTTGCGGCAGGGACGATTATCACCAACCAATACGCCGGAGTGACGTTTTCGTCCAATGCCGGTTCAGACAATGGGACGCTTGCCTTTTCTACGGCAAACACTTTGTCCAATATTCTGTGTACGTATACGTCCGGTCAACTTGACTGCGTCCACGACACGATTTTGGACTTCGCTTCGCCGGTCAACAACCTGACCTTCTGGGCGATTGAACCCAACACCGCGCTGAACGCCGCGAATTTTGGCATTTACCAGAACGGTGTTTTCACCGGGACGTTTGGAATGCTTGGGCTTGGCGGAGGAGGCAACAAGTTTGTGAATCTGTCCGGTTTTGCCAACATTACGAAGCTGCACATCACGATTGATGCGAACGAGGCCGGGAGTCAAGGCGGTATTGGCTGGGATTCGTTCAGGTTTGACGCGGTTCCAGAGCCAGCCTCTTTCACGGCATTCTTGTTCGGCGGCATTGCTCTCCTCGGACGCAAGTCTCGAAAGGCCTAATCTCAGTTCTTTGCAGGCCTAACCCAAGTCGGATCGATGGTACTTCGATCCGACTTTTCTATGTCTTTCTGCTAGATTACTTTCCAAGCTGAGTTCTTGTTCCAATACGCAATCTCGCGGTAGTCAGCGACGTCCCAGATGACGATGTCCGCTCGCTTGCCGGATTCGAGCGTTCCGCGGTCGTGTCCTCGGTTGAGGGAGTATGCGGCGTTTGCGGTGCAGGCGACGAGAGCCTCGGCGGGGGACATTTTCATCTGGGTGCAAGCGAGGCTCATGGCGAATTGGAGCGACGGGGACGGGGAGGAACCGGGGTTGAAGTCGGTGGCGAGGACGACCGGGAGTCCGGCGGCGATCATCGCTCGGGCGTCAGGGTAGCGGCTGTGTCCGAGGGCATAGACGGAGCCTGGGAGGAGGACCGGGAAGGTGCCGCTAATCCTACTATCCTCGGTTGCCCACGTTTGCGCAAGCGCCTCTATCCCGGCTTGATCCGTGTGCTCCAAGTGATCTGCCGTATCGGCCTGGAGCGATGCCGCGAGGGTCGCCCCCCCCGAGTTAGCGAGTTGGTCAACGTGCATTCGCACGCCGAGCCCCAGTTCCTGGGCGCGAGTAAGCAAAACTCGAGCATCCTCCGCTCGGAAGTAGCGATCCTCCACGAAAATATCGCAGTACTCGGCAAGGTTTTCCGCCACCACGGCAGGGAGGATTTTGGTGAGGATCAGGTCAAGGTAGCCGGCGGGATTATCGCGAAACTCGGGGGAAATGGAATGAGCGCCGAGGAAGGTCGGAATTACGTCGATGCCCTTGATTTGGCGGGCGACGCGGAGCATTTTGAGCTCACTTTCCAGCGACAAACCGTACCCCGACTTGACCTCTGCGGTCGTCGTTCCGTGCGCTCGGAGCCAGTCGGCGTGAGTCTGGCTTTCTTCTAAAAGCTCAGATTCCGTGGCGGCGCGAGTGGCGGCGACGGAATTGAGAATTCCGCCCCCGGCAGCCGCAATCTCCTGATAAGTCGCCCCCGCGCACCGCATCTCGAATTCACTCGCTCGGTTGGATGCGAAGATGAAGTGGGTGTGGGCGTCGACAAGGCCAGGAGTGACCACGCCCCCCGTGGCATCATTCACCTCATCTTCTTCCCGCACAAGCAAGGCGACCTCTGCGGATGGACCGACGGCAATGATAACTCCGTCCTCGAACAGAATCCCGCCGTCCTCGATGATGGCAAGCTCGCTCATCTCCAGTCCAACCCGAGGGCGGGCAGGACCGGCGAGAGTCACAAGTTGACAAGCATTAAGGATAGCGGTTCGCACTGAACCCTAACCTTACCTGCCGCCCATTCCGCTGAGGGTGACCCCTTCGATGAAGTATCGCTGCGCGAAGAAGAAAAGAACCAAAACGGGCAGAAGCGCCATCGAACTGAACGCCATGAGGAGCGCAAACTCGCCGCTATGCCCACTCTGGAAGAGTTGCACGGCGTAGGAAATCGGCATCTTCTCCGGCGAGTTGATATAGATAAGCGGCTGCTGGAAGTCGTTCCAAGTTCCCATCGCGGTGAAGATCGAAACCGCCGCGAGCGCAGGCTTGATCTGCGGCACCATGACTCTGACAAGCGTCTTGAGATGCCCGCAACCGTCGATCTTGGCCGCGTCCTCAAGCTCCATGGGGATGGTGCGGAAGAACTGATCCAGCAGGAACACATTGAACGCGCCGGCGAAGAAAGACCCTACCCAGAGAGGGAAGAGCGTATCGACGCCGCCGAGACTCTTCCAGAGCAAGAAGCGCGGCAACATCGTGACGGCTCCAGGGAGCATCATGGTGGCGAGGAGAAGGGCGAAAAGGAATTTACTGCCGGGAAAACGCAGGCGGGCAAACGCGTAGGCAACCATCGTGCAACTGATCACGGTGCCAACCACGTTTAGCACGACGATCATCATCGTGTTGCGCAGGAAGACCAGTCCGCGATTGGTTTCGAGGGGCAAGAGGTCCAGCGCCTCGGGATAGTTCATATAGCGGAGCCCGGGCTTTCGCTGGTCCACGACGTCTCTCGCGAGGGCGACGTATTGAGTCCCCTTGAGAGCGGCAGGCTCGTTGATCTTGACTCTGCGCGAGCCGTCATCCATTTCCTCGATCACCGCGCCGACAATCTTCTGCCCCTTGAAGTTGCCATCTACAAGAGGGATGTCACGGGGAACTTCGGTGAGCGCAGATCGGCTGATTTCAAAAGTCGTACCGCGGATGGCGAGAGGTTTGAGGATATCGACCTTAGCCTTCCCGCCGGTGTCGCTGAGAATCTGCACGCGAACAGGACGGCCCTCAAAAGTGGTCTCGAACTCGGGGTGCTTCTTGTCAAAGTAAGGCTCGGTGACGGCGACCTTGGGGTTCCAGTCGAGGCCCTGGGCAGAGACAATGTCTTTATCCTCTTTGAACGAGGTCACCATAAGCCAGGCGAACGGGATTCCAAAAACGAAGGTCCCGAGGAGAAGCGTGGCGTGGGTGAAGAAGACGGCCGTTGCCTTTCGCGACCGGTGGGATCGCTCCAGGAGAGCCATCGCGTAGAACGCGGCGGCGAGGAAAGCGGCGGCAATCGCGAGCTTGGTGGGGTCGACCGTAATCGCGCCTCTAAAGATCTCGACTTTGTTTTCGGCCGCCTCCCAGAAAGGAGAAGACATCTTCGGAGAACCGCGAAAGAGTGCCAACGAGACCAACGCAAACCCTGCCCATGCTCCGGCTTGCTTGACTCGCGCCTTTTCGGCATCCTTGGTGATCTCGGTCCTTGTTTGGGTCAAGCGGTAAACGGCCATCACAACCCCAACCACGGCGAACCACGCCGGATAGGGCATGCTGAACCAAACGATCGGCACACTGAGCGCGGCCTTCGTCGGCGCGCCTCCGCTGGGGATGACCAGAGAAAGCGCGAGCAGGACTCCAGCGGCAACCGAATTGGTCAGCACCTTTCTTGCCGTAGCGACTCGATCCAAACCAGGCACGTTCGCCGCCTGCCTAATCAGCAGAAAGACAATCCGAGCCACAAGGAACCAACCGACCAGTGTGGTCAGAACTCCGAATGCGGCAACAACACCGATTGGGATCATCGCTCCACCTCATAGTGGACCCATCTCGGCGCGAGGACGAACTGGACGAAGGTGAACGCGAGAATCACGAGGAAGATGAGCCATGCCAGCGAACTGGCGTACCCCATGCGGAAGTAGCGGAAGCCATTCTGAAAAAGGAGGTAGACCGGCGTCAGCAACGAGTCGGAGGGGCCTGCCCCGTTTCCGCGGGTGATCACGTATGTTTGGTCGAACGACTGCAATGCGCCGATCAATCCCATGATCGTGTTGAAGAAGACGATCGGGCTAAGTTGAGGAAGCGTGATCTTCCAGAACTGCTGGCTCGGCGAGGCCCCGTCGATACCCGCCGCTTCGTAGAGCGATCCCGAGATCGACTTGAGTCCGGCGAGCCACAACACCATTCCACCGCCCGCACCCCAGAGTCCCATGATGATGAGGCCGGGCTTGGCCCACTGCTCGACGCCGAACCAGCCTGGAGTAGGGAATCCGAACCACTGCTGGATCGTCCCTGACCAGATCGAATTGATCAGGCCCTTCTTCGGGTCCGAGTCGGTGATAAACATCCACAGCACGATGCTTGCCACTGCGGGAACGATGGAGGGGAGGTAAAACGCGGTGCGATAGTATTTCATTCCACGCACCTTGGTGTTGAGCAGAAGTGCGATCGCAAGTCCGGTCATCAATCCGAGGGGGACACCAATGCCACCGACGTAGAGGACGTTCATAAACGCCTTCGCAAGGAGTTTCTGCTCGTCCCCGGCGAGTTCTCCATAGTTCTTGAGCCCCACCCATCGCGCGGGATTTAGCACGTTGTAGTCGGTAAAACTAAAGAAGAGAGAAGCGATCATCGGCCCAATATTAAAGACCATGAAGCCGATGATCCACGGTAGCAGGAATAGGTATGCCGCCTTCGCCTCGTGCCGTTCCAAGGTAGCAAGACGTTGGCGCTTGAACCAAGCATAGAAAAGAACGAGCCCCACAACTCCCCCGCCAAGCCCGACGACGGCAGGAAGGCGCATATCCATCTCCGGGTATTTATCCTTTCCGTAGATTGAGTCCAACTCTTTCTGGACGACTCCTTGGCTTACGCGGAGAGCTTCTACTGGCGTGACCGTCCCCCGCGCAGCTTTTTCAAAAGCTCNNAATTCCGCGAAGGGCATCATCGACACGTGCTTTTTGTAGGCACCCGCGAACCTGGGGTCGGCCGGCAAAAAGCGCTCAATGTTGAGCCGATTGATGGTGATATTGGCGTTTACGCGAGGAACGTAGACTCGCCCTCGACGCTGCTCCCAGTCCCTTTGGGCTTCAAAGTCAATCACGTAAGCGGTCGGACTTGTCATGAACTTGATGTATTTCCAAGCCGCCTCCCGATGCCGTGCCCCCTTGGGAATCGCAAGGCTGAAGCCGCCGATCCAAGTGATGAACTTGTCCTTCTCGTCCTTAAACCGCCCCACTTGGGTGTACCGGTTGTCGGGCACCGGTGCCGGTGCCGTGTCGAACTCAAGGTTTAGACCGTACTTCGCGAGATCCTTGATGATCCAGTCACCGTCGATCTTCATTGCGATTCGACCCGTGATGAAGGGGTCGCTTTCGCCGCCCGCCGTTGTCGCCTTGAATTTTTCCGCTTCGTCGTACCCGCCGAGTAACTTGTAGCCATCCACCATGAACAGGAGAGCTTCGGTGGTTTCTGGAGTCGCTAGTGTGCAAGTCTTTCCGTCTGGTGATATAAATTTCGCATTCATCTGGAATGCATAGAGGTAAAGCCATGAGTTGCCATAGTTGGGCAGGAATCCCACTCGCTTGAGAGTTCCGTCCGGGTTTTTTTCCGTAAGAACCTTGCTGTAAGCAAGAATTTCCGACCACGTTCTCGGGGCTCGGTTCGGGTCGAGCCCCGCTTTGCGAAGTTCGGCCGCCTTTTCCTGAAAAATCTTGGTGTTGTAGTAGAGGATCCGGTCGTCCGATCCCATTGGGATCGCATACTGCTTGTTCTCGTACTGAGCTTCAACCCACGCCGCCGGATAGTAGTCCTTGGCTTGTGGGCACAAGGGGTCCGAGCCATCATCTCGCTTCAACAAATCATCTAGCGACTCAAAAGCACCGCGCGAGGCCCAGTCCGAAATCGTAAATCTGTCCTGTCGAATCACATCCGGAGGGACTCCACCGACGATGGCGGTCATGAGCTTTTGAGGGTTCATTTCCCCCGCCCCCATGCTCAAAACCGTAACATGGACATCAGGGTTTCGGCGCTCAAATTCCTTGACGGCAGCTTCGTAGCCCTTGGAATCCGCCCCCAGCGACTCTCCCCAGACGACGAGGTCGGTCGTGGCGTACGCTACGACTCCGGCGCAGAGAAAAGTCAGGGCCGACAGCAGTTTTAGACCACGTTGTCTTAACATTCTTGAGTTCATTCTACTTCCAATACTTGTTGGTGGATTCTAGCACGTGAATACGTATTCACAGACATTACTTGAATGCTCGCCTCTCTTGCTCGGGGTTCTGTCATAATTAAGGGCATGAGTGCTACCCTAACAAACGCTGCCCCTGGCGCAACTGCTCCTGCCGAAGGCGAATCCGTTGCTATTTTGAACACGAACCACGGACGAATTGTCCTGAAATTTTTCCCAGACCATGCTCCAAAGCATGTTGAGGCATTCCAGAAATTAGTCGTGGACGGGTTTTATGATGGAGTTCGATTCCACCGAGTCATTCCCGGCTTCATGATTCAAGGCGGCGACCCAAACTCCAAGAGCCCAGACCGAACCCGACACGGTTCGGGCGGCCCCGGTTACACTCTCCCGTCAGAATTCAACGAAATCAAGCACACGCCCGGAATACTCTCCGCCGCACGCACCAGCGACCCGAATTCGGCCGGAAGCCAGTTCTTCCTCATGCACGAGAAATCGTCTCACCTTGACGGCCAGTACACGGTGTACGGTCAGGTAGTGGATGGAATGGACATCGTTGAGACCATTGTGCATTTGCCCCGCGACCGAAACGATAATCCTCTGGAAGAAAATCCGGCGATTATCGAAAGTGCCGAGATGGGTACCTGGCCTCTCTAAGAGGCGCCGATGTACCGAATCTGTAAGACCTTTACGGTCGAATCCGGGCACATGCTCAGCAAACACCCGGAGAAATGCCGCTTCCCCCACGGCCACTCTCGTCGAATCGAGGTGGTCGTAGCAGCGGATCGGCTTGATAAAAACGATATGGTGGTGGACTTTAAGGCCCTCAAACTTGCCTTAAAGTCGTTCATTGACCAATTTGACCACACCATGGCAATCAACCGCGCTGACGAACTCCTCGGCGCGATGCAAGCCGCGTATCCGCAGGGCGTTGTAGTGTTCGATGAAGATCCAACAACAGAAGTTTTTGCGAAGAAGATTTTTGACTTCGTCACCTCCGTCTTTGAGACTGGATTTCAATCCGGTAGTTACTTCATCTTCCCGAACACTGTTCGCTTGGAGCGAGTCCGAGTTTGGGAGACAGCTTCGAGCTGGGCGGAATATTCGCTAGCCTAGCATTCAGGCAAAATCTTACTTTGATTAGCGGGATTTGGCAACAAAAAAAGCCCCCAAATGGGGGCCTTTTGAACCTAATAAATGCTGGCGTAGTCTAGTCGCCGGTCATGTTGAAGTTGGTGACCGTGATTGTGTAGTCGGTCAGATCAACCACACCGTCGCCGTTCAGGTCTGCGCGCGCGTCCCAGTTCCCGGAAGACGGAAGTGCATTAAAAGCCACTGCAACGATTGTGTAGTCGGATAGATCAATGACGTTGTCTGGAGCGCTGTCGCCATTCACAAGGCTCAGGTCAACGTTGGATGCGCCGCTTGCGCCGACGGTGATCGTGGCGCTTGCTTTTCGGAGCCAGTGCGAGCCCTTCGCAGCGATCTTTAGGCTACCCTGCGAACTTGACGTGAACGAGTAGTTGCCGGAAGCGTCCAGCGTTGCGTTATGGGATTCAAGAACTGTTCCGCTAGCGTTCTTGACGTCGAACGCAATCACCTGTCCTGCCGGAGAGGCACCGTAGTTCAACAGCGTGATTCTGCCGGAGATTGGAGCTCCTGGCCCTTGGACTCGGAGGAAGTTTGCGTAGCTGTCACCGTTTGTCGTAAAGGCATAGAACTGAACGGTTCGGAGCGGAGCACCGAGGGAGCTGGCGTAGGAAGTTAAAGTGTGAGTCTCAGGAGAACCACCATATGGTTGTAGCGTCACAGAATATTGAGTCGTGCTAAGAACAACGATGCTCACATCGACTCGGAGTCCGCCGGTAACCGGAATTCCTGTAAACTGAGAGCCTGAATCGTCTTGCAGACTGTAGTTTTGGCCAAAGGAAGCGTTCATGGCAAAGAGGTCTCGACCTGGGTTGCTGAGCGATGATCCGCGGAACTCTACGCCAAAATCGCCTGATGTGCTTTCGACTCCAGCACCATTGCCCCCTGGCATTATGCTGAATGAAACTGTGCTACCGACAAGGACGTCTGCGAGAAGCCGCCGACGAGCATCGCAACCGCTAAAGTCTAATCCACCAACTCCGCTTCGGAGACCCCATTGCTTGGTACCCATGTGGAAGCTTGAGTTGATATTTGTGACGAGCGTGCTACCAAAGTTTCCATTATCGCCGTAAGCACCTCGTTGCCACTTCTCAAAACCGAAGCCCCCGTTGAGGCCGTTGACGGCCGCAGTCTGGTTTCCAGCGGGGGTCCCAATTTGGATGTATTCCTGACCGACAACGTAAACCGAATCCTCGGCACTGTCAAGAGCTATCTGGGCATTAGCACCGACAGCAAGTCCAAACATCAAAAGGTATGAGAGGGAATTTTTCATTATTTTTCTCCGTCGAAAAATAGTGACCAAATGTTTGGTCACTCTGGAAAATATTATAACACAGGTTCTTCGGAAGACCAAGACAATTGCGGTTAGAGTTACCAAATCAGGTATTTCTGCTGGCACTTCGACTGGAAAAGTCTCAGGGAGTAACATGGACTAATGAATTCAAAGGTTTGCGTTGTGGGAAGTCTCAATTTCGACCTGGTCTTTCGGACAGGGAAGTTGCCTGTCCCCGGACAAACTTTGCTAGGCGGTCAATTTAGTACTCATTCGGGAGGGAAGGGTGGAAATCAGGCGGTTGCCATCGGGACGCTTGGTGGGATTGTTGATTTTATTGGGAGTATCGGGCAGGATTCCAACGGGAAAATCATGCGAGCCACTTTAGACTCGGCTGGCGTGAATACCGAGTCGCTCGTTGTCGATGCCACGACTCCTTCAGGCACGGCGTGCGTTCTCGTGGATGATCAAGGCATGAATATGATCGTGGTAGCAGCGGGAGCTAATTTGACGTTAAGCCCGGCGGTGGTTCGGGATGCCTTGGCTCAATCTGGATCGCGCGTTGTTTTGACGCAGCTGGAGATTCCAATGGATTGTGTTGCTGCGGCTTCGGAGGCAGAGTTCTTTATCCTGAATCCTGCCCCCGCCAGTATGATTCCGGGCCAGATTCTTGCGCGTTGCAGAGTTCTTACTCCGAATGAAACAGAGTTGCAAGGACTCACGGGTATTTTGCCAGACGACCCGGAGGACTGCATTCGAGCGAGCCGTGGTTTGCTTGAGCAAGGCGTGAAGAATGTGGTTGTGACGCTAGGAAGTAGAGGCAGCTACTGGGTCAGCAATGCGGGCGGGTGGCATTTTCAAGCGCCGAATGTTAGACCGGTGGATACGACAGCGGCAGGAGACGCGTTTAATGGCGCGCTTGCTCACTTCCTAGCGGCTGGGCGAGAAATGTCGAACGCGATTCAGCTCGCCAATTGCGTTGGCGCGCTTTCGACAACCAAGCACGGTGCGCAGGAGTCAATGCCAAGTCTTGCGGAGTTGAAGGAGTTGGCTGGAAATTTACTATGAGCGGTGGAGGGTTTTCCTAAGGCCCTACAAATGCCGCGTTTGCCATCGTGTTGAACGTTTTCCTGACTCGATCAGAGAAGCTCTGCGACATGAAAACCGCGACCATGCCCGTTTTCGGATCGGCCCAATACTCCGTGCAGAATGCGCCGGTGTGACCGAATGAGCCGATAGGGCGAAGCGTTTGCGTCCCGGTGGCGGTTCTGATAACGGAAAAGCCAAGGCCATACCCTTGGGCGTCATTGCCGTCGGAAAGCAAATTGCCCGTTTGCAGGGTCGTCATCGCATTGACGGAGTTGGGAGATAGTAAGCGGAATGTGCCAGATTTGCCGCCGTCCACAATGCACTGGATCAGCTTTGACATGTCTTCGGCGGTGGAGTACAAGCCCCCTGCGGGGTTCGCGAATTTCGCGCCTTCACGAAAGGGATTTGCCTGGAATTGCGTTAGCTTGCTGTTTTCAGAGGTGTACATGGTGGCGATTCGGGGATAGTCCTTCTTTTCGGCGAAGAATTTTGTGTCGACCATTTTCAAAGGGCCGAAAATCTCGGTTTGCATGAAGTCCTGCAAGGGTTTGCCAGTAACGATTTCGACGATTCTGCCGGCGGCGGTAATTCCGGGACCACTATATGCGATTCGATCTCCTGGCTCGGAATTCAGTGGGTCGGAGCCATAACGGTTCGCGTAGTCTGCGAGGGTCATTTTGACTTTAGTGTCGTCATCAAGGCCGCCGGGATCGCTCGAAGAAAGGCCACTGGTGTGCGTGAGCAAGTTGCGGATTGTAAGTGGTTTTGATTTGAGCTTTTTGGTTCCGTCGGCCTGGTAGACCTCGAGCTTGGCAAAGTTGGGCAAGTACATTTCGACCTTGTCATCCAGGTTCAAAAGTCCTCGCTCGGCGCATATCATCACCGCGATCGCGGTAACTGGTTTGGTCATCGACATGACTTGAAAGATCGAGTCCGTCGCCATCGGCTTTTTCGGTTCCAGTTGCGCCCAGCCTTTGGCATCGAACAGGACTCGCTTCCCGTGCCGTTGAATGAGCGTTACGACTCCGGCGACCTCTTTCTTCTCGACAAGTTCCTTCATCCGAGCCGGGATTCTGGCGAGTCTGTCACTGTCGAATCCTTGGATATTTTCGGACATGGCGTTGGCGAGTAAGAGCATTGGGATAATCATGATGTTTGGTACAGGGTGTCGAGAATAGTGCCATCAACCCAGGTGACGAGTCCGACTGGCCTGGTTCCGGGTGCTTGAGGTTCGGGAGCGCCACCGCAAAGGTCTTCGGCTTGCTGTTTCAGATAGGCGAGAGGTCGGATCGGAAGGTTGCTGCCTTCGACCGCATCGTAGAGGTCCTGCCGAAGCGGATTGATCGCGATTCCGCGCTCAGTGACAATGACATCGATGAGTTCGCCCGGGCCACAAAAGGTCGTGAGGCGGTCGCGGATTATGGGTACACGATTGCGGAATGTCGGCACGGCGAGAATGGTGCACTTGCTGAAAAGCGCATCTTGCCAGCCTCCGATCCCATGCAGCATTTGACCATCGGAATGACTGACGACATTGGCGTTGAACTCGGTATCAACTTCAGTCGCTCCGAGCAAAACGCAGTCGAGCATCGAGGCGACATTGCCCTTTCCGTGATAATTGTAGCTATTGAAAGGACTCGTCATGATGTGCCTGGGGTTGTCTCGGACGGACCGCACCCCGTCCAGATCAAAGGTTTGTCCATCTAAAATACTCCCGGTAAGTCCCTCTTCAAGCATCTCAACGAGATATTTCGTGCTTCCGCCCCGGATGTAGCTTGCGGTTACGTTTTGCTTTCGCATTTCGTCCCGCGCAAAGATCGTAAATGCGAGAGAGGTACCCCCGGCTCCGGCTTGAAATGACCAACCATCTTTGAAAATGCCCGCTGCAATCACGAATTTCATCGCGAATTCGGCGATGAGGAGTCGCTCGGGCGAGCGAGTGATTTGGGTTGTGCCGGAAACGATTTGGGCGGGGTCGCCGATCTGGTCGAGCCGGACGACTTGGTCCACCAAATTGCCGGGAATCTGCCAAGGTGCTGCGGGGAAGGGGACTAAACTATCCGTCACCGCTATGACGTGATTCGCATATTGGGCGTCGGCGACGGCAAACCCGAGTACTCCGCAGGCTGACGGACCTCTTGCCCCGGTCATGTTTCCGAACATGTCGCATTCTGGGGCAGCGATCACCGCAATATCAACGTGGAGTTCGCCATCTTGCAATGTTCGATACCGCGAGCCGTGCGAGCGGAGAACGGCAAGCCCGGGCATTTTTCCGGCGGAGGCAAAGGTTCCGACCGGGCCGTTCAGGCTGCCTTCGATGTGATGGATCACGCCATTTTCAATGTACTTCAGTAAAGGTTCGTGGCAAGGAAAGACCGCCGAAGGGAACCAAATCAGGTTCTTAACGTCGAGCTCCTGAGCAGCCTGAAAGACTTGTGCTGCAACGAAATCGCCGTTGCGGAAATGGTGGTGAGTCGAGAACACCATTCCGTCTCGAAGCCCAGCGTTTTTGAGGGCAGTTTTCAAGTCGGCGACAGTTTTGTCTCCGCTCGGGGGAAACTCGCCGCACGATCTCGTTCGCGGGGCGGTGTGATGCCCTAACGGCTTCTGGTCTCCATAAGGAATCAGCATCCGCCCGTTGCCCTCCTGTGGAACCATTCTTCCGACTTTGTTTTCGCGCATCAGGTTCTCTCCGCCCATTCTAAGGTGCGTTGGGCTTGCCGGTAGACCGGCGCGTCGACCATTTTGCCATTGACGGCAATCGCACCCGTCCCTTCTTTCAGGGCTGCCTCGAATTGCGTTATCACCTTTTGTGCGAATTCGAGCTCTGCCGACGTCGGAGCAAATGCCCGATGAACGTGCGCGATTTGTCGGGGATGAATGCAGCCGATGCCTTCGAATCCCAGCTCTTTCATCTGGCCTGAGTACTCGCGAATGTAAGCATCGTTATCGATGACCGAAGTAACCGAGGCGAGGGGACTGATTCCAGCGGCCCTTGCGGCATTCATGATCCGTCCATTTGCCCAATTGGTCGCATGCCTTGCCGTGGCGTGGATGTCCGCGAGATAGTCCTCGACCCCAAGCGTCATGGCGACGAGTCGAGTGGTGGATGCCGCAATCTCAAAGGCCTGTTCCACACCTAGAGCAGATTCGATGATCGCGATAAGCGCGGAAGAACAGTCGTTTTCGTCGAGGAATTCCGATATTTCCCAGAGCTGTTCGGCAGAGTCAACCTTGGGAATCAAAAACGCGTCTGGCTCCGCGGGTGCGAGCGACGCGATATCATCCAGGTTGTTGATTCGGACAATGCTTTCCGCTCCCCCAAAGTCAATAGTCAGCAACGCTCGGCGCACTAAGGCAAGGGCCGCAAATTTCTCTTCAGGAGGCACGGAATCTTCGAGGTCCAGAATGATGCCGTCTGCGCCGTGGATACCCGCATTGGGCATGAACTTCGGTGAGTTCCCGGGGATGTACAGCCGGGTTCGTCGAGGCCGGTAACGCCTCGCGGAGCTTTCCCTGAATTCTAGGGCGGGAAGTGGCAACGAAAGGTGACGACAAAGAGCGGCCTCCATCCTCGCGTCGAGGACAAAGGGAAGTGCGCCTGAGTCGTCGAGGGTCACCTCCACATTTGGATTACCAAATTCCTGGAGGATCAATTCCATCTGCTGTCGGATCGACTTTCCGTACATGCTCGCAACGGAACTGTTGATTGTCAAGTTCGGTTCTGGAGCGTCTCCGACCGTGACTTTAACGTCCGAACGAACATCGGGGCCCGCGAAACCGACGGTCGTTATCATTGCCACACCACGCTGATCCATGTCGCTCGCCAAGCCGAATCGTGTCGGCCCCCGGCTTGGAAATAGGGTCGGAATATGATCGGTTGACGAGCTGGTTGGTTGTAGAGGATCGCGGGGATGCCATCTTCTGCGAGAGCTTCATTCAATGAAAAAGTAGATTCGGGAAAAAGCTGGGCCAGCCGCAGGCTCTCTTGCTTTTTGTAGCCGTCGATCAGGCCGCATGCGTAAACATATGGGCCGAAAGACAGAAACGCGTAGTCGGAGCGCACGATTTCTTGCCCATGGTGGTCGAGGCTGACTGTTTTTGGCGTGATTTTCAGTTTCATTGGGAAATTGAGTTCAATGGTATCGCCGTTCTTCCACTCTTGGGTGATTCGACTGTAGCCACTTTCGCTTGGTAGATCTGACCACTCTGGAACTCTCACCGCGATTTCGAATACTTGGGGGGTGCTCAGGGAGACCGTGATTTTGCTTTGGGTGACCTGGATTGTTATCGGCTGTGAATCGAAAGAAATTGTTCCTTCGAATGGCTCCGTAAGGTTGATTGAAACTCCTTTTTCGGTGACAGTCAGGGCCATTAATGCAGCCTCTTCGAGGCCCATCGCGCCACTCGATTTGCAACATGCCCAATGGTACGTGCTGTTCCGGCGACCGTTGGGAAACGTGAAATAGCACCAATCCGCTCCGTTGGCGTCGATTGCGCCGAGGAGGGCGTTGTGTAGCGAAAGATCGAAGGCTGCGGCGTACTTTGTTTCGCCGGTTTGGAAGAAAAGCTCGCGGCACAAGCTCATCCAGCTTGCGGTGGAGCAGGTTTCGGTCATGCCTTCAGGCGAGAAGAAATCTTTTGAGTTAAAGACTTCCTTGTGAGTGCCAATCCCGCCCCACGGGCCGCCGAGAGGAGTCAGATGATGCTCGGAAATGTTCTGCCACCAATACGCCGCGGCTTCCAAGTATTTTCGGTTTTCGGTGGCTTGGGAAAGTGCGACGAGGCCGTTGAGAATCCAGCAAATTTGGTACGATTTGCCCGTTCCAAGTTCAGCCGCATCTAGAACGCACGAGAGAATTGGAAGACCGTTTGCTTCCATCGAATCAACAATTTGT
Organism: Armatimonadota bacterium; assembly: GCA_021413725.1. Taxonomy (GTDB): domain Bacteria; phylum Armatimonadota; class Fimbriimonadia; order Fimbriimonadales; family Fimbriimonadaceae; genus JAEURQ01. Next base: position 6,511 of record JAIOPU010000154.1, on the reverse strand, counting down.
GCTGCGAACTGGGCGTACTTACGATTTTTAGTCTGGATCGTCAACCGAGCCAAGGGTTCGATTATTACCGCGCTGCTGAGGCCGCTGTGATTACCCACTCTGAGCAGATCAGCTGGATCAAAAAATCGTGCGATTAGGAGATCGCCGATCTTCTCTGCGGCTCGCTTTGCTTGCTCGTGCCCGAATTCTCGCTGCGCCGCATTCAATCCTTGCAAAATCCAAGCGTGAATCCAGATATCCCAGGAGCGAGCTTTGCTGACATCGAGATGGGTCAGACGGCAACCCGCATCCGCCGCATAAGTCCCGAGATACCCATCCGACTCTTGCTGCGAAATGAGGAAATTCAAAACTCGCTCGATCGCGCCCCTTAACTCCGCGTCTTGCGTCCTGCGAAACGCAAGACAGGCGGCAACGAGCCATTTTCCCGCGTGTTCGCCGTACCAATCGCCATTTTTTGAGGTCGCGCGAGCTTCATCGGAAAAAAGCTGGATGGCTTCACTTTCTTCGTTCTCGATGAACGTCTGCAGTCGCTGTTTATAGGAGTTTTCAACCGTTTCAGCGATAATGCCGTCGGTCCACTGAACTCGCTTGGCAGGGGTGTGAATCAAGCGGGCACGATCCTTGGCGTTCCCGCGCCGACACAGCCCGATTCGACAATGAACCCAAACGCTCCACCTTCCAGAGGGTCAGTGGGATCCACCGCGGTCAGGGTCAGGCGGCCATCGATCCAGACTCGTATACTGTCGCCCTTCACCTCGACTTCGACCGTGTAATCGCAGTGTGCCTCCCAAGGGAATGAAGTCTGGGCGAGTACCTTGCGTCCGTCAAGGGCCTTTTCGATTCGGATTTGTCCCGGCTCACAAAAGAGCACCGCGTAATATCTTCGAAGCCCCTGAACGCGAACTGCAACTCCGGCAGAAATCGCCATCTTCGGCGTGATGCGGCAATCTACTCTGTAGTCCCGCCAGTCTCGCGCCCCCTGGGTTAGGAGCCCGATGCCTTCGTTGTGGCAGAGGTAATCGTACCGATCTCGGCCAAACTCGAATCTATCGACCGACTTTGCCCACGCTCTTCCCGCCATCTTGCCGGGAAGGATCGGGAAACTGGTCGACGGAATTCCTTGCCAGTCAACGGAATCCAGCGAGAGCGAACCCTGCTTCAATTCGATGCCGATTTGGTGGATAGGGAAGCCACCCGTGTCGGGGATCAGCCAGGATACGGTGTGCTCTGAGCCGGCCGCTAGATCCCAAGATGGACCGGAAACGATCTGAGTTTCGTCGGTTTCGGTGTAGTGGGCGATGTAGAGGCAACCTTTGGAGCCGTTCGGCCCGGCCTTGAAGTGCGCTTTCACTTCGTGACCGGAATACAGCGTCGGATTTGCGACGAGCACGTACCCCGTCTGCATGTCTTTTGCTTCGGGCGGGATGAAGGAGTCGGTGTAGAATCGGACTGGCTGGTCCGTCAGCGTTTCAAGTTTCAGTTCATGAGCGGGGTTGGATACTTTTCCTTCGCTCGGGGTGTCAGTTCGCCAGCCCTGAACGCTTCCGGGCAAATCGAAGTGGAATCTCGCGCCGCCCTTCGGTCGGATCGGGGGCAGTTGCAGCAGAGCACGTCCGGCGTTGGCGACGATAATGGCTTCCCGCGCGGCGTCCGTGATTGATCTCCCTCCGTCGGCGGATGGAAGATAGAGCCGGTCGGCGACCGGGCCGCGCCAGTCCTTGCCGTCCAGTCCTTGCAATCCATTTCTGACCCCCAAGATCGCGCCAACATTGCCCGAGTTGCAATCAGTGTCCCAGCCGGCGGTGTTGACAATCATCATGGAGCGATCAAAGTCGCCGCCCCCATGTAGCAGGCTCAGGATGATGAGCCCGTGGTTGGGGATGAGATGGCACTGACCGGCATACTTGTCGTAGCCGTACTCGGCTTGTAATCGGATCCGATTTTCTCGCCAGTCTTTTTCTTTCGCGTGCCATGTTCGAACATCTTCGATTAAGCGGGCCACGGTAGAGGAACTTGGAATTTGTCGCAATGCGCAATCCAGAAGTGCGTCAAGGTCGCTTTCCACAAACGCCTGCGCCACCATGGAGGCGACAACTTGCGCTCCGTAAACGGCCTCGCCGTCGTGGCTCACTCGGGCGGCAATTTCCGCGTAGCGAGCCGCTCTCTTGGGGTCGCCGGGACAGATAAGACCCCAGCCGTCAATAAAGATTTGTGCGCCGATTTGCTCCGAGAGGACTTTGGAGTTAAGCTCCCTTGAGCCGCTTTCAGGGGCGGCGATTCCGCTCTTCAGCCGCAAGTAAGCGGTGTGCTCGGTCGAATTTCCCATCCCACCCCACCAGAGAATCGTGGTTTTCTCGATGAGGTAGTTCAGCCAGGTTTGGCCGATTTGCTTCGAAGTGATATTCGGGTTGTATCCGTAGTCTTCGAGGGCGCGGAGGAATGTAAACGTGCCCGAAATATCATCGTCGGTGACGACCAGAAGGCGTCCGCGCTTCTCGTGAATGTAATAGTCAACATCCCCGACCTCCTCCGCAATCCGCTCGTATGACCAGTTTTCTACGGGCCGACCTAGGTAGACACCGATGAGTTTGCCCAGCACACCGGCATACACTCGCTCCAAATATTCCGGGTGCGAAGCATCCGAAATGCCTCTTTTTTCTGAGGGAAGTTTCAGATCGGTGATGGCGAAGGTGGGTCTATCGGTCATGATTTCTTCAGTAGGAGTTTGGCGATGGGTCGAGTGCCGGTGACGACCTCGACTCGCGCAGTGATGGCTTTGCCGTTCCGGTCGGCGGCCTTGACGGCATCAATGAGGAACTGGGGCGGGGACGTGACTTTAATTTTTGCGGCAAACTTTCGGCTGATCGCGGTAGCGGCGAGGGAATTGGTTGATGCTCCTGCCGCGCCCTTCACGTTCAGCTGGACAACAAAGTTTGTTCCCTTAAGTTTGGAAATGGAGTAACTCTTGCCTTCGGGAGTCCGAAAGTTTTGGCCGGCGGCGGCCTTTTCGATGGTCTTCACCGAGCTCTCGCTTAGGTCGGAGGGGAGCGCGATTTGAACCGTTCCGATGGGCGTTCCGCTCTCGACTTTGCCGAGCAACACATAATTTACGGAAGGCTCAGCCTGCTTGGTTTGCAGGTTCGGAGTACCAGGGGCCAAGTTCACTTGACTGTCGATCTGTACCTGCTTCACTCCCTCGACGGTTACTGGGATATCGTCCCGAACGAGCACGGTTGAGCCTTTGAGCTGGCGTTCTAACTCGTCTTTCACCTCGTTTCCAACGAGACTTCCGGACAGAATGTCTTCGCCATTTGCGCCACCGCGAAAGAGCGTCGAGCTTCCCGCGTTCATGTTGATGGCGGTGATGCGCGCGGTCTGATTTTCTGCGGCTTGGCCGATGGTGGTGCCTTCGAGCTCCGCGTTGAGAATCAGGGTTTTGTAATCCAGAATTTTGGCGATGGGTTCGCCCTTGGCAATCGCGGTCTCGCTGGGCAAAAAGTGGAAAGTCCCGCTCGCTGGGGCGAGAACAGTTCGGCCCTTAGGTAAGCCTGTGTCTAAGGCTCTGGGGTCCCGTTGGCCAATCTCCTTAAGCTCTTCCGCGAGTCTCGCTTGCTTGCACAGAGCTATTTGCATTTCACCTTCGGCGAGGATCATAATCGGTTGGCCCTCTTTTACTTCGTCGAAATCGTTCACGAGCGTTTGAATGACCATTGCGTCCTGATCGCTTTTGATCGCGACAGAAGCTGCTTCGATGGGCACGCTCTCTGCTTTTACAACATCATCCACGGGGTAGTTGAAGGCGAAAACGAACGCCCCGAAAACGCAGAGAACGACGAAGTACCCGCCCTTCTCGATCCAGCTCATATACTTAGCGTAAAACTTTCGCTTCGCTCGGTTTTGAGATCGCCACTCGGGTTGGAATATCGGTTTCATCCGGCCACCTTAACCACTGATCCATTGTAGAAGTTTCTCATCCTTGCGTACTGTCCTTGCATTTCCACCAGTTCGGCGTGAGTCCCACGCTCGGAGACGACTCCTGCCTCCAGAACGATGATATGATCCGCGCCCTTGACAGTGTCGAGCCGGTGCGTGACGATGAGGGTTGTCATCGACTTGGAAAGCCTATTGATCGTCCCCATTATTTCTCGCTCGGTTTCCGCATCCAGCGCAGAAGTCGGCTCGTCGAGAATCAGCAGTTTTGGTTTGACCAAAACTGCTCGGGCAAGCCCGATCCTTTGTTTCTGACCCGCCGACAGCGCCGATCCGCCGTCCAAATCTTGATAAAGTCCATTGGCAAGAGACTCAGCCCATTGGGTGAGTTCAGCCTGGCCGAGCGCGGCCCTCATCTCGTCTTCGGAAGCGTCGGGTTTTGCGATGAGCAGGTTGTCCGCAAGTGTGCCTGCAAACAGATAGGTGTCCTGCATCACAATCCCGACTTGGTGAAGATAGGAATCGCGATCAAGATCTCGCAGGTCGGTTCCGTCGATCAAGACCGCGCCCTCGTTAGGCTCGATAAGCCGGAGAGCAAGACCCACAAGGGTGCTCTTTCCGGAGCCGCTCGGACCGACAATTGCGGTTGTCGAGTTCGGTTTCAAGATGATATTCACGTTGGAAATCACGCGCCCGAGGCCATGTCGGTCGAAGCAGATGTCTTTGAACTCGAGCGTTCCGGAGAAGGCTTTACACTTGATCGCATTCGGGGAGTCCACGATAGCAGGCTCAGTTTCGAGAATTTGCATCATTCGCTCCGCCGAGACCATCGTTTGCCAAATCCAGCACCCGAAGTTGACAATTCGCTCAATCGGGAACGACAGTCGCCCCAAATACGCGATGAGGGGGACGGTCATTCCAAGCGTCATCTGTCCCATCACGACCATTCGCGCGAGGTACAGATAGATTGTCGTGGATTTTAGGAATGGAATCAGCTTCTGAGTTGCAAATTCAAAACCGACAAGGATCAAGTAGCCTTGATTCGATACTCGCTGAAGAGCAATGCTCACCCGGCTGTGTCTGCGAATTTCATGATCGCTTCGCCCGAGACTCTTAATCGTGAAGAAGGACGAAGTCGCCTGCAGAACTCCTGCATCGCGGAGTTCGCAGAGCCGGAGTCGGCGGCGGTCTAGGATTCGGCCGTAGTGCGTCACCCAGATAAATAGGATAGTCCAGGGGATCAGGAAGAGCGCAACGATGCCGGTGAGGATGGGATCGACGTAGATCGCGGTCGTGAGAATAAGTGCGAACTCCACGAGCATAGTGAGAGTCGGCAGGATGCGAACGAGCATGTGGGCGATTCTGTCCGAGTCTGTGGAAACGCGGAATTGCTGCTGACCGACCGGCAAAGTATCGATCGTCTCCATCGAAAGCCGCTGAAGATGCGAATACATGTGCCGACGAATGTCGAATTGGAGTAGTTGCTCGGTCGTATTGTAGAGAAACGTTCTCGTGCCCGTGAGAAGGTGAACCAAGAATAGCATCGCCGCTATGCTGACGGCAATGACCCAAAAGCCATGCCAATCGCGCTGCGGCAGGACTTGGTCAATTACGTTTTTGCCAAACCAGGGGATGGACAGGTTTAGTAAAACAATGGCGATATCGATCAGACAAACCAAAAGCAGCCTGCGCAATTGAGGTTTCAGGAACCGCAGCACATAGACAAATGCCGCCCAAGAGTTCTTGCGAAATCCGGTCCCGGCGTCCAGTGACTCGCGTTCCGTCATGCCGAAGCGACCTCCTGGGTTTGCTCAAGCCAGAGCTTCCGGTAAAGCCCATCTGCCCTAACAAGTTCGTCGTGGGTGCCGAATTGGGCCGCTTTTCCGCTGTCAAGCACTAATATTCGGTCGCAAGTCTGGACAGCCTTCAGCCGATGCGCCACGGAAATAATCGTGCGCTGACCCCGCAAGACTTCAATTTCTTGCAGAACTCCGGCTTCCGTCTCCGGATCCAAATTAGCAGTCGCCTCGTCCAACACGAAAATCTTCGGGTTGCGGATGAGGGCCCTTGCGATGCCGATTCTTTGCCTTTCGCCCCCTGATATTGTAGAACCCTCGCCGATCTCGGTCTCGAGTTCAGCCGGGAATCGCTGAGCGAAAGCGGTTACACCGGAAAGCAGAGCAACCCGCTTCAGGTCATTTTCCGTGGCCTTCGGATTGCCAAAAAGGATGTTTTCAGCGATGGTTCCCGAGTACAAATTTGTGGTCTGCGGGACCGTTCCGATTTGCTCAAGCAAGCTCGCGATTTTGATATCGTTGACATCCTGCCCATCGACCAGTACTCGGCCCGCTGCGGGCAAATAGAGTCGCAACAGTAGGGAAAGCACCGAGCTCTTACCCGCGCCGCTAGGGCCAACCACGCCAAGGTATTGACCTGGCTCAATCTTAAAGCTCAGACCGTTGAGGACTTTTCGCTCGGGAATATAGGAGAAGTGCACATCCTGAAATTCAATCCGGCCCGAAACTGGGCCAATCGCTTTGGCACCCGGTGTGTCGACGATGGTCGGGACTGCGTCGAGAGT
>JAIOPU010000059.1 GCA_021413725.1 Armatimonadota bacterium | reverse complement strand
CAACCCGACCCTGAATATCCTGGAGAAAAAAGTCGCTGCCCTCGAGCACTGCGACCGTGCCAAGATCTTTGGAAGCGGCATGGCGGCCATCAGCGCGGCGATCATGTCTTGTGTGAAAACCGGTGCCCACGTCGTCTGCGTGGACACTTGCTACGGGCCAACCAAGCAGTTCCTGCGCGACTACCTGCCCAAGTTTGGCGTCTCGGTCACGTTCATCGAAGGCTGCGATCCTGAGCACGTCATTGATGCGTTCGAGACCAATACGACGCTGCTCTACCTTGAGTCGCCGAGTTCGATCCTCTTCATGGTTCAGGACCTGGAAACCCTTTGTACCGCCGCCCACGAACGAGGCATCAAAGTCGCCATCGATAACAGCTATTCCTCGCCTATCTTTCAGACCCCCGCCGACTTCGGGGTGGACATCGTTCTGCACAGCGCCACCAAGTACCTGTCCGGGCACAGTGATGTGGTAGCCGGTGCCCTCGCGTGTAGCCAGGAGCATTTCTCGGCAATGTTGGACAACGAAATTTCGCTATTTGGTGGTGCAATCGCACCCCTACCCGCATGGCTCATGCTGCGTGGACTCAGGACGCTGCCGATCCGCATGAAGGCTCACCAGGAGGCGGGGAATATTGTCGCGAACTGGCTCCGAATCCAACCGAGAGTCGTGCGAGTGAACCACATTGGCTTTGAGGAGCACCCCCAAAGGGAGTGGATTCAAAAGCAAATGAGTGGCTCCGCAGGTCTCGTGAGTTTTGAACTTGACGAACCCGGACTCGAACCCGTTCGCAAATTCCTCGACGCACTGAAAGTGTTCCAAATGGGCGTCAGTTGGGGCGGCTTCGAGAGCCTTGCCGTACCCGTAGAAATGCACCCGATCGGGTGGTCGGAACCCCGCATCGTGATCCGACTCTACTGCGGGCTGGAAGCCCCGGAAGACCTCCTCGAAGACCTCGCGCAAGCCCTTACTTCTTAACGTAGTCCTTGCGCTGACTGATGTCGTAAACAAGTTTCACCCCGAGATCTTTCAGAGAGTCCCAAGGAAAACCCTTGGGGTCGCTCTTGCGTCCCAACGGTACCGCAATAAACTCGTGGCTCGTGATGTATTTGATCCCAGGGAATCGGTGCTTGATCAGGTGAGCCATCAGATGGTGAACCGCTTCAACCTGCTCGGGTGTCCACGGATCCTTGCCGTCGCCCACATTTACCATTTCAATCCCAACTGTAAAGTTGTTCAGGTTCGTCCGGCCCTCGATGTCCATGCTGTTCCCCGCATGCCACGCCCGGTCGAATGTGGAGACATGCTGTACGATACTCCCATCTTTTCCGATCGTGTAATGCGCGCTGACTTGACTGTCTTTGGTCGCAAACCACTTGACAACGCCACCCAGTGTGCTACTTGCCGTGTGATGGAGCACGATGGTGTCGATCACCGCATCCACCGGACGGGGACCAAAATTCGGAGAAGTTTCCCAGGAGACTTTATTGCGACCGGGAGCCTTGTAGGGCGCTTCTTGAAGCTGGGAAATGGCAAAGGCGCAGGCGATTACTTCGAGCATAGTGATTGTTTCCAGGATGTAAATACAGTGTCCACTTCAATGTCCGCCGGTAGTTTTCCGACCGGCGGAGTGAGTGCAGTGACGTTCGGTGCCGGTGGCGCCCAAAGACGATTGATGTCGTTGCGGAACAAGCCCGTCACCGACGTCTTTCGGAACGCGGAAATATGCAGAATACCGTTGTCTATCGTGACGACATGCTTGGCGGCATCAATCGCCCCAACAACTTGAGGGAGAGTAAATTTGCCCCGCAAGTCCTCCACCAAGCCCTTTTCAACGAGGAACGCATCAACATCGCCCCCCTTCCAGTGAATCGCACCCTGCTTTGGCGGGGCACCGATCAAACCAATCCGTACTCCTTCAGCGTTAAGTCGCTTCGCGAGTTCTGCCCACTTTTCCAGGGTCCAGAGCTTATTGTCCAAGCTCGCACCTGTGTTAAAAAGCACTTCTGGTATGTGCATCCCAGGATCAGAACAAGGCAAATCATAGCCTGGAACCGGTCCCTCAAGGTAAGCCAATCGCGCAAAAATTTCTACGATCCAACCCGACCGAAGGAAAGGGTACTTTTCCATAACATGCGATGAAACCCACTCCCGATCCTCCCAAAGCTTTCCGCGCAAACCATCTTCAAACGGCAAGTCCACTCTGCCTCCATGACCCGCACAGGGACCGCAAACGAACCCATGATCTTGAGTCAGTAAAGCCGAAGTCAGCTTATTGAACGCCATTTGTTCGGTGTTGATCACCAAGTCAAACTGCGGCATTTTCCCGATGTCCTTCATCCACTGCCCAAAGCCAGTGCCAAGTAACGAATAATATTTATCGCACAGACTTGTCTTTTCAGCAAACTCCTTGACCCGATCTCCGCCAAAATACCAAAGCTCGCAATCGGGATATTTTGCCCTAACCATTTGCAAGAGAGAAGTCGTGGTGACATAGGCACCGATCGCATCGTTCGACATCACGGCAATGCGCGGCTTTGCGCCTAGGTCTTGGTTTTCAAATCGCTTCATAATTTCACGTTCAGGCGAGAATGGCCAGAAGCTCTTTAGTCTCAACGAGTGCTTCGGTAAAGATCCGCACGGCCATATCAACCTCGGCCTCAGAGATGATGAGCGGCGGCTCCACCCGGATGACCCTCGGGTTGTTGAGCGTGTATGCTGCGATCATTCCGCGCTTGGTCATCTGGGCAATCGTCAACTCTCCGACTTCGTCCATCGTGAATTCAACGCCAATCATCAGGCCCACTCCGCGGACTTCTGCAACGAGGTCAGAATGGTGAGTCTGCATCTCTCGCAATCCGGCCAGCATTCGTTCGCCCATCAATCGAGATCGCTCAACCAAACCCTCCTCCTGAATCACGCGTAGTGCGGCGAGACCCGCCGAGCAAGCAAGCTGGTTTCCGCCAAAAGTGCTCGAATGGTGAATTGGATTAGGACCAAAAACCTTTTCATAAATGTCCTTGGTGTACATCGTCGCGCCAATCGGCATCACGCCCCCGCCAAGGCACTTGGCCAGAGTCAGGATGTCGGGAGCCACTCCCTCGTGCTCACAAGCAAACATCTTCCCAGTGCGCCCCAATCCCGTTTGCACTTCGTCAACAATCATCAAAGCCCCGGTGCGGTCGCAAGCCTCGCGAATCGCACGGAGGTAACCCGGAGGAGCAACGTGAATCCCACCCTCACCCTGGACGACCTCAATGATCACGCCCGCCGTTTGGTCATCAATGGCGGCAATCATAGCCTCAGTGTCGCCAAAGTCCACAAACATAGGACCTGGCATCAGCGGATAGAACGCCTTGCGGTACTT
>JAIOPU010000153.1 GCA_021413725.1 Armatimonadota bacterium | reverse complement strand
GAATGATATCCGCGCCTACAGTATTCGATTCCTTGACCGGATCGACCGCATTGGTTCCACGCTTCGACATTTTGTCGCCCTTTTCGTCGGTCACAAAGCCGTGAGTGACGACCTGGTCGTAAGGCGCGCGCCCCTTGAGGGCAGTTCCAAGGATCAGCGAGACGTTAAACCACCCTCTGTGCTGGTCAGAACCTTCGAAATACACATTAGCGGGCCAAGAAATCGGCCAGGCGGGCTCGACATTGCCTTCCAAAACGCAGAAACTGCTTGCGCCACTGTCGAACCAGACGTCGAAAACGTCCACTTCTTTCGTGAATTCCGACTCTCCGGTATCCGGGTGCATATAGCCCTCGGGCAAGATCTCGCTCGGGTCCACCGTGAACCAGGCGTCGGAGCCTTCACGAGTGATAAGATCGGCGACGGCCTCGATCGCGACCGGATCCAGCACAGGCTGGCCGGAAGTCTTGCCGTAAAAGATAGGAATTCCCACGCCCCATGGGCGTTGGCGCGAGATGCACCAATCGGGGCGGTTGGCGACCATCGCCGTGATGCGCGCTTTGCCGTTCGACGGGATCCACTCGACGCGGTCGATCTCCGCCATCATTTTTTGGCGCAAACCGTTGCCGTTGATGCTGACAAACCACTGATCGGTGGCGCGGAAAATGACCGGCTTCTCGTCGCGCTCAGCGTACGGATACTGGTGGTTGAAGTCGGCTTCGTGGAGCAGATTGCCTTCTTCGCGCAGCCTTTGGACCACGACACTATCGCAGTCGCGATAAAAAACGCCCTCAAATTCGCCCGCTTGATTCGTAAGCACACCGCGCTCATCGACCGGACAAAGCACGGGCAAGCCATACTTTTGGCCCGTCATGAAGTCCTCGCGTCCATGACCGGGGGCGGTATGAACGACGCCGGTGCCGTCCTCGGTCGTAACGTATGTTGCGAGCAACCCGACCGAGGCGCGGTCGAAGATCGGGTGCTTGAAGCGCACGCCTTCGAGTTCAGAACCCTTCATCGAGCCGACGCGCTCGAAAAGCTCAAAGCCACAAGTCGCCATCGTCTTTTCGACAAGTTCGTCAAGCAGAACATAGTGCGATTCGCCCGCACGGACCACGGCATAGGTGAAATCCGGATGGAAAGCCACACCAAGATTGGCGGGGATCGTCCAGGGAGTGGTGGTCCAGATAACAGTGTAGAGATTCTCCCACTGGCTCAAAGACGGATGCTCGGCGTCTTGCAGCGGAAACCGAACGTAGATCGCCTTGCTCGTGTGGTCGCGGTAGATGATCTCGGTGTCGGCGAGAGCGGTGCGCGAAGTCGGGCTCCACATGACGGGGCGGAGGCCACGGTAGACCTGACCCTTTTCAACGAGACGGCGGAACGTGCGCACGATCTCGGCTTCGTAGCGGAAGGACATCGTCGTATAGGGCTTGTCCCACATCCCAAAGATTCCGAGCCGTTTGAACTGCGTGGTTTGGACGTCGATGTACTTCGCGGCGTGCTCGCGGCAGGCTTGGCGCAGAGTCGGGATGTCGGGCTGGATTTTTTGCTCGTGAAACGCCCGCATCACGGTCTGCTCGATCGGCAATCCGTGGTTGTCGTAGCCGGGGATGTAGGGTGCTTGGAACCCGGCGAGGGTCTTGGACTTCACGACAAAATCCTTCAGGATTTTGTTGAGCGCGGTACCGATGTGGATCGGACTATTCGTGTACGGCGGGCCGTCGTGGAGGGTGAAAACGGGGGCTCCGGCGCGGGAATCTTGAATCGCCTGGTAAATCCCCATCTCGTCCCATTTGGCTTGGAACAGCGGTTCACGCGTCGCGAGATCTGCTTTCATCGCGATCGTGAACTCCGGATCAGGGAGATTTAAGGTTGGTTTGAAATCCATAGGAGCAGACCGCAGTTTACCTCTCGGGCATGAGCGGGGTCGGATTTGAACCTGAGCGGGGTCCCTCGGCCATCTGAGGGCGCGGGGCAAGTGCCTTTTTCCGTGACCTGGTTCACTACGGACAAAACTCCCTGCCCCGCCGCAAAGGTGCGGCTCCGGTTCGTCAATACCCCGCCGACAACCACCAACTTCCAACTCCCCGGTCTCCTAACTCGCACGGAGCCGCTGCTTACTCCCTTGCGATTCCGCAATATTCGGCTCCGTTTTTAGAAAAGGGGCGGTCGATTAGGTTAGAACGCAAGGAATTTTCGGGAATAGCTACAGATGCGGAGTTTTTGTGCCGATATTTTCATCATGCCGAAAGATTTCATTCCGAGCAAAATTGGCGACCGAGTGCCCTTTTACAAAAATCTCGCCGCGACCGCAGCCACCGAAGCGGCGGCATTAAGTCTCACGCCGTCAGAATTGACGACGCTTCAAAATGTCGCCACAGACTTTGGCGATGCGAATCTCGCCGTCCAGGCCGCTTACGATGCTTATCGAGCCGCGCTGGAGACTCGCAAAATTGCCGAAGCAGCGGCGGAATCCCTCACGCGAGGCTACAATCGTCAATGGCAAAACACCGGTGTCCCGGCCTCAGTGATCGCGAGCCTCGGCCTTCCGGTGCATGAATCCGGCCCGACTTTTAGCCCACCCGCAAGCCCTCTGACCCTCAGTGCAACCGCGTTTAGCAACGGCGAAGTCAAACTGAAATGGAAGCGAAACGGCAATATCGACGGCACTCAATTCGTCGTGGAAACCTCCGCCGACGGCCAAATCTGGCAATTCTTGACCGTCAGCACGAGTAGCCGACTGTCGCTGAATCACTTTGAGCCGGGCGTCCGGGTGTACTTCCGGGTGTACGCAAAGAGGCGCACCGAAGTCTCCGCCCCAAGCCCCGCGACCGTAATTTACCCTGGGCAGACCGGGCAGATCATGCGCATCGCGTCCTGAGATTCGGGGGCCAAATTCCCCTCCGGGAGCGATGGCCGCGCTCAATATGATCGCGACCATCGCTATATTCGATATGGTGGGGGCAAGTTACCTTAACTTCAGTCCCAAAACTGACTTCCGCAACTGGGACGACGACTTGCCCGCACGTTAGCTACTCTCCGAGGCCGTTCCAAAGTCGATCTGCGGTCTCTCGCGAAGTCGTAGGACCCTGCAGAGCCGAAACCGCTTTCGCCTTCGCATGTCCATCCGCCCAAGCGATGTTCACCTTATCTTTGGCGAAGCGCGGGTAGACCTGTCCCTGCGCGCGAGCGTCGGGGGCAGCGTAGTTGCGCCAAGGGCGGCTTAGCGAGCCTCCGTAGGACGGGAAGCCGTAGGGCGGGACGATTCGGGCGTACCCGATGGGTTGAGTGACCGTCCCGGCGACGGGGGCGGATCCGGGAGGGATGGAAACGTCTTTCATCGTCGATTCGGCGAACATAATCGTCTCGGCGATCTGGCCAATTGAGGTGGAAGAAACGCCGTCGTAGTGGAACCCAAGAGCACTGGTCGTGTCGGGAACCCAGTTATTCAGATAAGCAAAGTTGTACCCATAGCTCGTGTTCGCGCCATCAATATAGTCGCGGTAAACGTTGTTCTTGTCAAATCGACCGCGCCCGGCAGGATCACGCACCGTAAGGTCGTCTTGCGTGTCGGCGGGGCAAAGAAGGATCTGGCGATTCTTAGTGTAAGACAAAAGCAATAATCCCCAGTGCGTGAACCCCTGGTTCGTCGCGAACGACGTGTCGGTCGGATTGTAGTGGTAAAGCGGCATCATCATGTCGTCGTTATCACTCAAATACATGGTGCTGGCGAGCCCGATCTGCTTCATATTGCTCACCGAGGTGGTTTTCTTGGCGGCGGTTTTGGCTTGGGTGAAGACCGGGAAAAGGATGGCGGCAAGGATCGCAATAATCGCGATGACGACTAAGAGTTCGATTAAGGTGAATGCTTTTCGCATACCGACATTATCGGCGAGCGGCAATCATATTTGATTGACTGTTTTGATGATTCGGTGCTTACTGTGACGAAAGTTGGCGTAATTTACGCTCTCATGCCACTGCTACATTCGCAAGTGACCGTTTACACCGTCACACCGGACTGAGCCAAAGGGCAGGCGCGGAGTGTGATTCCGCGCCCTCCCTTTGTGCACTGGTTGATAAGGTTAGTCTCCAACCCCATTAAACTGGGTGACGAGGATCGTGTAGTCCGTGAGGTCGATGACTCCGTCGCCGTTGAGGTCGGTTGAGGTGTGGTAGTTGGGATCTCCAACAATTGAGTTGAAGTCTGTAACGACTCCAGTGTAATCCGTGAGGTCTATGACGTTATCTCCGTTCACGTCACCGTTGGTGAGCACCGCATTGATTCCAGAGAGGCCCCCTGCCGGTATATCGGCGGTGATCACTCGACGCCGGAGCCAGTGGCTCCCTTTCACCGATACGGCTGCTCTCATGCGAATCGTTGTGGTTGTCGCAAAGTCTCCATTGGCATCCAGCAAAACCGTCCGTGTTTCACCACCGGCGCCTAAGAGCGCGTCCTGAATTCTGACTTCGACGGACTGGCCAGCTACATCGCCGGAGTAATCAAGAAATTCAACATGACCAGTGATAGGCACTCCCGATGGGCGAGGATGCAAGGCAATCATAAAAGGACCGTTGCAAAAGCTTCCGTTTTCAAAGGATCCGGTGTACGCAAACGTAGTCCCGTCGAACTGTTTGATCGAATTGCTACTTCCCCAATCTGAGACATAGAGGTGTCCCGAAGTGGAAAACGTAATGCCGGTGGGTTCCGTTAGGTTAGCGGGAGCACCAGGGGGTACGGCGTTGCCAAGGAATGAACCCGTATTGGGATCGAAGTACGGGATTCTTTGATTCACCTGATCGCTCAAGAAAATGCGGCCAAAGGTGTCAAAGGCGATTCCATGGCCAAAGTGGCTACCGCCAGCAGCCGCGGGGACTGCTACCCCGAGGTAAGCACCCGTTGAGCCATCGTACCTGACAAGATCGTTCGTGGGACCCGATCTCACAAAGAGGTTTCCATTCGGCCCCATCGCCATACCGTCGGGGTTGCTCATGCCGTGGTCACCATGGGGCACGAAAACGCCTAAATACTCGCCAGTGATCCGATTGAATTTTAGAATTCCCTTTGAGGTCAGGGTATCGTCGTTGTCTCCAACAAGCAAGATATCGCCGGGCGCAAACGCAATCCATCCGCCATGAATCAATCCCCCAGCATGGTCTTCTATGACATTCCCCAGGAACGCCCCCGTTACGCCGTCAAACCGTTTTACCGACGCAATGCCGGTACACGCCACATAAAGGTGGTCATCCGGGCCAAAAGCTAGGTCCACGGCATTTTGCAATCCGCCTCCAGCGATTGCGTTGAGCAGTTTGCCGGTGTCTGCGTCATAGCGAAGTACGTTGTTGCGCACATAATTGGAGACGTAGAGGTCTGTTTCCGCACGGATCGTAACGGCGAAAAAGCCGCTTGCAACTCCCATCGAAAGTAACTTAGCGACGCGATTGGTACTTTTCATTTTTCTGTTCCTTTCTGTATCTGGTCTTGTCTAGTCTCCGACTCCATTGAACTGGGTGACGAGGATCGTGTAGTCGGTAAGATCAATGACGCCGTCACCGTTGAGGTCGGTTGAGGTGTGGTAGTTGGGATCTCCAACAATTGAGTTGAAGTCTGTAACGACTCCAGTGTAGTCCGTGAGGTCAATCACATTATCCCCGTTCACGTCACCATTGGTGAGAGTGAAGTTGAGGCCGCTTACGACTGTGCTCGTGATGACCGCAACCTGCTTTTCGCGCAGCCAGTGCGAGCCCTTTGCGGTGACTTCGTAGGTCCCGGTGGGTAGTTTATCGGTGAACGAGAAGTTGCCGCCGGAATCAAGATTGAGCGTATGCGACACCAGCGGAGTAGTACTCCCGGGCGTGCGCACTTCCAAGTCCGACGAAAAACATCGTTATCGATCCCGATGCCGTTATTCTGCCAATATGATTCAAACCCGCCGTGAACCAAATGTTGCCATCGGGACCGGTGTTGATTAAGTAAGGTTGGTCTCCTCCGGGGAGCGGAAACTCGGTGATTAATCCCGTCGGCGTTATCTTGCCGATTTTGTTTGCGGCAACTTCCGTAAACCACAAGTTGCCATCTGCCCCTGCAACGATCCCATATGGGTTACTCACACCACCGGACGGAACGGGGAATTCCAGCATCACGCCGAAAGGAGTGCATCTGCCGATCATATTTGCCTTGTATTCTGTAAACCAGAGGTTGCCGTCTGCCCCAGAAGCGATCGCATTGGGATAGCAACCTTCGGTGGGAGCTGAATATTCTGTGATCGCTCCTGCAGTGCTAATACTCGCTACCTTCCTGCCAAACTGGGGCCAGGGCCCAGCATAGCTTTCTGCAAACCAGAGGTTGCCGTCGGGACCTGTCGTGATCCCATTCGGGTAGCTGTCCGCTGTTGCAACCTGGAATTCTGTAAGAACACCAAACGGCGTGATACGCCCAATCTTGTTACCGTGACCCTCGGTAAACCAAAGATTGCCATCGGGACCGGCAGTTATCTTTCCCAAGGCAATATCCCCTGTGCCTACTTGGAATTCGGTGCATGCCCCGTTGGGGCTAATTCTTCCAATCTTGTTCCCGCTTTCTTCCGTGAACCAGAGGTTGCCGTCTGCTCCTGAGCAGATATCGTACGGTTTGCCATTATCGGTGGGAACCAAATATTCTGTTATTGTGAGTTGAGCATGACTCCAAGTTGAGAAAAAGCCGCTTGCCGTTCCCAAGGCCAGCAGTTTCGCGTAACGATTGATCCTGTTCATTTATGTTCCTTTCTGTGTCTGTAAGTTCCATTTAGAGCGTTAGCTAGTCTCCGACTCCATTGAACTGGGTGACGAGGATGGTGTAGTCGGTGAGATCGATGACGCCGTCGCCGTTGAGGTCGGTTGAGGTGTGGTAGTTGGGATCGCCCACGAGTGAGTTGAAGTCGGTCACCACGGCCGTGTAATCCGTGAGGTCAATCACATCATCCCCATTACAGTCCCCGTTGATGAGCACTGCATTCACACCCGTAAGGCCTCCTACAGGGATATCGGTGGAAATCGCATGACGTCTCAGCCAGTGACTTCCCTTGATCGTGATTCTGGCATCCCCTTGGCGAAAAGTCGAAATGCTGTAGCTTCCATCGGCCCCGAGTGTTGCCGTTTGGTGCTCGGGAGCTGGGCTGATAAAGTCGTCCACCTCCACGTCAACCAGTTGCCCCGCGATTTGACCGCTAAAGTCCGACAGCGTGACTACGCCAGAGATGGACTTGGGTTGCGGGATCGGAAGAATTTGGTACTTGATATTATCGAGATCCATGCCCTGCCCAGATCGACGATCTTCATAAGTCCGGAGAATTTGAAGGTTGCGCACCCCCGGCGGGACGGGCAACTTGGCACTCCGAGCAAGATGGCCGCTCTCATCGGTGACCACCATCCATGCCTGTAGATTTGTGAGATCAATGAACCCGTATACGAACGAAGTCGCATTCGCGAAACTTGCGCCAAAGTTTGATTCACTAATTCCCGAAACAAGCAGAAACCTGTTATCTTCGAACCGGAACTCCACTCGGTCCACATTTTCACCCCCGATGCCAACTGATGTCGAACCACTCAAAGGGGAATACGCCCATCCTTTGAACGAAAGTTCGATAATTCCCGACGACGGAGTAGCGACGTTTTGGGAGTATCCACTCGCAATATTCGGGGTTGCAGTTAAGTGGGAAATCGCGTTACCAGGCCATCCCGGATGGATGTTGGCTAGCACTCCGTAAGGTTGGCTATTCCAGCCGCCGGCAGTTAGCAAAGTCCAGTTGAGCGGGGCTTGACCTAAGTTTTGCCCAGGTGTCGCGTCCTCAAAATCCTCATAGAAGAGAACCTGGGAATGAGACTCACTCACGATCCCGAGTCCAAGTAGTCCGACCGAAATCAGACGAAGCGGTAACGCAACTCTTATATTCACTTTTATCCTCCAAAGCCGGACACCCACAGTGCATGGTCCAACCCGGCATTCTCACCAGTGGTTCACTGGCTATTTCATTATAGAGGATTATTCTGGGAAAACCGCCCTTTTCTAAAGTATTTTTGCTTGTTTTTGGTTTGAACCCCAGCGCGCCGTGCCCCAAAACACTCAGGCCGACAGCTGGAGTTGGGGGAGATTTCCTTGCGCATAGGTGATGGCGATGTTGCTTGCGGGAGCGGTTGCCGTGGGGGTGTAGGCGGTTACTTTGTACCAGGCGGTTCTGCCCGGCGTTTGCCCCGTGTGTTCGAATTTTGTCTTGGTGACCACCGCGATTTGCTCCCAGTGCAGTCCTTTGTCGTAGGACACACAAACTCCGAACATGACGGTGGGCTTGTTGCCGGAGCGAGTCCACCTGAGTTTATTGATGCCGGTGTCGTAACCCTTCACATTGAGCTCGGTCACGGGGTGGGGGAGTACGGAAGTTTTGTTGGTTTGAGGCACTGAGAAGCCGCCGGTGAGTTTTTGGGCGGCGGTCACGGTGGGTTCGGACTGAACCTTCTTGTTCAGCATTTGAACGTAGCGCAGAAGGTCGTCGAGGGATTCGTTCTTCGTCGCGACTGCCGCGAGACGGGCGGATTCCGCCGCGAGGGCGGCGGTGTAGTCGGCGTTCCACTGGGCTAACTTTGCGCCGAGGACGGCGACTTGCCCGGCGGTGAGGCCGAACTCGGTGGGGGCGACGGAAATCGCTTCGCGCATCTGGGACACGAATTCGAGAACTTCGGACTCTCTTGTCGGATAAAACGGGGCAGACATCTTCACTTTCCTCTTGCTGTGAATTATTGGCAAATCTTGCTAAAAACTGGAGAAACTACTATGTTTAGGTTCAAATGGTTTGAATTTCGCCGTGTTGTTCGAGAATTCTGCGGCATTCTTCTTGATTTTTATTCCGGATTTCTTTAGTTTGAGGGCGTTCTTCGCGAATTCTGCGGAGTTTTTCTGGAATTTCGGGTCATTCGTAAAGAGCAACGCCCGGGAACTTGTGATTCCGGGGCGAAAATTCTATACCGCGGAGGCAAATTTCCTCAGCGCTGGTCAGTTTTCCTAGTGAACCGAAGTGCCTTCGGGGGCTTCGGCTTCGGGCATGAGGAGGATGGCGGTTCCGTCGGGACCGTCGGCGGCCATGACCATTCCGTGGCTTTCCAGACCCATCATCTTGCGCGGCTTGAGGTTGGCGACGACGATGACCTGGCGACCGACGAGGTCTTCGGGGACGTAGCTTTTGCGGATTCCGGCGAGGATTTGGCGCTTTTCTTCGCCGAGAAGGACTTGGAGTTTGACGAGTTTCTCGCTGCCCTCGACGGCTTCGGCTTCGAGGATTCGCGCCACGCGGAGATTGAGCTTCATGAAGTCCGTGATGTCGATCTCGGCGGGGGGCTCGAATGCGGGCTTGGCTTCTTTCTTGGGTGCGGGTGGCGCGACGGGGGCGGCGGGGGTGAGGGTTTCTTCCATTTTCTTAATCTCTAATCGTGGGAACATCGGTTCGGGCGCGGTGACGCTGCCTCCGAAGTTCAGTCGGGTCGGGTCGCCAATCGTCGCCCAATCGGTGGTGGCCATTTCGGGAGCGTAACCGAGTTGGCGTAAGAGTTCGTCGGCGGCGGCGGGCATATACGGTCGCATCAGACCTTCTGCTGCTCGGAGGCAGAAAAGCATGGAATTCAGGACGGCACCGAGGGCGGGATCGCTGTTTTTGGCAAGATCCCAGGGTTGCTTTTCGGCGATGAAGCGGTTGAGGAATCGGACGATTTCCAGGGAAGCGTCGAGCGCGAGGTTGAGGCGGTGGACGGCGAAGTGGCCCTCGGCGGTCTTCTTCTGCTTCTGGACGATCTCGATGACTTCGGCGAGGGGGGCATCGGGCAGAACCACTCCGTCGGTGAACTTATTCACCATGCTGAGGGTGCGGTTCAGCGCGTTCCCGAGGTCGTTGGCGAGGTCGGCATTATAGAGCTTCTCGATTTCCGACATTGTGAAGTTCGTATCGTTCTCAAACGGCAGACACCGGGCGAGGACAAAGCGCACGGCATCAATCGCAAGCTCGCGCTTGCACCCGGCGGCGACAAAGAATTCGATCAGCTCTTGGTGGGCAAGAACATTGCCCTTCGACTTGCTCATTTTGGCATCGTTGAACGTGAACCATCCGTGGGCGACGACGGCTTTAGGAAGCGGCAAACCGGCTCCCATGAGCATCGCGGGCCACAGCGTCGCGTGGAAGCGAGTGAAGATTTCCTTCGCCATCCAGTGCACGTCGGCGGGCCACATCTTCTCCCAACCGTCGTTGGGCCATCCGGTCGCGGCGAGGTAGTTGATCAGGGCGTCGAACCAAACGTAGACGACTTTGGTGTCGTCACCCGGCACCGGGATTCCCCAACCCGCATTCGCCCGAGTGATGCACATATCGCGCAATCCA
>JAIOPU010000152.1 GCA_021413725.1 Armatimonadota bacterium | reverse complement strand
GGTATCGCGCGTCACGCCGAGCAAGTACGACACCGCGATGTGCTACGTCACGATGGACGGGCACCGCAACAACGACTTCAACCCTTATGTGTTCGTAACCAAGGATTACGGCAAGACCTGGAGCAAGTTGAACGAGGGATTGCCGGAAGGCGATTGTTGCTACGTGATCAAAGAGGGAACCAAGAACAGTGATTTGCTGATGCTCGGAACTGAAATGGGACTCTGGATCAGTATCGATGCCGGGGCGAAATGGACGAAGTTCAAGTCCAACTTCCCGACTGTTGCCGTGCACGATATCGCGATCCACCCGCGAGACCTCGACGCCGTGATCGGAACTCATGGTCGATCCATTTGGACCCTCAACGTTTCGGCACTGGAGCAAATGACAGACCGCGCGATGAATTCTGTTGCTACGGTGTTCAAACCTCAAACAGCCTATTCTTTGGGCCGAACAAGGGGTTCTGGAAGCGAGATCACTCACTATCGTATCCCGAATTCTCAGCCTAACGGTGAAGTTTTCTTCTGGATTAAAGACAAGCCCACTGCGAAGCCGATGATCCTGTTGCAGACTGCGGCGGGCGAGACTTTGTTTACGAAGCAGATTGACTCTAAGGCTGGATTCCAATCCGTGCAGTTCAATACTCGCGAGTTGGGAACTGCCTCGCGCGATATCCGCGTGGTCCTACGCATCGGCGAGTCAGACTACGTCACGATGATGACAGTTGAGGATGTTTCGGGGAACGTCCAGCAGACCAAGTAACGGTATCACGCCTCGGCCTCACCCTTAAGGGTGGGGCCGTTTGTTTTGTTCCTTTGCGTGTACTGATAAAGCTTCCACGCGGAAGTGCCGACGAGTGCGCCGATGGTCCACCCCAGCAAGACTTGCGATGGATAGTGGACGCCGTTGTAGATTCGCGACAACCCCGTGAGGAAAGCCACGGCAATCCAAGCGACCGCGAGATTGCGGTTCTTGCTCCAGACGAAAACGGCGGCGACGCAAGCCATGTTTGCGCTGTGCGCACTCGCCGTGCCATTGCTCGTTAGCCGGGGGACACGCACGATGGCTTGCAAGTAGTCCACACTCGGGCGCTCCATCGGCAGGAAACTCTTGAAGAGATCACAAATTCCGTTGGCAACGGGGAAAGCGAGGAGCGCGATGATCGCAGCCGGGCGGGTCTTCGGATTCCACACCAGCGCAATGAACGCCGCTGCCAAGATGATTTGACCTATAAGGAGTTTGGTCGCTTGGCTCAAGAAGTAGAAAGGGGGGCCGAAAGCCTCAGGCCAATGGTTGATCCAAAAGAAAAGTGATTGATCAGCCCCGCGCATGGTAGAAGTTTGGCATCCTTAAGGACTCTATTGCCGTACACTCTACAACATGAGAGATCGAGTTGCAATTGCCGTGCGGGGTGCCATCATCGGGTCCACGTTGGGATCCCCGATGCGCGGGGCTAAGGTTTTCAAGAGTCTTCCGTTCTATGACCCCATTCCGCATCGGATGGCGACCTCGGAAACACTGGAGTGGTGGTACGTTGCTTCCGAGTGGTTGACTTGGGACCGCAAGACTCCGTTGAACGATTATCGGCGGAAGCACTGGAATTACTCCACCACCGAGACGGCGTTTGGAATTCGCAACTGGGACTTAGGTTGGCGCGGACCGTACTGCGGTGCGTTCGCGAACCCATTGTCGGACGGCGTACGATCGCTGGGAAGAGGGCTGTTCTGGGGGCTGATTGCGTGCGGGCCGGACTCGATTCGGTTGGCGTTTGACGACTTGAGCTTCGATCATGCAGGAGAGGGCTTGCGCTGTGGGCTTGCCGTCACGATTCTTTCGGCTGCCATGTTGCAGGGTTCATCGGTTACTGAGTCTCTCGGGCTCATCCAGCCGCTACTGGGGCACCGCGCAAAGAAGTTGCTCGATGAACTGCTGGAGATGAATATCGGCGGGATGGATCCGCAGGATATCTATCAGATTCTCCGGGTTCGGACGCAGACTGAAAATGCCCACGACGCGGTTTTGAATTTTGGCATTGTGATCTGTGGACTGCTCCTCGGCAAAGGTTTCGATCCGTCCATTCGGTTTGTTGCAGGGCTCGGGGGTGAAGCGGGTGAGAACACTCTTATCGTCGCCTCGCTCCTCGCCCTTGATTCGAGCGTGTCCGTGTTGAGCGACTGGTTCAAGCCTTTGGGCAGTGACTTTGTCGCGGGCTTTGGCTTGATGGGCTTAGATATCCCGCGCAGCCTCGAGGACTTCATTTCTGCCATTCTTAGACCGGTCGCGGAGCCGGCGCCCTTCACCGTCGCCCCGGATTTGGAACCAGAACCGCTGGTTGGATTGAACCTTGCCGAACTTGTCGACACCGCCCGCGCTTTACTGGAAGCGGAAACGGTCCATTCCGTTGATGACAAGATCACTTGGCAAGTATTGGCGAATTGGGATGGCAAGCGGCACGATGTGGAGGGCGCTTTGTGCTACCGAGGCCCCATGGCATTGGAGCCGACTCTGAAGTCGTCCTGGAATATTGCGACGCGCGAGCCGAAGTCGAAGCTTGCGGAGGGGGAGACCTTCAAGCAAGGCATCATTGCTCGCCCTTCGACGGAGTCGGGCCAGGCGGCGATGGAGTTGAGGCTGGCGGATCAGACTCATACGATCCCGTTGCCGGAGCCGATGAGCCTTTACATGTGCGGTCCTCTGCCCAACGTCGGCGAGGAAGCCTTTCTCAAGGAGTATCCCGCCGAGAAGAGCCTCACGCTCGGCGAAACCTTTATGGGAAGAAGCGGGTTAGGCGCGCAATGGCAGATGATGTCCTTTCCTGCCTTCTGGGTTGACCTCGAAGAGTTGTTTATCGCGAGTCCGGGGGTGATTTGTCTCGCCACAAGAGTTGCTTTGCCGCCGGGCGAATCGCATACCTTGGTCTTCTCTGGTTCTCCCGGCGGCGTGGTGAAGCTCAACGGGCAGGAGGTCATTCGGTATAACGATACACACACGCCGAGCTATTTGGCGGAGAGTCCGTACTCGGCGACGTTCCAGGCGAACGCCATCAATGAGATCGTCGTCCGGGTGATTCGCAACAACCAACCCCTCGCGCCCATTGCTTTCTACATTTTAGATGCGTCCGGAAAGGTGTTGAACCCAACTTCCCAGCTTTGGGAGAAGAGTTAGCGCAGAGGGTTGCTGGCCTCGCGCTTCTTGAGTTGGTCAAACTGCGCGATTCGGACCGGATCGCCCGTCTTTCGCAGTTCCGACTCCAGGTACACCGCGCGAATCGTCCGCTCCAAGCGAAGCCACTGCGCCTCCGTGACTTCATCGTCGGCGAGTTTCTTCCGATAAGTCACCATCTCGCCCCACGTCTCCGAGAGCTCTTTCAAGGCTTCGGGCTTCTGCTGAGTAGCCGCCGCCGCGCTTTCCAATGCGGCGTAGCGGTCGGCAGGTTCCTTCGCTTGATTGATGTCAGCGAACTTGGTCCGCAACGATTGGCTGAGGGCACCGATCCGTGGCGCGAGCGCGGAGGGCCAATTTGCCGTCGTCTTGTTACTCTTGAGGGCCTTCAAATGACTGTAAATGGCCGCTACGCGGTCATCGGTCTGAACATCTTTGCCAAGCTTGCGGCAGAGTCCCTCCAACACGGCTAACTGCACCGGGGAAGCCGACTTGCGCAGAATATGCCAGGGCACTAGAGACAGAGTCTCGTCGGTCGGGGGCGCCACGAAGCGCTGAAGAAAAGCATCGGAGGTCGCGACCGGGACGTCGATCGAATGGTCGTTGATGAGCGTCCAGCCGAAGGCCTCGTCCATTGTCGTCTTGCCATCTCGATTGTAGTCCGGCATGGGATTCTTCTTGCCGGTTCGGGTTTGCCCGGTGAGTGCGGCGAAGAAGTAGCTGGTGAAGTCGTGGTAGTCCTCCTCGTTCACTTCCGGCGTGCAGCCGGCGGCGGAGCGGTCCTTGGTCGAGGCGAAGAAACCACAAATCGGACGGTCAATCAGCTCGCCATCGGGCTTACCCCCCTGGAAAATGATATTGGAGAAAGACCCCGAGTAGCATTGCACCATGACGAGAGTGACGGGACGCGTGGGCGGCAACTTTTCAAGCTGCATAGCGAGCTCCGTCGTCGCAAAGCGGTTCGAGGCTCCCTTCTCAGAGGATCTCCAAACGTTGAAAACATTGTTTTCGTGATCGACGACCCGCTTTTCCCCGATGCGGTTCTGTCCCGGCGAGCCGTGGCCGGTGAAGTAAAGCAAGAGGGGAGCCTTGTCGTTCTCCTTCGCCAGTTCGTCAAAGGTGCCGATGATCCCGGCGGCCGTGCTGGGTCCCTCTGAGTGCGGGATGTTTGTCTTTCGATAGTCCTGGAACGGAGGGCCGTTTTTGGCGGAGCCGCCGATCAGCCCCAGGATTGCGGTTTGCGTGGCGTCCATTTTAGGAACGAACTGCACGGTCGCGGTTTCCGGGTTGCCATCGGCAAAAAGGACGGTCGTTCTGATCGTTTTCGGGAGCAAGTTCGTCACATACCGCACGTTGCTTTCAATCGCGCACTGATTAGAAGACGGAATCGGCCCCCCGCCCACGATCAAACAACGCGAAGCCGCCTCGGGAGCCGGGAAGATCGAGGCCAATGCGATTAAGGCAACATTCATCCTTAAATCCTACCGGAATTGCTCCGCAATAAATTTCATCACGCTCGGGCTGAAATAGAAAAATAGGTCGTCCCTCATTCTGGGTAATGCAGAGCATTGGCAGTTCTCGGGCGAGTTGGTGCCGCACTTGCTCACGGAGCTCATGGTTGAATTAATGCACTTTGAACAAATCA
>JAIOPU010000168.1 GCA_021413725.1 Armatimonadota bacterium | reverse complement strand
CATCTGCAAGAGGATCATCAAAGCCGGAATGCGACTGAGGAATCCAACTTGATAGACCTGCTTGCTCGCGGGACCAAACGTCTGAGTTCCGGCGACCTCGTCATCGCGAATGAGGGCGAGGCTCATTTGCGTCGCCCCGACCCCCTTCATTGCCGCGAGGACGGGCTTTGGGTCAATTTGATACTCAACATTGCCTTGCCCAAATGCAAAAGACAGGGCAACTAAACTAACCCAAAGTGCTTTCATGGCTTATTTCGGAGAGACGCCGACCGCGGCCAACTTCACTTCGACCGTGTCCCCAATAACCTCAGACGACAGATCCTTCGCGATATTAAAGTCGCGTCGGTTGATTTGGAAGGTGCTGCGCACCATCAGGAGGTCGCCTTTCGTCCCCGGCATTCCACCTCGCACTTGAATCTTGTCGGCAAGTTTTGTAACGTTTGCATCGACTGTGATGGACTTTGTTACTCCGTGAAGGTAAAAATCGCCGGTCACTTTCACCGCGAGCGAACCGTTCTTTTGCTTCTTAACATTTGCAATTTTGGTTACAGAAAACTCAATGGTAGGGTACTTTGCGGGATCGAGGCACCAGTCTTGCTGCATCGCTTGGGTGAGCGGGTCGGACAAAGTACGTACTGTGCTGGTCTGCACAATGATCTTGCCTGTCGAAAGGGCGGGATTGGCTTTGTTGAACAAGATTTCACCGGAGACGGCAGAACTGGTTCCGCTGATCGGTTCCAGAGGGGAGTCGATGGTGAAGCTGAGTCCACAAACCCCTTTCGGGTCGGCCATATCGAATTTCTGAGGAACGTCGGCCATGCGGAATCCGACCGCGGCAAGCGCAAGAATACTGAGTGCAAGAGTGACTTTCATAATTTCAAAGTGCCGCATCGCGGCATATCCTTGACTTTACGAAACTTGACTGAATTTTGTTTGCGTGCAAATCCTAATTTAAGATTTCTTCTACGCTAATGGCCCCGGTGTATAGGGCCATTCCGAGGACGACATCCACTCCGATTCCTTCGAGCTTCCGTGCTTCCGTGAGGGTCGAAACTCCTCCGGCGGCAATAATTTTCAGGTCGGTTCCGGCGCGTAGTTCGGCGAACCATTCGAGATTGGTTCCTTGCATTGCTCCTTCGTTTTCGACAGTCGTGCAGAGCAGTGTGTGACAGAATTGTTCAAGTTCGGGCAGGAGGATCAATGCGGATAGGTCGGTGGATTCCCGCCAGCCTTTGACCACGACTTTGCCGTCCAGGGTGTCGAGTGCGACGCAGATTTTCGCTTGTCCGATGGACTTTACAAGTTCGCTCAGGAAGTCGTGGTTGAGGCCGGTTGCTGTAAAAGCCGAGGAACCTACGATGACCTGCGCGGCGCCCCGCTCAATGAGTTGCGCGGCTCGTTCGACGGTTCGGACTCCTCCGCCGACTCGGGCGGGGCGCCCTTTGAGAATGTACTCCACCTTGTCCTGATTTGAGCCGTTGCCGATCGCCGCGTTGAGGTCGATGATGTGGATTAAGGGAAAAGGTGCAAACCATTCAATGATCGCGTCGAGGTCGTCTCGCTCCACCATGAGTTCGCGACCGTGCTTGAGTTGGACGACTTTGCCGTCCATGAGATCAATGCAGGGGACGATCATTGCTGCCTCCGGACTGGGATGTTGGCTTCTGTGAGGGCGCGTTTGACTTCGCTGATTGCTGTGTGTTGTTCGTGGAAGATGCTCGCAGCGAGAGCGGCTTCGGCTCGGGTTCGTTGGAAGACTTTGACAAAGTCTTGTGCGGAACCTGCTCCGCCGGAGGCAATCACAGGGATCGGGACCGCATCTGCGACGAATTGGGTGAGGGCGATATTGAAGCCGGTACGAACGCCATCGGCGTCCATGGAGGTGAGCAGGATTTCTCCTGCCCCGGCATTTGCGGCATGGATCGCCCATTCGATGGCATCAAGTCCAGTGTCGCGAGTCCCGGAGTGGCTCGTGACCATCCAGTGTCCGTCGGACCACGTGGCGTCAATCGCCAGCACTACGGCTTGCTCACCGAAGCGGGCAGCAATTTCGGAAAGAACGTTTGGGTTTTGGATTGCCGCTGAATTAACTCCGACCTTGTCCGCACCCGCCAGGATCACCTTCGCCGCAGATTCCACAGAGTGAATCCCGCCTCCAACCGTGAAGGGAATGAAGACTTTTTCGGCAACTTGGCGGATGGTCTCGTGCATGGATTCACGCTCTTCGAGGGTGGCGCTGATATCGAGAAAAACCAGTTCGTCGGCACCTTCTTCGTTATAGCGGATCGCAAGTTCGACCGGGTCACCTGCGTCGCGGAGGCCAAGAAAGTTGACGCCCTTGACGACTCGGCCTGCGCGGACATCAAGGCAGGGGATGATTCGCTTGGCTAACATCGTGTGATCTCCACAAATTTTCGCAGGATATTGAGGCCGACTTCGCCAGATTTTTCGGGGTGGAACTGGGTGCCGTATAGGTTGCCCTTTTGGATCATAGATGTGAAAGTTGTGCCGTGAGTAGTGGTGGCGGTGGTGAATTCTGTGATGGGTGCGGCGTAGCTGTGGGCGAAGTAGACAAGGTCGCCGGGAGAAATTTCCGCCCCTAGGGGCGGGAAGTTTTGTTGCCGAAGCTCCATGGAATTCCATCCGAGGTGGGGGATTCGGATTTCACCTTGAAGGAGTTTGACTGTGCTAGGAATGAGCCCCAATCCTTGCGCTCTGGGCGCCTCCTCGCTGCCATCAAAAAAAACTTGCATCCCAAGGCAAATTCCGAGCAGGGGTCGATCCTGGCGGAGAATGAACTCGCGGAGACCGTTCTTGTCAAGGGCAGTGGCGATGGAGGCGAAGTGCCCTACTCCTGGCAGGATCAGGCCGTCGAGGTTTTCGAGGTCTTTGGGATCTCCCGAGACGAGAACCTCCTCGCCGAGATGCAGTAGTGCATTTCGTACGGAGGGCAGGTTTCCAGCACCGTAGTCAATCAGACCGATCAAAGCCGAATCTCCACGGCGCGGGCGTGTCCTTCGAGTCCTTCCGCACGGGCCAGGGTCGCGACGGTTGGGGCTAGGTTCCGAACTGAGTCGGAGCTGGCTCGGATAGTGGTGATGATCTTGAGGTAGTCCAGCACGGACAGCCCTCCGCGAACTCTTGCGGCTCCTCCTGTGGGGAGAACGTGGTTGGGGCCAGCGGCGTAGTCTCCCAGGCTCTCCGAACTCATGGGTCCGAGGAAGATCGCGCCCGCATTATCGATCATCTTTTGCATCGAAGGGTCGTGGAGGCAGAGGTGTTCGGGGGCGAGTTCGTTGACGAGGTCGGCGGCTTCTTGCTCCGAGTCAACAATGAAAATTGCACCAAACTTTTCCAACGATTCGCGGGCAATGTCGGCAGTAGACAGATTCTCGAGTTGAATCTCCAGTGCGTTGCTGACCTGGCTTGCCAGCGTTTGGTTAGTTGTGATGAGAATGGAAGATGCCTGCGGGTCGTGCTCAGCCTGCGCGATCATATCGGCGGCGATCCACTCCGGATTGCCCTCGTCCGCGACGACAACGAGTTCAGTGGGTCCCGCTACGGAGTCGATCGCGACCGTGCCAGAGAGCAATTTCTTGGCGGCGGCGACGTAAGCGTTGCCCGGCCCAACAATCTTGTCGACCTTCGAAATCGTCTCGGTCCCGAACGCCATCGCGGCGATGGCGTGCGCCCCCCCTACTCGGAAGAGAGTGTTTTCATCAAGCAACCCGGCGGTGGCGAGGGTGGTCGCGGCGGGGCGGGGGGAGCAGATTGTGATTTTCGGTACGCCAGCGACTTGCGCGGGAATTACGGTCATCAGGAGCGTGCTGGGCAGGGGGTAGAGTCCTCCCGGAACGTAGCAGCCGACCGAGGGAATGGGACGAACCAACTGCCCGCACATAATCCCTGAATCCATTCGCCACTCCATTTCGAATGGCTTTTGAAGTTCAGCGAACTCGCGAATGTTTTTTGCCGCAATCTGGATCGCTTGGGCTAGCGTAGGATCGAGCTGGGTTTTCGCATCTGTGATTTCTTTCGCTGAAACCTGCAAATGCAAACCCGCAAGCGAGTCCCACTTCTCGGCAAATTCACGTAATGCATCGTCGCCCCGCGCCTCAACCGCGTCAATGATGGGTCGGACAATAGCATCTGCGTTCTGGCTGCGCAACTTTCGTTCTCTCAGAAATTCGGCTGCGTTGTCTCGACCTAATAACCTAATGCTCACATGACCACCTTACTGAGGGGATACTCGACGATCCCAGTCGCTCCGGCTTCTCGCAAGCGGGGAAGAATCGTGCGGACAGTGGCTTCTTCGACGACTGTGATTACCGCGACCCAATCTCCGCCACTCAAAGGAGCCACGGTCGGGTTTTGGAGAGCGGGGAGGATGTTGAGGATTTTATCGAGGTCGGTAGTTTGCACGTTCAGCATCAGGCCTACGCGGCTGATCGCGTCCAATGCGCCCATCAGCAGGAGTTTCATGTCTTCGAGCTTTTGCCTTTTCCAAGGGTCGTTGTAAGCCGCCTGGTTTGCGATGAGTTGGGTGTTGGATTCCAAGACATTTTCGACGATTCGGAGCCGATTGGCTCGCAGCGAACTGCCAGTTTCAGTGACTTCTACGATGGCATCGGCAAGGACAGGAGGCTTGACTTCGGTTGCGCCCCAACTGAATTCGACCGTCGCATCCACGCCGTTGGCGGCGAGATAGCGGGTTGTCACGCCGACAAGTTCGGTGGCAACGGTCTTGCCTTGAAGGTCTTTGACGGACTGGACGGGGCTGTCTTCGGGGACCGCCAGAACCCAGCGAACCTTGCCAAAGCTCTGCCTCGCGTAGATTAAGTCAGCGACCGGAATGACATCGGCCTGAGTTTCGGCAACCCAATCAAGACCGGTGAGGCCAGCATCAAGCACGCCCTTCTCAACGTACCGTGCCATCTCCTGGGCGCGAATCAGCATGCATTCGATTTCGGGATCGTCGATGGTGGGGAAGTAGGATCTGGAGTCGATCCGGATGTTGAAGCCCGCTCGGGCGTAGAGATCGACCGTCGCTTTTTCGAGCGAGCCTTTTGGAATTCCGAGTTTGAGTTTCATTTTTTGTCTCCGTAAACGAGGTCTTTGTCGTAGGTTTTTGGGTCGGCGATCGCCCAGTTGGCGTCATCGTCGAGAGTCTGGTAGAAGCAGGATTCGTAGCCCTCGTGGCAAACACCGGGGCCGTTGGCGTGGACGCGGATGAGGAGGGTGTCGTCGTCACAGTCCTTGCGAATCTCCAGCACATCGAGCGTATGCCCGGAGGTCTCGCCTTTGCACCAGAGCTTGTTACGACTCCGGCTGTAAAAAGTCACGCGCTGGGTTGCGACGGTTTGGGCGAAGGCTTCTTCGTTCATAAATCCGAGCATCAGAACGCGCCCGCTCGAGGCGTCTTGTACGATGGCGGGAATCATTCCGTTCATTTTTTCAAAGTCTAAGTTCATCTTGGTCACATACGAAAAAAGCCGAGCCTGCATTTCGGCAGGCTCGGCTTTGAGTTAATTTTAAAATCTTGAGTTATTCAGTCGTGCCGAACTGCCGCAGGGGGTGTGCGTTGTGATGCAGATGGCGATGGGAGAAGTTTCTCACGAGACTTCACTTTACCCGGATATTCAGAGCGGGAGTTTAAGTTGAGAAGTTGTCCAGTGGCGCTCACTCGTCTGCTGGTAGGCGATTTTGGCGAGTGTCTCCAGATTGACGACGTCCTCTTTGTTGTAATCAATGAGCGTCTGGAGAGCGTGGGGGTCACCTGCGAGGTGCCTTCGCCACAGCAGAACCGCATCCCAGCCCGAGAGGCCCGCAACACCTTCTGGGCGGATAATTCCAACTTCCTTTTCGATCTTTTTAAGTCCACCCCGATAGCCCAGAGCTTTCAATGTGAAACAAAGATCAATGTGGATATGGTCGAACTGAATCGAAGGAAATTTTCTTTGCAGGACGGGAATATCGAAGCCCGTGCCGAAAAAGGAGACGATCATGTTGTAGTTCGTGATGTCGTTTCGAAAAGCTTCGAGGTTTTCACCTTTGACGTAAACTTTGAATTCGCCGTCGTGAATTCCAATGATGGTCACCGATTGCCCCATGCGGTTTCCATCGGTTTCAATGTCGAGATACGCACAGGAATCCTTAAAGTTTGGCCATGCGCGCCAGGCTTCCTTAGTGCCCAGTTTCTTGCGGAAGTACTGATGTTCGCCACGCTCAAGCGCGAGCTTAGATCTTTCGAGAGTTTTTTTAACAAGGTCACGCCCGGCACTCCCGACCCGAAACTCATTCGGCTGGGCGAGATAGGTATCCCAGGAATCGCAACCTTGCGCCCACATCGCCTTCTCAGTGTCGCGACCGATGCCAGGGATGTGTATGAAGGATTTTTCGAGCAAGCTATCCCTTCTTTTCGGGGCCAGTCTTGTCGCGTCGCGTCGGCTTGAGTCCACCGCCACCAATATTTTTGGGGGCCGGAAGGCTCATGTCCATCGTGCCCTGAGTCTGCCAATATCCCTTTTTGCTAGCGTCCTCATACCAGTACTCGCCAGTGTTTAAGTCCTTGTCGAACTCGCCTCGGATTCTGGCAATTCCGTTGCCGTACCAGACCGATTCCATATCTCTACCAAACCACTGGACTCCTCGCCATGTGCCGGAAAAAATAACGCGGCCTTTGCCGAAGTAGGTGATGCGACCATGTGCATCGTACTCTTTGCGAAGGTCGCCGGTAACGACCAGTGGATCTCCCTTGTAACCTGAAATCAGCATCGTGCCCGTGAACGAAACATCCGCCCGCCCGGTACCGTTGATGAGCTTAAAGCTGCCGATCTTGGTACGCATGTGAATGATCCCAAAATTCGGATCATTGAAGCGGCCCTTTTGCGCGGGGGTTGCCGGTTGAGCGAAAGCGATTCCGCACAGAACAAGAGCGAAGACTGGAGTGAAAATACTACGCATTGCGTTATCCGTTAGGATACCCTGGTAGTTGACTCTGGGCGAAGTCGATGCCGAGTTAAGGATGAATTATCAAGATTCCGTTCCCCTTCCTCCCGCCAGTTCAATCAATACCGGCCTCTCACCTGCCCGCCCAACGACCATGCGAATGTTGCTTGGCGACCCTCGATCCGACTATTCGGATGAGTGCCAAGAGGTAACGAACCCCAAGCTACTGGATCGGATCGTGAGGCGCAACGTGGGTCCTTTTGATGTCACCGGCTTGGATAAGGCGGTTGCATCGCTTGCTTCCATCTTTGCCCGGGTTCGAGTGGAGTTGCCAGAGCTTTATGCGCTTTTGCGGTCGGACGGAATGCTCTGCGTTCGCAAGGTTCGGTTGCCAGGGGGGAAATTGGGTCGTTCGCCCAGCAACCACTCTTGGGGTACGGCGATTGATATTAAGATCGGCGAACGCTCTGACGCTCAGGGTGATGGTCTGGTGTTGCGCGGACTGCTTGCTTTGTATCCGTATTTTCACCAAGCGGGTTGGTACTGGGGCGCGGAGTTTTCGCACGAAGACGCCATGCATTTTGAAGTCGCACGGGAGACTTTGCGGAAGTGGGAGAATTCTCTAAGCTAGGGCGGCTACCGGGATCAAAGGTTTGCGTTCTTTGGGCAAGCTCGCTTCGTCGCGGACAATCTCATTATAGAGCGAGTCGCGCTCAATAGGAATTCGACGGGCTTCTTGGATCATCCGGACCATATTCGCTCGTGTCAAAACTTGCGATTTGTTACCCCAGGCACCTTCTCCATAAGTAATTTCGTACTCGTGGACCAGGCCGTCGGTGTCGTCGGCCCCGTACCAGAGTGCGGCTTGGGTGACCGGAACCGTATTCATAATCCAGAAACTCTTGATGTGGTCGAAGTTATCCAGCATGAGTCGGGAAACGGCAATATTGCGCAAATCGTCGTCGGCAGTAGGGCCGGGGAGATGGGCGAGTTCGGTCTGCTCGGGGTGGAACGAGAGGGGGGTCATTGTCAAAAAGTGCCCAGTCTCATCCTGGAGTTCGCGAATTTGAATGAGGTGATCCACCCGCTCCTCCGCAGTTTCGATGTGTCCATAGAGCATCGTGGCGTACTGCTTGAGGCCGAGTTTTGAGGCGGCTCTAGCGACGTCTTTCCATTCTTCGCCGTTAAGCTTTTTACCGAAAAGCTCAGCATGGACTCGGTCGCTGAGGATTTCGATGCCGCCGCCGGGAAGGGAATCGAGTCCGGCTTCCATCAGATCTTTCAAGGCTTGCTCAACGCTGACCTTGCCGATCTGGGCGATTTGGACGATTTCAACGGCTGTGAATGCCTTGACGTGGACCTCGGGGCGCACTTCCTTGACGGCTCGGATGACGTCCATGTAGTAGTCGTACTTGAGCCGAGGGTTGATTCCACCGACCATGTGGATTTCGGTGAGCGGGACGTCCATGTGGAGCGCGGCTCGCTTTTTGACTTCAGGGATGTCAAATTCGTAGGGTGCAGGGCCGCCTTTTTTGGCATAAAATGAGCAGAATTTGCAGAATTTATTGCAGATATTCGTATAGTTGATGTGTTGGTTGCTGACGTAAAACGTGTTCGCACCGTGGAGTCTTTCGCGGACGATGTTGGCGAGATAGCCTACTCCGGTGAGGTTGGGGGTGTTGTAGAGGAGGACTCCGTCCTCAAAACTCAGTCGCTGTCCCGCTTCCACCTTTCGGTAGATGTCCATTAGCTCGGACCCGACGATATTCTCCGGCGAAATGCTCATTTCAATAGGATGATACCTGAACTTTCACAAATTAGTGAAAGTTGGTGGAGGCGCAGAGAATTGAACTCTGTTCCAAAACTGTCGCCCCCAAAGTCACCACGAGCGTCTCCTCAGTACTTTATCTCGGTGCTAGCCTCTCCCGAGGCCGGCTGGCTAGGCACCCAGTCCGATTTTTTTTAGCAGAGATTGCTCCGAACAGAAGCTCACTCCGCGATCCGAATTTTGCGACGCTTCCCCAGACCTATCGGCTCGGTCAGGTTCAACGCACGGTCAATTAAGCCGCGTATGCGTAGTTGTTATTGGCAACTATTTTTTTGCCGCTTTTTACGAGGCCAACGGCGCCTCGGCTCGCAACCCTGAGTCGAACCAGCTCTGTCGAACCCGTTCGCCCCCACTTGTGCTCACTCATTATGACGGCAAAGCACGCATCTTCGTTCCTTCCCAAGATTCTTTTAAAAGATTCCTAAAAAAATTGAGAAGTCCTGCCGATGATTACTCTACGGGCATTTACTCATGTCAGATATCACAGGAACAGACCTACAGACCATCGTCTTCCAACTTGGAGAAGGCTTTTTCGGAGTTGACATATTTCGTGTCAACGAGATTATTCGAGTGCCTGAGATTTCTGATATGTCGTGTACAAAGGGGTATGTGAACCTCCGGGGAAACTCGATTCCCGTGCTAGACCTAAAAGTTCAATTCAATATTGGAAACTCTGTGGAGAGTGACCGCACCCGAATCATCATCCTCAGTAGCTGCGATGGCACGGTAGGCGTTTTGGTGGATGCTGTTCACGAGGTGATCACCTTGACCGTCGGAGACATCAATGAAACTCCAATATCAGACACCGAATTCGTAAAGGGCGTTGCTCGGCACCATGCCGACCTCATCACGATCCTTGACCTCGACAAGGTCCTTGCTGCCTGAAAAAGATGACTGCCGAACTTGACCTGAGCCAGTACCTTGACTTGTTCCTTAGGGAAACCGGGGAGCATCTTGGGATCTTGGAACGAGAGATTTTGATGCTAGAGGCTGACCATTCGCCAGAGCGCATGGAGATTATTTTACGCTCAACTCATACGATCAAGGCGAGTAGCCAGACGATGGGTTTTCACCAAATTGCCAGTCTCACTCATGAGATGGAGAATGTCTTGCAGCCGGCACACTTTAGCGTGAGTAATCGAGACGCACTGTTGCAAGCGGTGGATTCTCTAAAGTGGATGGCATGCGAGATCGCCGACGGTCAGAAAAGCAACACAGATTGCGGTCTCTTGCTTTCCATATTGAGGGGACTATCAAAGCCGGCTACGCTTGCGGAAGTGCTGAACCGATTTGCAAAAGGAGCGGAAGATTTATGCCGTAAGCTTGGCAAGGAAGTTAAAGTGAAAATCGAAGGCAGTGACACTGAACTTGATGGCAACCTAACCGCTGCGATCAGTGGCCCAATATTACAGCTTTTGAGAAATTGTGTGGACCACGGAATTGAACAGCCGCATGAAAGGCTTGCGGCGGAAAAACCAAGAGCTGGGCAAATTCTTATAAAGGTTCAGCGCCAAGGTGACTTCACTAAAATAGAAGTTTCTGATGATGGACGTGGGATCGACGTCGAGCAGATAAAGGCAAAATCTAAGGTCGATCACCTCTCCGACAGCGAGGCTCTACAGTTGATTTTTGCAAGTGGCTTCAGTACAAAAACACCAGCAAACGAAATTTCCGGTCGAGGTATCGGGATGGACATTGTCCGCACAGAAATCGAAAGAATTGGCGGGCAAATAGAGGTGAAATCCCAACCTAGCTCCGGAACGACGTTCGTCTTGACAGTGCCTTCCAAGCTGGACACACTCCAAGGATTGCTCGTCTCGATCCACGGGGGATTCTATTTGATTCCTGTCGCAAGCGTCCTAGGAACAGTGCCTCTGGCACCTTCACCAGCACTGACAAATTCACAAAATTGCAAGACCGGTAAAAATACGGGTCAAGAACAGTCGGAAAATGCCTATGTTGTAATAGTAGGTTCCGCTGAACAACAAATTGGACTCGTAGTAGACAATCTCATCGGAGAACGGGAAGTTGTGATCAACGCGCTCAATAAGATCAGAAGCGGTGTTGCAGAACTTTCTGAAGCAACGATTATCGACGTAAACTCGCTCTTGGCGGGTCTGACGACACAGGGAAGAGGAAACACATAAAGACATGAACGAAAATAGTCGGCAAAGCGCCATTCAGGCAACAATTGACAAAGCGATGGGAGATCTTCCACCGCTACCCACTTTGGTAACGAAAGTGCTCCAAATTACGGGCAACACTAATGGCAACGCCGTAGACCTAGAGCAGTACTTGAGTATGGATCAGGCTCTTTCCTCAAAGATGTTGCGCGTCGCAAACTCCCCTTATTTTGGAATCTCCGGAAAGGTTTCCAACATCCGGGACACCATCGTCATTCTTGGCTTTACCCAAATTCGAAATCTTGTACTGAGCGTCGGTGCCTCGGGAATGTTTACAACGGAAAACGCAAAGTCGCAGCCCGTTCAAATGCAACTGTGGAAGCATTCGATGGCAATGGCTGCAGCCGTCCAAGCAATTTGCAAGGCGAAGGGTCTTCCCTCCAAGGATCATGAATCGACATTCGTTGCCGCGATGATCTCGAACGTCGGTGCGCTCTTTTTGCTGAAGCACCTTACGCTTCCTTACTTGCAAATGTGGGAACGATTCAGTGCTGAAGGAAGCCAGAATCTACACGTTTTTGAGTCAGAAGTTTTTGGTATGTCTCATGCTGAAATCGGAAGGCAATTAGCCACGCAGTGGAAGTTGCCAGATGATCTGATTGGCATGCTGGGCCAACACGAAGGGCCAATCTCTGATGCTGAGGATCGAGCACTCATGGCAGTTCACCTTGCCGATCGATTTGCTTCAACAATCCTAGCGGGCAAGGAGGACAAGGGCGTCGTAATCGGAGTTGACCCAGTCGCATGGAAATGGTTCGATCCTCAAACCGAGCAGGTCGAACTCATCAAAGCAGAAGCAAAGCTCAAGATCGATGATTCGGCAGAACTACTATCGTCACTTGCGGCCTAAAACTTATACAGTCTAATTGCGAGGGGTAATCCCCGTAAAATCGCGGAACAAGCAATTTAGTTGGAATGGATTCTGGCTAAGTTGGTTGCAGGAGGCAAAGGAATGAACATTGGAAATAGTGCAGGAATTAATTTCTCGGGATTAGCGAGTGGGATCGATACCGAATCGATTATCAGCAAACTCATCGCCGTTGAGAACATTGGTGTGCAACGGATTCAACAGCGTCAGGCGCAGTTGAAGCAACGAATGGACGTCTTTGGACAGCTCCGCACCCAAATGTCTTCGCTTTCTAGTTCCGCAAACCTGCTCGCCAACGC
This sequence comes from Armatimonadota bacterium, assembly GCA_021413725.1. GTDB lineage: Bacteria > Armatimonadota > Fimbriimonadia > Fimbriimonadales > Fimbriimonadaceae > JAEURQ01. The sequence continues at coordinate 1,659 of JAIOPU010000168.1, read as the reverse complement.
CTTTTCGCTCTCTTCGACATTAGCTTCAGTCGCCAACGCCGACATTGCGACGATTACAACGGGTTCCAACACTCCGACGGGAACTTTTTCGCTCAATGTGAGAAAGCTTGCCTTGGCAAGCAAGGTCGCGTCCATTGCAGTGACAGATAGCCCGGACCTCAATTTTGAGGGGAACTTTAAAATCAATGACAAGACGATTTCTGTAGTCAAGACGGATTCTTTGTCCGATATTGCCACAAAGATCAATGATGCGAGCGCGGGTGCGGGAGCAACGGTGATTTCAGGGAGTGACGGCAAGGCATACCTGACTCTCACCGCCACCAAGACCGGCCTGGCCAATGCCGTAAAGCTAACCGAAGGCAGCGGAGATATTCTCGTGAGTCTTGGCTTCATGACAAAAACTGGCGGTTCAACGACCTCGGTGACATCGATGACCGGTGGTTCTGTGAACGCCTCAAGCAGTGGCGAAAGTTTAGAGAATCTGTTTGGGTTAGGCAGCGCAAAGGGTGTTCCAGGCGATGTCTCCTCACTTAATGAAAATATGGTTCGCCTTGGAAGAGATCCAGTGGCCTTTCGAGCGGGTTACGCTGCGAGCCCAACTCAAAGCATTAGTATTGACGGCAAAGAACTGACGTACAATCCAAGACAGGAGTCACTCGACAGTCTGGCCAAGCGAATTACGAAAGAATTAGGAGTCGAGACGCAGGTCGTAGGGAGTGCAAGTGGTGGTTTTCAGCTTAAGGCTAGCGGAGTGGACACTTCGACAATCAAGGATTCGCTGGGCTTATTCGAGGGAAAGGTCACCACAACGGTGGTACCTCCGACTTATGGTGTGAATACGGCTTCCCAAGTCATCACGGCTCAGGATGCGGACTTTACAATTGACGGCATCCGTATCACGAGCGCGGAGAACACAAACACGACTGCGATCAAGGGCGCGACGATAACGCTTCTCAAGGCAGATGCGACGGGGGCAACAAGCACCAATGTTTCCATCAACCGCAATTACGACCAAGGCAAATCGTTGATCAAAAATTTCACCGATAGCTACAATGCCCTCCAAGACTTTTTAGGTCAGGCAACTCAGTTTGACAAGGAGAGTTTCGCGACGGCTCCGCTGTTTGGTGATGCTATTGCCAACCAACTCGAGACGGAGATTGCAAATGTGGTCAGCGCACAAATTCCAGGTCTAACCGGGAACTATCGCTCGCTCGCAAATATCGGTATCTCGTTTGGTGAAAAGGGACAAATCTCGGTAGACGAGGCGAAGATGACGGCCGCTCTTACCGCCGATCCAACTGCGATCACGAAGCTCTTTCAACCTTCCGGCCAAATCACGGGCGATGCAATCACGTACGTTTCCAGCACGGATAAGACAAAGTCTTCGGCAACCGGAAATTATGCAATCAACATCACAAGAGCGGCAACTAAGGCTTCCGTTCATAAGGATATCATCGCAAGCGGACTATCCCAAGACGGCCTGACGTTAGGGATTAAGGGTGGTGGGCTAAACTCGGATATCTCGTTGCAATTCTCCCCAGGAGCCTCAATCGACTCAATTGTCAGCACAATCAATTCAGACGACCGCCTCAAGGACAACTTTGAGGCAGTGAAAGATGCTCAAGGACGCCTTCAGATCACGTCAAAGCGATACGGGGC
>JAIOPU010000149.1 GCA_021413725.1 Armatimonadota bacterium | reverse complement strand
ACCGCTTGAGACGGGGTTGGCGATTCGGGTGCACCCGACGATGATGCCCAAGGATCATCCTCTCGCTTCGGTCAACGGCGTCTACAACGCTCTCTGGCTCAACGGCGACTTTGTTGGAAATCTCATGTTTTCTGGGCGAGGGGCGGGCGGCGATGCGACAGCCTCGGCGGTGGTTGGCGACCTGATTGACATTGTCCGCACGCTCAAAGATGAGGGTAAGGGATCGGCGATTCCTTACGGTTCTGACGCTATGATTGCTTCGCTTGATCAGCTTTCGACTCGATATTATCTTCGAGTGCGTGTGGCAGATCGGCCTAAGGTTTTGGGTGAAATCGCCACGGTCTTTGGTCTAGAGGGTATCTCTATTTCGACGATGGAAATGAAGACACGCGAGGATGGTGACGGAGAAATTGTCTTTCTGACCCATCTGGCAAAGGAATCGGCGATGCGCGCGGCGCTGACCGCACTGCGAAGCGAACCGGGAGTCAAGGCTGTGATGGGAATGATCCGAGTGGAAAGCTAAAGGACCTGCTCCGGTATTCTTAGAGTGTAATTATGAGTTCAAGCACACCAACACGCGTTTGCGTCATCGGCGCCGGGACCATGGGAAGCGGAATCGCGGCCCATCTCGCGAATCTGGGGTTCACTGTGACCCTTTTGGACCAGACCGTGGAAGGTGCGCGGGCCGCTCTTGACCGAGCGAGGAGCCTACGTCCTCCGCACTTTTATGATCCTGTCATCGCGGATTCTGTGCGAATTGGGAGTGTTGCGGAAAATCTGGCTTGGGTCGCAGAATCCGACTGGGTGTGCGAAGCGATTTATGAGAACATGGACGCGAAGCGTTCGCTTTATCAGAGCATTGAGGCAGTTCTTCCAGAGAGTTGCTATATTTCCACGAATACGAGTGGTTTGGAAATTCGAGACTTAGTCGAAGGTCGATCTGATGCGTTCAAGAAGAAGTTCATTGGAACACATTTCTTCAACCCTCCTCGCTACTTGAAGCTATTAGAGTTGATTCCCACTGAGTTTACAGACCCCGCGATTACGCTCGCGTTTACTCGATTGATGGAAGATTCCGTGGGGCGCCGTGTTGTTGTGGCCAAGGATACGCCAGGCTTTATAGCGAATCGCTATGGAATGTGGTGCATGTTCCACGCAACGCACGTCGCTGAAAAGTTACGATTGTCTCCAGAGCAAGTTGACGCCATCACAGGGCCATTTTTGGGACGCCCTCGAACAGGCTCGTTTCGCCTCAATGATTTGGTCGGCATGGATATCATGCTTGATATCGCGAATAACCTTTTCCAGAGATGTGCAGAAGACCCCCACCGAGACGTGCTAAAGGCACCAAAATCATTGCAATTTCTCTTCGATAAAGGGCACCTTGGAACCAAATCCGGCATGGGCTACTATCGCAAAGAGGGTCGTGAACTACTCACCTTCGATCTTGAAACTCAGGCCTACCGCCAGCAACAAGACCCCAATCTTGCGTCGTTGGTAACGCTGGGGAAATTGCCACTGGGCGAACGAATTCGGCAAGCACTTCTCTTGAAAGATGAGGTGGGCGAATTTATGCGATTGTATCTTCCGGCCGCATTGCGATATGCGGATTACCTGAAGGAAGAAATCAGTTTTAACGTAGAGGATTTTGACCGGGTTATGATGTGGGGCTTTGGATGGGAGACAGGCCCGTTTGGTCTTGTCGACGCGATTGGGGCTGACAACCTGGGCTGGGACAAGAAGCCGTTTTACGAAGGCGCAACAATGCGGGATTTTTCTGGCAACTACGTTGCCCGCAAAGTTCAGCCCGAGTTTGCGGACATTAGGACTTTTCCAGTACTTGAAAACCGGACAGGTTTTTGCATTCGTGACCTTGGGGCCGATGTCAAGGCGATTTCGCTTACCTCAAAAATGGGCACAATCAGCACCGATCTCTGCCTTGACTTGATTGACTGGCTCCAACCTCAGGTCGGCTGCTTGGTCTTTGCGAGCGAAGCCCGCCATTTCTCGCTGGGCTTTGACTTGACGATTTTTGAGAAGGCAATTTCGGAAGGAAATCCGGATGAAATTGAGCGCGGAATTTTGGCATTGCAGGAAGCGGCGAGCCTTTTAGCAACGAAGAGAGTCGTTGCTGCGGTCCACGGTTATTGCTTAGGTGGCGGATTGGAACTTGTTATGCCATGCGCTCAGGTGATCTCGCACTCTGAAGCGCAAATCGGCCTTCCTGAGATAAAGGTTGGTCTACTTCCGGGAGGTGCGGGGAATGTCGTGCTTCGACAACGGGGAAGTCAGACTGTGAAAGATATTGTCGCTATGGCGAAGTCGATTATGACCGGAGCAGTCTCGACGAACGCGTACCAAGCAAAAACGCTGGGGTATCTCCGGAGTTCAGACGTGATTGCAACTCACCCAGACAGGATTTTGTACGACGCTAAGCACTTAGCGCTGAAAGTCAAGGTGCAACCTCAGCCCGTTTGGAACACTCCGAGCGGGCCGATTATCGGAATGGTTGATCAGTTGATTGCCGACCTCGAGAAAACTCAGGACTGGGCCACTTACGATTTGCAAGTTGCGGAATCTGTTAAACATGTTTTCACGAAGTCCACTTCGGCGGAAGACGCACGACACCGCGAGCGTGAGGAATTCTTGAGGCTTTGCCGCAATGGTATGACCTACGAAAGAATTAAGCACATGCTCGAGAACGGAAAGCCTCTCAGAAACTAATGCTTAGTACCTGCAGACTTTTAGCGCCGTTTGATACATTTTGTCCACGCTCGGTAAGACAAAGAGTTCTAGTGGTTTGACCCAAGGCACTGGAGTGTCCAGTCGAGTGACTCGTAACGCCGGCGCATCGAGATACTCGAAGCAAAGTTCGTTAATTCGAGCGACGACTTCCCCTGCAAAACCGCAAGTTCTTGGAGCTTCGTTGATAACCAAAACACGATTTGTCTTCTTGACGGAGGTCACAATTGCTTCTTCGTCCAGAGGAACGATCGAGCGTAGGTCGATCACTTCGGCACTGAATCCGTCCTTGGCGAGAAGGTCTGCGACCTCCAAGCAATGGTAAACGTTTTGTCCGTAGGAAATCAACGTTATGTCTTTGCCTTCGCGTCGAATAGCAGCTTTGCCAATCGGTACGATGTAGTCCTCAGTGGGTAGCACCTCCTCGATTTCGCGTTTTCGATAGAGTTCCTTAACCTCGTAAATCAGAACCGGATTAGGATCTCGCAAGGCGGCTTTGGTCAGACCCTTTGCGTCGTAAGGGGTACTTGGGCAAACTATTTTTAGACCAGGGCTATTTGCAAACCAGGCCTCATTCATTTGGCTATGGTACAAGGCACCGCCTCCGTAACCGCCTGCCGGGCCACGCATGGTAATGTTGAGTGCCACTTCACCAGCTGTACGATAGTGGTAAGTCGCCATGTTGTTGACGATTTGATCAAAGCCAGTGGAGATAAAGTCCATAAACTGGAACTCTGCGCAAACAGTTTTTCCGTTCAGAGCGAGACCAATTGAAACGCCGGCGATCGCCGCCTCACTGATCGGCATGTCAATCACCCTTTCTGTCCCAAAGGAATCTTGAAGCCCAATGGTTACGCCAAAGGCCCCGCCAAGAATTCCGATGTCTTCGCCGAGACAAATCATGTTCTTGTTGGCGGCCATTTCTTCAGCGATTGCTTCTTGAATAGCCGTGAGAAAGTTAGTCTTCGTTTGTGTTGTTGGTTCTATCGTGGTAGCCATGGAATCTATTCTCGGAAAACCCACATTCCACCTTCTTCGGCGGCGGGCAAAGCGTCTTTTACGGCGAAATCAACACCCTTCTTCATGTAGGCCACAACTTCGGGTGGGAAGTCCTCATCATTGACCTGAGCCGCGCCCTTGCCTTCACACATGAACTTTGTCGCGTCTGCGGCGGAAAGAAAGCCCAGTTCGACGAGGCTCTTTTTGCAGGCATCAATTGGGTCGCGAGACTAGTACTTGATCGTGTCGCGGTACTCG
>JAIOPU010000115.1 GCA_021413725.1 Armatimonadota bacterium | reverse complement strand
GTGCGCAGCATCCTGGGCTTCCTCGGCGAGGACATCAAGGCAAGCCTCGTTGTGCCCGCTCTGGTGGCCCGCGCCGGTGTGATGCACGAGATGATGAAATCAGGCGACCTCGTCGTCTCGGAGAAGAACCTGCAGGTGCTTGTTGCGCAGACACACCGCAGCATCCACTTTGAGGACGACATTGTCGTGACGGAGTCGGGTTGTGAGGTTTTGACGAAGAGTCCGAAGGAACTTCTGGTTGTTGGTTAGTTACGAGATTTTCCAGTGAAAGAAATTTCCTCCCTCATTTCCCTTCGATCATTCTCCCCTCATAAATGGGCGGGAAGTGTGGGCTCTCCAAAATAAATACAAATTCTGATGAATGAAGTTGTATCTTTAGACCGAGTTCGACTCACCGGCACCGAAAAAGCATGGTCGGCAAAAATCAGCGAGGGGGCTTGGGGCGGTGTGCTGAGCACCCAGGCCGAGTTTGGTTCAGAAGTCGTCGCTTGGATAGGCAGCTCCCGCAACGCCACACACGGGAATGTCTATCGCAGGGCAGAAACCTATATCCCTATCACCGGGGAACTTGGCCGATTAACCGTACTCGGCGCGTTAACCAAAATCGCCGGCAAGCAGAATTCAGCGAGTCGGATCAGCCACGCCCTCGTCGCCGCAGGGCTGGAGCAAGCGCGTAAGCAATCGGTTTCGAGTTGTAGCGTTGAACTACTGGAAAGACTTCAGATCGCCATGGCTCTGGTTTCCGATGCCAGTGTGGTTTGTCTCGATTTTGCGCTAGACCGCTTGGATCCGTGGCGGCTCAAGACCGTTTTGGACGCACTCCGAGAGACTCCACGCACCCTGATGATCGCGACTAGACGTCTTGATATTGTTGAGCAAATGGACCAAGTGCTGATTCTGCACGAGAAGGGTCTAGCTTTCCACGGCACTCTTGACGAACTACGAAGGTCGGTGATGCCGGTGCGCTACGAAGTCATCACCCCGGACCGGTCCACCGCAAGTGCCGTGGCGAAGCGGTTCAAAGTCTCGATTTTAGAGACCGAGCATGGGTTCTCTTACTCCGCGGGGCAGGGGCAGGAGATTGCCGCAAAGCTCTTGACGCATGGTTATGGGGCGGTGGAGACGGTCATCGAGGTCCTCCCCACCCTCAGCGAGGCGGTGCATCACGTGCTTGAAAACGCGGCGACCGGGTTGCCGCTCGATGGCAAGCGGTATCCTATAGGGCATCAGGCCCCGTAGCTCAGTGGATAGAGCAACAGCCTTCTAAGCTGTGGGTCGCGCGTTCGAGCCGCGCCGGGGTCACCACTATTGTCCGTAGCCTTTGCCCATGAGGCCGCCGCTTCCAACGTCGCCGGTGACGCTGAACCACTTGCGGGTGTCGTACTTGTCGCAAATTTTCTGAACATCCGCGTCAGTCCCGCGCGCAGGTACATCGATTCGGTTTCCGCTGGTGCCGGTGAGCTTCTGGAGAATTTCGATGGCGGCTTGCGGGTCTTCGCTGGACTTATCAATCGCGTCCATGATCTCCGTCATCATCACGCCGGTTTCGTGGAGTGCGACCGCGTATTTATTTCGGATCGAAACGCACTCGGCGGGAGGGGTGACTCCGTTGAAATAGGCATCCAATTCATCCCAAGTCTTGCGCTGATCCTTAGTCGTATCTTTGATTTTCGAGGCCGGAGTTTCCGTGGAATTGTCCTCGGGGTCGGCAAGTTTCTTGATCATCTCCAGTTGCGCGCCCGCGCCTTGGATTTCCGTCATCGTAATCAGCGCGGAACTGAGTTGCTTGTTGGAGATTTCCACGCGATACTTTTCGCACTTTTCGACGTGCTTCAGGTAGTCCAGAATGTCCTGCGGCATCGTGATTTTCTCCATGTCCTTCTGGGTCAGGCCGGACTCAGGGGGCGTGCCGTATTTGTTCAACAAGCCTGTGTTAGGCTCGGCACCCTCGGCTTGGACGAGCCCACTTCCACCGGGGGTTCCTTGCGCGGTAAGCAGTTTGCCGCCGACCGGGACGCCCCAAGCCCGCAACATTCCCGAACCCGCAGCAACCCCTAATCCAATACAAATTGCCAAAATCGCGACCACCGGCCAGACCCACTTCTTAGTCTGGGGCGGGGTGAGCGCAACGATTCCGGGTGCCGCCGCAGGGGAGACATTGGCAAAAGCCTGACCACAATTCGGGCAAAACTTAACCGGCGCATGCATCACGTATTGACATCGGGGACACTTGGTCATGACGGTGTTACTTAGATTAGACGCTTTTCCCGTCTCTTCGGTTGATTATCGGCAAAAATACTTGAAAATCCCCATTTGGGCTATTTGGCCCCTCCGGCAAACCTTCGCGAGCGATAAATCGTCAGAGATTTGAGGAATATGGACTTTATGGGTCAGCACCCTTTAAATGAGTGGTTTCGCGAAGTCGTCGCCGGGGCGGTTCGTGACCATGTGGACAGCCACGGACAAGACGATGTCGAGCAGTATCTGAGCGACCTCTTGGTTTCGTTTTTGCACACCGACTCGATCTTCGCGCTGCGAGATAAGCAGGGCAAGCGCCTCATCGCGATTTCCGACATGATCCCGGAAGGCGATGTTTTGGCCAACGCCGACTCCTTCGAGCGCGAACGGCAAGTCCACCGCCACATCGGCGACTTCATTTTGTTCTGGAGCGGAATGTATCCGCAGTTCTTGAAGCAGTTACGGTTCGAATGCAATCGGGACTTGATCTGCGACTACGACCGCCAGGCTCGTGAGAGCTATCACCTGGTCTCGACTTTTGATCGGGCACCTTTTGATTCGGAGGCACCGGTTTTCCGGAAGCTGAGCGAAGGGTTTGAGGACTATGCGTTCTGCTTGCGGGTGGTTCGCGATCAGTGCCGGTTGGCGTGATTTACAATCTAGTCGACCCCGCTTAGGATTTTTTTTTCGCCGATCACGAAATGGGTCTTTGGTTCGAGCGTCGCGAACATCTTGCAGTCGCCGTAGCAGGGGTACGCTTTGCAACAGAGAACATGAAATGTTGCGGAAAATGATTCCTTGCTGCGGACTGTTGATCTTTTTTCTGACTGTATGCACACGCCACACTTCTCCGCAAGGTGCCCCTGAAGCCAAGAATGGTCTGTCACTCAAAATGAATTTTGTGGCAATAGGGGGTGGGTCATTTATTATGGGACACTCGACACTTGAACCCGAACATAAGGTGACCCTGTCTGGATTCTCAATTCAAACCACAGAAGTCACCAATCTTCAATTTGAGCAATGTCAGAACTTTAAAGGCCGTACTCGTAGCAAATGGTCCGACAAGGACAATGAGCCCGCTGGAGCGGTCACCTACCAAGAGGCAATCACATTTTGCAAGTGGCTTTCGAAACGAGACGGAGAGAATTACGATTTACCAACAGAGGCCCAGTGGGAGTTCGCTGCTCGTGGAGGGCTGGCATCAAAAGACTATCCCTGGGGAAATGAACCTTCGGAGGACCGGGGCTGGTGTGGCCAACCGCATGCTAAACCTGTAGCTCAATACGCTCCCAATGCATCTGGTCTGTATGATATGTACGGAAATATTTCAGAGATGGTAAAAGATGGCTATGTAAAATACACGGCTGCGCCACGTTCAGATCCATTTACTCCAGTGACAAAGCATGAATTTGTGGTGCGAGGACTTGGCGGGGAATACTCTACGCCGTGGGTTTGGTTTCGAATGATCTACTTCGATGATGAGATCTCTCCACCTCACCTGGGTTTTAGAGTTTGCAGGGCCGCGAAACCGTAGATCGTTGCCATCTGTCCAACAATGTGGAGGTAGCTATTCGAATGACAACTTCCCTTTTTCCAGAAAAGCAAAGCCACTCTTGATGCGCTGCACCTTCATTGCGGGGCGCCGGGAGATGACAGTAATCTTTCCCGTAACACGGGAGTAGACTTCAGTTTTGGTCTCAGCTTTGTTGAAGTACTTGGTGCCTCCATAAAGGATGAAGCTGAGATTTTCTCCGCTCAGGCTAGCATCCCAAACCCAGTCGCTCTTGGGAATTTCAAAAAGGCCCTTCGAGAGGTTCCCCGACGCCGTTAACAGAACAGCTTGGTAGCCTGTAGGGATTTCAATTTGAATCAGGGCAACTCCTTTTGCAACGCTGTGCATACCGTGAACTTTGGACCGCAAAATCTTGGTGCGTTTCAATGTCTGCTTATTGAGGGACACAAGGTTGCCGTCAGAAATTGCAAATAATTCAGTCTTCCCGACTAGTGCGATCCCATCAAATTTTTGTTTTGAAACGGCACCCCCCAGTTTCTCAATCTGCATGTTTTCATTGATGTACCAAATACTGTCACCTTCCACTGCAGTTGACTCCCCTGGTCCGGCAAATTCATACAGATTTCGGAGCACGTGTTTCTTTACCGCACCTTTAGCACTAACGAGCATTAGGGCATTGTTATCTAACACTGCATAGCCCCGATCGACTTGTATGAATCGCGGAATCCCTGCTGGACGACCAATCGTCGCAAGACGTGTCTCTTTGCCACGAGAATCTATAAAATCCAGGTGTCCCGAGGTCCGGAGAGCAAGAATTTCCTCGTTCGAGCGCTCAGATGCCGTGATTGATTGCACATCTTGCACTGTTGTCTCAACTATTTTGCTCTTAGCTAAAGCCACGGGCAATTGTTCAGAGTTGTGGGCATGGACGCTTGCAGAGATGATCAATCCAGCAAAGAGCTGCAACATAGAGTCACCTTACCCCTTCGGGGAATAGTTTAGGTCCCGGTCTCTGCGAACCTGAACTCAGCCGTTTCTAAGCCGCTTTTGACTGGTCGACCAGATACTTCCGGGCACCAGCAATGCTGAACATCTGTTCCCGCAGCAGCCGTTTGAGGGTGAAAACCTTTTGGATGTCGTTCGGGCGATAGCGGCGCTGACCACCGGGGGTTCGGGGAGGGTTCAGGTATTCCATGAACTCGCGCTCCCAGTACCGGAGCGTATAGACCTCAATTCCCGTTATTTTGCTGACCGCGCTGATACTCATAAAATTCTCGTCCTTTCCGGCTTTCACAACCGACCAAATCTCTCCAACACTAAAGAGTATTGGCATGTTACGTCGGTTTCGTCAGGTTTTTTTTCGCAGGTCTGGAATTTGAAGCGCAAAACGGGCTAAGATAGGCGGAATGTCTATTGTTGTTCAGAGTCCCACGGACCCGAAAACTCTGCGGAAAGTGATCGTCGCTTCGTCGGTCGGCACTGTGATCGAGTGGTACGACTTTTATATTTTCGGGATGCTGGCCGCCCAGATCGGGGCGAATTTCTTTCCGAGTGGCGACTCCACGACGGAGTTGTTGAAATCGCTTGCGGTGTTTTGGGTCGGATTTGTCGTCCGTCCCTTCGGAGCCTTGGTCTTCGGGCGACTCGGCGATATCGTGGGGCGCAAGGCAACCTTTATGATCACGCTCCTGATGATGGGAGCCTCGACGTTCTTGGTTGGAGTGCTCCCCAGCTATGCTCAAGTCGGCGCACTCGCTCCTATTCTCTTGATTGTCCTTAGAATTGGGCAGGGTCTCGCGCTCGGCGGCGAGTATGGCGGCGCGGCAACCTACGTTGCGGAGAGCGCGCCTGCGAACCGAAGAGGGTATTTCACCAGCTTTATCCAGATCACTGCGACCGCAGGCTTGATTCTCTCGCTTTTGGTGATTACTACCGCTCGGACCGGACTCTCTAAGGCGGATTTTGAGGGCTGGGGTTGGCGAATTCCATTCCTGCTTTCCATCTTCCTAGTTCTCTTCTCTTACTTCATTCGGAAAAAGATGGCGGAATCACCCTTGTTCGCAAAGTTGAAGTCTCGCGGACAGATCTCTAAGAATCCGCTCCGAGAGAGTTTTGTGGAGCCGGTGAACCGCCGTTTGGTTCTGATCGCACTGTTCGGAGCGACGATGGGGCAAGGGGTTGTTTGGTACACGAGTCAGTTTTACGCGAAGACCTTTATGGAAAAGGCACTCAGTATTGACCCGACCGTTGTGTCAACGGTGATGATTGTTGCCTTAGTTCTGGCGAGTCCACTGTTCGTTGTATTTGGCGCACTTTCGGACAAAATCGGTCGCAAGAAGATCATGCTGGCGGGCATGATTTTGGCGGCGGTGAGTTACGTTCCGCTGTATATGGCGATGTCTTCGGTGGCGGGCACGGTCGAAAAGGGCGGGACGATCACGAGCATTCCGATGCTCCCGATGATCGCACTGGTCTTGGTTCAGGTGGTCTTTGTCACGATGGTCTACGGACCGATTGCAGCGTTCCTCGTCGAGATGTTCCCCGTCCGAATTCGCTATACATCCATGAGTTTGCCTTACCATATCGGAAACGGCGTCTTCGGAGGCCTAGTGCCTTTGCTGAGTACATACCTGGTCGCGCACTTTGGGAATAACTACGCGGGTCTGGCCTATCCGATTGCGATCGCTAGTATTTGCTTTGTCATCGGGCTGTTTGTCTTACCCTCCGGAGTGCAGGATACGCGCATGGACGAAATTGATGGAGAAGCCAGTTGAAGGCCCAGGTTGCAAATTTATTGCAAAAATATGGAGCGTTGTTTGCGCTTGGTATTTTGTCGCTCTACAGTGCCATTACCCGACCGGAGGTCTTTCTTCAGCCAGAGAATTTGCGAAACCTTTTTAACCAAAACGTCCCTGTCGGGATTTTGGCGATTGGGATGACTTTGGTCATCATCAGCGCGGGAATTGACCTTTCGGTAGGTTCCATGATGGCGTTTGTGGGGGCTTTGACGGTCGATTCCTTGGCGCGCTTTGGTCCTACTTCTTGGAGTGGGGTGCTGATGTCCGTGCTTCTCGCAGTCAGTGTAGGGACCCTACTCGGAATGATCAACGGGATGGTCGTGGCTTGGGGCCGGGTCACGCCCTTTGTCGTCACTCTCGTCGGTCTGCTCTCATTCCGCTCTGCCGCCCAAGCCTATTCGCAGGGGGGCGAAATTCGATCTGCAAGTCCTGAATTATTCCCGCAGATTGCCAGCGAAGGTATTCCTTTGCCGTTCCTGAAGAGTGCTTCAGGACAACCGATCAAGATTCAGTATGCGATCTTCGTCTTTCTATTATTAGCTTTTGTGTTCTCATTCATTCTGCGCCGGACAGTATTTGGTCGGTATGTGATCGCTGTCGGGGCAAATGAGAAGGCGGCGATCTACTCCGCGATCAACGTCAACGCCGTGAAGATTAAAGTCTTCGCGCTGATGGGGATGTGTGTCGGCGTGGCTTCGCTGTTCCTTTCCTCACGCATGAATTCCGTCGCTTCATCGACGATGGGGCAGTTCGCGGAATTGGACGCGATTGCGGCGGTGGTCATCGGCGGCACCTCCCTGCGCGGCGGGCGCGGGACGGTTTGGGGGACTGTTGTTGGAGTCTTGCTGCTCGGCCTGATCACGAACATGCTGGTTCTGCAGAGTGTCTCGATCTACTGGCAGGGGATTGTGAAGGGCGGAATTATCTTGGTTGCCGTTTTGCTCCAGCGGGGGCGGAAGGAGTAGGGTGTTGTTTCACGTGAAACAGTGCTAAATCTTCAGATTTGGCTTCAGATCGTCCATTGTAAGTGTTGGATTTGCTTGGGGTGAATACAAAATAATTTCCTCAGCAAAGCCACTTTTTGCCTTGAGAATTAGCAGGCTCTGCTTGTCAATCCAAAGAGTCCAGATTTTTTGGCCTCTAACAGAACATTCCATTCGATAGCAGCTCTTTGACCCCACTTTCTCATCGGCACTCAGTGTCGAACTGAACTTCGCGAAATACCTTTCTTTAAAAATTTCTGGCATCAACAGGCCCGGCACCAGGTCTGCGGCCAACCCAGACCCAGGTCCAATAACGCTCAATCCGTTAGGAATCGGTCGCTCCTCGGCGTCACCTCCTATTTCACTCATATAGAGCCAGGATTTCTTTCCCGTCGACCATACCGCGTCCAATTGATAGGGAGTCTTTTTTTCATCAAGCACTCGCGCTTCAAACCTAAACTCGCCTGATCGCTTGAAGTACGTCAGAAACTTTGCCGCTTTTGGCTGAAACCCTTTCCCATCTGACGTTAGCTCACCATGGTCCGAATAACTTTGGAGTGACCCGTATTTGTCCTCAACATTCTTCGCGATAACAGCGGCTTTGGAGTCCAAAGCAACTACCTTTGGCTTGGGAGGAACGGGGAGTGGGTCGGTAGTTTTTCTATAAACCGTTTTCAAAACATAGCCCTTGCCCTCCCGGTTCTTTGTCGGGACAAGTCCCTCCTTCGTAATATCGAGAGTCTCGGAATATGCCCGCTCACCTTTGGACTTCTTGTAACCATCGTCGGTTTCGTATTGGGACGTCCCAGTCAGCATCAATTGCGAGCCCTCCACTTTGAGCGTCCCACTCGAATCATCAGTCACGTTTATCATTACGTTTGATCGGATTTTCAGCGTAAAGGTGCGGTCTGCCTTTAGAGACAGACGCCAAGTCATGTTTGCGCCCGAGCTATGCATTGATTCCATATCCATATATTCTTCGTTGAGTAAAGTCCATTGCTTGTACTCTCCAACTAGATTCTTCTCTGTTTCGGTTAGAGGTGGCGCACTCGATTTGCAGCCGCCGAGGGCAGCGACGATAGCGAGCAGGAACATTGTGCGAACATTGGCAGCCATGATAGCCCAGTTTGGCGCATTTCCCTACTTTGGGTGCCTGCTGGTAAAATGTTAGTGCTTTCACGACTGGAAAGCAGGAACAATTGATGAACGAATCCAGTATGGCACCGCGCTATGACGCGAGCCAAGTTGAGTCAAAGTGGTATCACGCCTGGGAAAAAGCTGGCCTTTTTAATCC
>JAIOPU010000165.1 GCA_021413725.1 Armatimonadota bacterium | reverse complement strand
AAAAAAGGCGGGCGCGAGCATTATTGTCGTCACCAGTGGGGGCAAACTTGCCGAAATGGCCAAGGCAGACGGATTCCCTTGCATTATCATTCCTGGCGGACAACCACCGCGAACTGCACTCGGCTACATGCTCATTCCTGTGGTCGTTGCGTGCGAGCAAATCGGCCTTATCCCGGCACAGGACTACGATGCTCTGATGACGCACATTCGGGATTGTGTTGCGACCTACGGAATCGAAAACCCATTTGAGACCAATCATGCAAAGCAACTCGCAGAGGCTCTTTATGGCAAAGTCAGCGTTGTGTACGGATTAGGTGGCTGGCAGGGGCTAGTCGCAAGCCGGTGGAAGGGGCAAATCAACGAGGATTCCAAGGACATGACGTTCTACCACGTCTTTCCTGAACTCAATCACAACGAAATTCTGGGGTGGGTGAATTCCACGAATCAGGGCGTCAACAAGTGGGTGATTATCACGATTGGCGACGGGAATGAGTCCGCGAAAATCAAGGCGCGAGTCAAGATCACGCTTGAACTCATCGGAGATCGAGCCGAGCAACACCATGTTGTCGCGAAGGGCAACACGGTCCTCGAAAAGATGATCTCGGCGGCAATGATGTCCGACTTCGTTTCCTGCTATCTCGCGGCACTCAACAAGGTGGACCCCGAAGATATTAGTTGGCTCACCTATATGAAGGGCGAACTCGCGAAGATCGACTAGAAATCCACCATCGCCTGAACTTGATTGCCTTCGATATCCGAGAAAGCGAGCACCCGACCGTTCGGGATGTCGTGGAATTCGGAGGCAATTCCGGCTTTGTTCAGCCTTTCCAGGAGGTCTTCGTGGGTGTCGACCGCTAAACCCAACACCCATCCTCCGCCAAAGTTCTCACCTTCGGGGTCGGTCGAGTGGAGCCCGATGGTGGTCGGGCCAGCTTGGAATGAAGCCCAGTCTCCCCACTGCCCGTTGAACTCGAGTCCGATGACATCGCGATAGAACGCCACCATCGCGTCCATGTCCATCGCCCAAGTGAATACTGTCCTGACTCCAAACACTGCCATTCTTTCAGTTTATCCGCGATGGAGAAAGACGGACAATAGGAGCAGGTATTGGGTAAGGTTCTCCCTATGCTTCCTTTTCTTGGCATGATCAACCCGACTCAAGATGCTTTCCTGCGAATGCCCGACATCCACGGCGACCGTGCCGTTTTCACCTGCGAAGGAGACCTTTGGATCGGCAGTCTCAAAGGCGGCACCGCCATTCGCCTTACCCGCGATGCCGGAGTGGAGCAGTACGCGAAGTTTTCGCCGGATGGAACTCAAATTGCTTTCTCCGCGCAATACGACGGGATTGAGGAAGTCTATGTTATTTCTGCAGAGGGCGGAGTGCCTAAGCGCCTTACCTACCGCAACGACTACGCTCAACCCTTGGGCTGGACACCGGACGGAAAGAAAGTTCTCTTCCGAACCCGAAATATCCCCCGCAGCTACGGGCTTTACGCAGCTTCACTAGAAGGTGGTCCCGAGACGAAATTGCCCGTCGAGTTCGCGAGCCATGCGGACATGAGTGCGGACGGAGACACCTTTGCGTGGACCCGGTTCAACCGCTTTGGCGACGCTTGGTTCCACTACAAGGGCGGAATGCAGAACCACATTTGGCTTGGAAATGCAAAGACAAAAGCCTTCAAACAGATTACGTTCAACGCAGGCACCAACGAGTTTCCTGCTTATGAAGGGGATTCCATCTACTTTGCGAACGAGAATCACGCCAAGTTCCAATTAATGCGAGTCAACGCCAAAACGGGCAAGACCCAAGCACTAGGAGATGTTTCGAATTGGGAGATTAGAGAGATCAATAGTGGGCCGGGCGCGGTGATCTACGAGAAAGGTATGGGATTGGAGATGCTCGACACGGCCACGAACAAGGTAACCCCGGTCAAATTCCAACTCACCTCAGACCTTCTCCACACAAAACCATTCACCGTACCTGCGGAGGCTTTTGTTACCAATCTATCCCTTAGCCCGAACGGCAAAAGAGTCTTGGCCGAAACACGCGGCCAAATCATCTCCGTGCCTGCCGGGCCGGGCGAAGCCCGACTCTGGAAGGCAGTCGCTGGAGCCAGACTGCGCGCAGCCGCGATGTCTCCCGATGCAAAGAAGGTCGCCTACTTTAGTGATGAGAGCGGGGAGGAGCAACTGATCATCTCGAACCTGGATGGCACCGGCGCGAAGGCGATCACCAAGGACAAGAAACGTCGCCTCGTGAACTTCTCGTGGGGGCCGGACGGAAAATGGATTGCGCTCAACGACAGCGAAATGCGCTTCCGACTCATCAACGTGGATACCGGGGAAGACCGTCTGGTTAATACAACTGTCAACAGTTGGAATGGCACCAACTACGACTTTTCGCCGGACGGAAAGTGGATTGCGTATGCTGAACTAGACTCCATCACGGCCCTCCCGAAAATCGCGATCTACAACATAGAAAAGAAAGAGAAAACCGTCGTAGGCGGTTCACTCTCGAACGATTTCGCGCCCTCCTTTAGCAAAGATGGCAAGTACCTCGCGTTCCTCAGTCAACGCAGCCTCGGAGTCTCGGGAGACGCGATGATGAACCAATTGAACCTGGGTCCAACCGTTGTCCCCTGCCTCTTAACTCTTCGAAAAGAGGACAGAAGCCCGCTGGCCCTCAAAGATACCGACGAGAACGAGCCCAAAGTCGAGCCGGCCAAGCCCGAACCCTTTAGAATAGACTTCGACGGCCTGTATCAACGCACAATCATCCTGCCGATGTCGGCGGGAACCTATGCAGTCACGGGTTTCACTCCCACGCGATTGCTTCTCGGCGATGGCGCGAACGTTGCCTACTTTGATATCGCGGCGAAAAAGGCGGGGATTTTGACCAGCGGCGGTTTCTTCTTGCTTTCGCAAGATGGGAGCAAGATGCTTGTCGGTGATCGCGTGATTGACACCGCGGGGGACGGCGTTCCATCCGCTACGGGCAAGCTCAATATGGGCGCGCTCAGGCTCGTGATCGACCCGATCAAGGAATGGCGGCAGATGTATTGGGACGCGTGGCGCTTGCTGCGCGACTATTTCTATGTTGCCAACATGAACGGCAACGATTGGGAGGCAATCGGCAAGAAGTATGAGCCTCTCCTCGCTGCGGTGCGATCGCGCGACGAGCTGGATAACCTCATCCGCTGGATGCAATCCGAGCTCGGCTCTTCGCATCAGTATCTCACTCCCGGAGATGAGCAGAATCTCTCGCCGAAAATCGCGGGCGGCTTCTTGGGAATCGAAGTCAGCGCGGACCAGGGCCGTCTCAAGATCGCGAAGATCTATCGCGGCGACAATTTCCTCGATTCCGAGCGTTCGCCGCTGCTTGAGCCGGGAATGAACGTGAAAGAGGGCGATTATCTCCTCGCCATCGGCGGGCAGGAACTCACCGACAAGTCGAATTATCTCGCCGCTCTCGCGGGACGGGCGGGGCAAACCCTCTCGATAACGGTCGGATCCACGCCAACCATGACCGGATCAAGAAACATTCTCGTCAAACCCATCGGCAACGAACTCCGCATGAAGCGTCTCGATTGGGTCGAGGCGAATCGCGCGGCGGTCAGCAAGGCGAGCGGCGGAAAAATCGGCTATCTCTACCTCGGCGCGATGAGCCAAGGCGACATGAGCGACTTTATTCGGCAATACTTCCCGCAGCGCAACAAAGACGCCATCATTGTCGACGCCAGATTCAACAATGGCGGCTTTGTCCAGACGATGATCAACAAAATCCTCACTGAGAAGCTCACGGGATACTTCAATCAACGCGCCAGCGCGCTGTCGTGGTCCCGTCAAAGTGAATCGTTCCCCGGCCCCATCGTGGTTCTGCAGAATGAGTTCAACGTGAGTTGCGGCGAAGAGTTCACGCATCGCTTCCGCGACTTGAAACGCGGCGTCATCATCGGGCGACGAACCTATGGCGGCGAGGTTGGCTCCTCTCCAGGCTGGCCCCTCGTGGATGGCGGCATCGTCAGCGTCCCGAACTATGGAATGTGGACGCCGAAGGATGGCTGGGTGATCGAAGGCCCCGGAGTCGAGCCGGATATTGATGTCATGAGCGACCCGAACCTGTACGCCAAGGGCCGTGACGCGCAGATCGAAAAGGCTCTCGAATGGATCGCGGCGGAACTCAAGAAGAACCCCGTGAAACGCCCGACACAACCGGCGGATCCTATTCGCACCAAAGGTTAAGACAAAAAAATCCCTCCCCGTGAAAGCTCGGGGAGGGATTGAGAAGCCAGCGATTAAGCGGCCAAAGTCAGGCCAAAGCCCGATCCTTCGCTGTAAATCACGGCGACATTGCTCGGTTGAGCCTGCGAACTTGCGCTCACGGCAATAACCCGGAAGCTATAAGGAACGCCCGGTGCGAACCCGCTCAAAGTATTATTGACCCGGCCCGAAACCGCGATCAGCGTCCAGTCGCCGCCTTCGGTTTTTCCTTCAATATTGAATTGCACCGTCGGTTTATTCCCGTTCCGGTTGAACTTCAGCTTCACAAATCCGGCGGCATTGGGAGTAGCGACCAAGTCCGTGACGGTCTGCGCGATCACAGGTGAAGGAGTTGCGTCATGTATCGGCACCCCGATCTCGGCGCGTTGGGCATTCGTAATGCTCACGCTGGCTTGCACAAGATCACCATAGGTTCGAGCCTTGGATGTCATGGCGATTTGCGCGGTCTTCCGAGCCTCAATCGCAGCCTCATAGGCCAACTTCGCGGCGAGCCAATCATCGACGGCAGAACTAAATGCCGTGACCTGAGTCCCGAAGGCGGTCATCTGCGCAGCGGTCAACGGGATCTGAGCTTGGTAGGCCTGCATTCCGGTATTCATCTGTACGACTTGGGTGACGAGCTTTTGGGGGTTTCTTTGCAACCAACTGTTTGACATTTCTTTATATACTCCAACCGTCCGACCCCGTATCGTCGCGGTCTAGCGAGTTTTTGTTACCGCTAAAGGAACGCCTGCGTGGTCTACTCTATACATATCGGAGGTCTATGAACAATCTTTAGAGACTTTTTTTCGCTGACTGGAAAATTTTGCGGGGAAAAGGAATAAACCCTCATCCGGTCCGTACCTCACCGGCTTCTCCCTCGGGGAGAAGCAACGTATTCGGTGATTTACTTGCTTCCTTTCCCTCTCCGTGAGGGAGAGGGTCTGTGAGCGAAGCGAACTGGGGTGAGGTTTTACTCTCTCGCAGAAACCTGCCAGTTTTCAGCTTTACAATACTACA
>JAIOPU010000136.1 GCA_021413725.1 Armatimonadota bacterium | reverse complement strand
ATTGTCGTACCAAGGGAGCAGTTATATTCCCATTCAATCGTAGCGGGCGGCTTGCTGGACAGATCGTAGAGGACTCGATTGACGCCCTTAACCTCGTTCACGATTCTCGTCGCCACGATCTCCAGAACCGCGTAGGGAATCTTGACTGCTGTCGCGGTCATCGCATCCTCGCTCTCGACGGCGCGAAGGACGATGGGGTTTTCGTAGGTGCGTTCGTCGCCCATGACGCCGACGCTCTTGACATCGAGAAGGGCGGCGTAGCTTTGCCAAATCCCCTTATTGGCGCCGTGGGCTTTGAGCTCACTTCGGAAAATGTGGTCTGCTTCCTGAACGATATGCACTCGTTCGCGAGTGACTTCGCCGAGGATCCTCACGCCGAGACCAGGGCCGGGGAATGGCTCGCGGTCCACCATTTCATCGGGGAGACCGAGGTGCCGTCCGACTTCACGGACTTCGTCCTTGAAGAGCCAGCGAAGCGGCTCAATGACTTTGAGCCGCATCCAATCGGGGAGACCTCCCACGTTGTGGTGAGTTTTGATTTTGGCGGCGGTCGGCGAGCCCGACTCGATGACATCGGGATAGAGCGTGCCTTGGGCAAGAAAATCGCAGCCCTTGAGTTCGTCGGCATGGTCTTCAAAGCACCGAACAAACTCTTCGCCGATGACCATGCGTTTAGCCTCCGGATCGGTGACTCCGGCAAGCTTGGAGAAGAATTGATCTTGGGCTCTGATAACAACCAGGTTCGGATTGAAGTGATTTGTGAACTGATCAACCACCTGCTCCGCCTCATTCTTGCGAAGAA
This sequence comes from Armatimonadota bacterium, assembly GCA_021413725.1. Lineage (GTDB taxonomy): Bacteria > Armatimonadota > Fimbriimonadia > Fimbriimonadales > Fimbriimonadaceae > JAEURQ01. The sequence continues at coordinate 5,521 of JAIOPU010000136.1, read as the reverse complement.
GACCGTGATCCACGAAAACGCAGGTGACTTGGTTCCCAAGCGCTTTAGTCATCAGCGCGGCGACAACCGAGCTGTCCACGCCACCGGAGACGGCGCACAACACGCGCCCGTCGCCGACCTCCTTTTGGATCGAGGCGATGGCTTCTTCGATAAATCGCTCACTTGTCCAATCGCCCGTCAGTTTGGCCTTATCAAAAAGGAACCGGCGCAGGATGTCTTTTCCGCAAGGAGTATGCGTGACTTCCGGGTGAAATTGAACGCCGTAGACTTGCTCTGCGTCATTTTCGAATGCCGCAATCGGGCAGGAATCCGTGCTGGCGGTGACTTTTGCTCCCGCGGGAGCGGCAAGCACTTGGTCACCGTGGCTCATCCAAACTTCTGGGTCTTCGACCCCCTGGAGAAGAGAAGTTTTGTCCCAAGAATTGAGTTTTCGCCGCCCATATTCGCGGTCCTGGGCGGGTTCGACTTGCCCGCCGAGGGCGTTGGCGAGAAATTGCAGTCCGTAGCAGATCCCCAAGACAGGAATCCCCTTGAGGACCGCCGCATCAATGGTGGGGGAGTTCTGTTCGCGCACGGATCGGGGACCACCTCCGAGGATGATGGCATCGGGCTTTTCTGCGGCGATTTTGGCCGAAGCATGCATCCAAGGGACCATTTCGCTAAATACCCCCAGTTCGCGCACTCGGCGCACGATTAGCTGAGTATATTGGCCCCCAAAATCAACGACGAGAACTTTTTGATGCTTCATTCGGCACCCCTATTCTGGCATTTTGTGCAATAGCCGTGAAGCCAAGTAGGCACGCCAATCCCAAGCGGTACTGTCGCTCGGACGAAGGGGCTCGACATTCCTGATGCGCTGGGCGAGAAGTTTGACCTTGGGGCTAGCAGTTACCAAGTATTCGGAATCGCCGAATGCCCTGGTTGTGCTGCAACCCTCGCAAACCGCTCGAAGGTTGATCGGGCGGTTGCAGGCGGTTTTGATGTGGTCGAAGTTCGTCGCTAAGAGTCCGCAGTAAGCACAGTTCGGATTTTTCGCGAGGAAGCGTTCGAGGTCTTTGGCGCTAACCAATGTCCGGCGCAAAGGATAGCCGCCTCCGAGGATATGCCAGAGAGATTGCCCGAGGGCGACCTGACGGTCGGGCACGAGAATCGCGCCGGACTGGAGTCCACTTCGGACTTGGCGGACAAAGCTGGTTTCCTCCTTGCAGGCTTCCGAGCAATAAGGCGTTCTTTCGCCGCCGGGTTTGATTTGGCAATTGGCGCAGTTATAAGGGTTTTGTGATTCAGGTGAGCACTCTGGGGCGGCCAGAGATTCCTGAATGACCCAACCCAGGACGGCACAGGCTTGGGCATTGATGTTGGCATCCGGTCCGAGTTCTGAGAACTTGGGGAGCGCAGTCCCCAAGTTCTTAAGCTGTTCTAAGTGCCCTTGCACCCCAAATCCTAGTTCACCTGAACGAGTTCGTAGGCTTCGATGATGTCGTCTTTCTTAAAGTCTTCCCAGCCATCGAAAGTGACACCACAATCCTGTCCAGCAAACATCTCGCGGACATCTTGCTTGACGTTCTTGAGCGTGGCGACCTTGCCTTCGAAAACCAAGTCCTTGCCTCGGCGAACGCGAACGCTGCAATTTCTTTGAATCTTGCCCTCGGTGACGTGACAACCGGCGACCTTGCCATGGCGTGACAAGTTGAACGCGACGCGACACTCGACGGTGCCCAGATGCTCTTCCTCGAATTTCGCGGCAAGCATTCCCTTGACGGCGGCTTCGATGTCTTCGATCAGTTCGTAAATAATCGTGTAGGTCCGAATTTCAACCTTTTCTTTCTCGGCTTCCTTTTTCGCGCCGGGTTCGGGCTTGACATTGAATCCAATAACGATTCCGTTAGAAGCACTCGCCAAAAGAACATCGCTCTCGGTCACAGTCCCAACCCCGAAGTGAATGATCTTAACCGAAACTTCTTCGTTTTCAATCTTCTCGATCATTCCACGCACGGCTTCAACCGACCCTTGGACGTCGGCCTTGACGATCAGGTTGAGGTCTTTGACTTCTCCTGCGGTCATCTGCGCGCGAAGATCGCGAAGAGAAGCTCGCTTGACCTTGACGCTATATTCCTTGGCTCGCTTTGCGATTTGTCGTTGCTCCGCTTCGAGTCGCGAGGTCCGCTCGTCGCCGATATTCTCGACGCTTTCTCCCGCACCGGGTACTTCGTCAAGTCCCAAAATCTCGACCGGAACGCTGGGGCCAGCTTCCTTCAGGCGCTCACCTCGGTAGTCGGTCATCGCCTTGATCTTGCCTGAGGTAGATCCGATAATGACGGAATCGCCGATGCGCAGTGTGCCATCTTGAACCAAAATTGTAGCCACCGGGCCGCGTCCTCGATCCAACTTGGCTTCAATCACGACACCCTTAAAGTCTGCCTTAGGATCCGCCTTCAATTCCATGATTTCGGCCTGGAGGGCGATCATTTCGAGAAGATGCGGAATACCCTCGCCCGTGAGAGCGGAAACCGGACAAGTAATCGTTTGACCCCCAAAGCTCTCTGGAACCACTTCGTGCTGGGTCAACTGTGAGAGAACTTGATCAGGATTCGCGTTGTTCTTATCAATCTTGTTGACGGCAACGATCATCGGAACGCCCGCGTTCTTAACGTGACTAATCGCCTCAATGGTCTGCGGCATAATTCCGTCGTCAGCGGCAACTACGAGGATCGCGATATCCGTAACCTGCGCACCTCGAGCCCGCATCGCGGTGAAGGCGGCGTGACCGGGGGTGTCGAGGAAAGTAATAATCTTCTTGTCGCCGGTTTCGACTTGGTACGCACCAATGTGCTGGGTGATTCCGCCATGCTCTTTGCCTGCGACGTTCGCCTTGCGAATGTAGTCAAGGAGGGAAGTCTTTCCGTGGTCAACGTGACCCAAAATAGTGACGACAGGTGGTCGTAGCTGCGCGCCGCCCTGCGCTTTGGGCTCAACTTTAGGCTTAGCTACAACCTTCGGTTTGGGCGTTGCCCAGTTCAAAGTGTAACCAAGGCTGGAAACAAGTAACTCGGCAACGTCGTCTTTGAGCGATGTCGTGAGGGTCGCCATGACCTTCATTTTCAACATCAGCATCTTCTGAACTTCTTGCGGCGCGACCCCGAGAAGCTTGGCGACATCGCGAGGGGTGACGCCGGGGGCGATGGAGATTACTTTCGAGCCTTTGAGGCCCTTGAGTTCCATTTGGAGAAGTTCGACGGTATCGGCGTCCGCCTCAATCTTCTCGCTGTCGTGTTCGATTCCAAGTTCATTAAGAACTCCGATGACTTGGCCGGGGGCCAAACCGAATTCTCTTGCTAAGCTTGAAATTTCCATTGCGCTATTCTTTACCTCAGTTTGCATATCAAATTTTGTTTGAGAAGTTCGGCTGTCTCGGGAAGGACTTTATCCTTCAGCGCGCGGCCCAACTTCTGTACGGAAATTGCTTCAATGCAGCTTATTGTGGGGCAAACATAGGCACTTCTTCCGGTCTCATTTCTTGCATCTCGCCTTACTCGGAAGAACTCACTTTGAGCGGCTTTTTTACGGCAGCTTATACAGGTTCTTTCGGGTAAAGCGATGCTTTTCTTCCTCTATTTTGGCGTCAGTTCAGTCTACCAGAGGCTGAACCTACTTCTTCTCGTCTTTTGCCTCTTGGGCTTGAGTCTCGCTTCGAATGTCGATCTTCCACTCGGTCAATCGAGCCGCAAGTCGGACATTCTGCCCGCCCTTGCCGATGGCGAGGGAAAGTTGCGTGTCAGGAACAATCACAAAAGCACTTTTTTCGTCTTCGTTGAGCCGCATCGAGTTCACCTTGGCAGGACTCAGAGCGTTCGTAATGAAAGTCTTGGCATCCTCGCTAAACGGCACGATGTCAACCTTTTCGTCATAGAGCTCGTCCACGATAGACTGGACTCTAGCTCCGCGAGGTCCAACGCAAGCACCTATCGGGTCAATCCTCTCGTCGGTCGTCATCACCGCGATCTTGCTCCGCTGACCCGGCTCGCGGGCAACCGCGCAGATATTGACGATGCCTTGCTCAATCTCAGGAACTTCGAGTTCAAACAACTTCCGCAAAAGATTCGGGTGCGTTCGGCTCACAATGACTTTGAGTCCACGGCGCGTGTCGTCAACCCTGAGAACATAAACTTTAATCCGGTCATTCGGTCGGTACGGCTCGGTCGGTACTTGCTCCCACTTCGGCAGTTCAGCCTCGACCTTGTCGATTTGAATCAGCACACTGGCCTCCTCGCGTCGGACAACGGTTCCGCTCGTGAGCTCGCCAATAATGTCACTAAAGGTGTTGTGAATCCGTCGCGTTTCCGCCTCTCGCAGCTTTTGCTGAAGAACCTGCTTAAAGGTGCTCGCGGCGATGCGACCGAATCGGTTAGGGTCGACATCGACGGAGATGAAGTCACCGATTTCGATGTCTTCCTTTCGCTTGCGGGCGTCCACAATGCTCATTTGGTAGCTGGGGTCGAAGACTTCGCCGACTACTTCCTTTTCGATAGACATCGTCCAGCCTTTCTTCACGTCAATCTTCGCATTGCACTCTCCGACACCGCCGACGGATTTGCGATACGAGACGGCAAGGGCTTGCTCCAACTCGTAAACCAACTCCGAAACCGGAATGTCGCGCTCGGTGGCGATCTGATTCAACTGCTGTAAGATATCCATATTTTTTTGTCCTGATCTGCTTCATCCAGCTATAAAAAAAGACGGCTCTGCGCCGCCCAGTTTGGGATTCAGCAATATTTGTTACGCCAATTGTACCACTTTAGGTCCCCATAGCGTCTATGGGGACCTAAAGTGGATCAGTCTTTGGCCCAGAACATCGGCCCCGCACTCTCCGAAATCATCGCGTCGCTCAGCGTACTGATCGCCTTGCGCATTCCCTCCGTGGAAGACATCAACCCATCCTCATGCTCAATGCTGAGCACATAGTCGTACCCAACCATCCGAAGATTGGAGACAAAGTCTCTCCACCAATCCGTCCCATGCCCAAACCCACAACTCCGAAAAACCCAGCTTCGCTGGAGAATGTCCCCATAGGACTTCGTATCCAGATTTCCATTCCGACCCGAGTTATAAGGATCGATCCGCGTGTCCTTCGCGTGGACATGGAAAAGCGCACCCTCTTGCCCGAGTTCCCGGACAGCGGCAATCGGATCGATGCCCTGCCACCAAAGGTGGGAAGGGTCGAAGTTCGCGCCAATCCACTTGCCGTTCAACCCAGCACCATTCCGCAATTTCAACAACGTGTCGTTCGAGTAGCAAACAAAGCCGGGGTGCATTTCGATGCCAAACTCGACCTTATGCTTCGCGAGTAAAGTGGCTTGCTCGGTCCAATAAGGAATCACCTTCTGCGACCATTGCCAGTCGAGGACATCGCGGAACTCGTCCGGCCAAGCGCAAGTCACCCAGTTCGGATTCACCGCACCTTCATGGTCGCCGGGGCAGCCGCTAAAGCCGTTAACCTTATTCACGCCCAGCAAAGCCGACA
>JAIOPU010000135.1 GCA_021413725.1 Armatimonadota bacterium | reverse complement strand
GTGGATCCTCCGGACAGCACAACATTGCCTACGCTTGCGGACAGCCAAGTGCGTCCTTTGACGGTGACCTTATAGGTTCCGTTGGCGAGAGATGTCGGTAAGTTCCAACTGCCATTTGTGGTTGTCGTCGTTGTTTCGGGTCCCTGCACAATTGCGTTCGCTGCATTGCGAATTGTCACCGTCAGCGGTTCGCCCACCATGGAACCTTGCCAATCCTGCAGGGTGACTCGACCTTGAAAGGCCTGGATCGGCGCAGAGAGTCGTCCCTCGGCCAAGAAAGCCGTGTTGCCTGCGGGATAGCTCCACTGGTTCAGGTTGTTCTGATTGAATCCAGTGTAGAGCCTGAGGTTGTGACCGGGGGTCACAACCAGCTCGTCAACGCCGGTGCCCGTAACATTGTGCGAGATAAGAATGCCACCGGTGGTCATGTTATATACCCTTACAATGGACTGATCCCACCACACTAACGGCGTCATGGTGACTGCCCAGTCGAGGCGAACTTTGTCGGTGGTGACTTGGAAGTCGTACCATCCGTCCACAAAGGTCGAAGAGCGTTGCGTCGTACTGGATTGAGCCTTCAGCCACACCTGTGTGGCATCAATGCTCCCTTCGCGCTGAACCCAAGCGTATTCTCCGCCAGAACCCGCCTTCGAAGTATTCTCAAACAGCGTTGCCGGAGCTCCATTCAAGGCATCATCGTGCGAATTCATGTAGCTGAATCCTGAATTTGTCCCGGCATATGCCGATTGCGACGTAAAGTGCGCGGGTACGAATTGTGCATACGAAAATACCGGAGCGACAATGAGAGCCAAGACTCTCCAAGACGGTGAGTGAAGTCCTCTCCTGAACCCACCGAGCAACCGGTTGGTGATGGTTGTGTCGCTGTTGATCGTTCTGGTTCGTGTGTTCATTTTTTTCTCCATTTACCTTGGAAGGTATGGAACGAGCTGTCATGCTCGGTCAGGAGGTTCGACGATGAGTCTGGTGATGAGTAGACAGGTTCGTTCTGTCTATAGTTTACAGGAGGGACAGGCTGCCTGCAAGTCGGGCGTTTAGGTGTCAATGAATTCATTGACAGGCAAAGAAGCCACGTAGCTCCTCGCCCTTCAAACCGTTTGGGACGGTATAACCATAGCGAAACGCTAGCACCCTTGGTTTTTTAGGATCGGGAGCAATTGATGGCCCAAAATAAGCAGCCTGTAAATCCGAAACCCGCTCCCTGGCTTGCCCCTTGGATCGCTGAAATTATCGCTTTGGCGCTAGTAGTTTTTCAAGAGGGATTTCGCCTTGAATCTCGAACCGCACATCGAGTGCTGCCGATACCCCCATCCCTGCAATCTTTTTATTATTACCATTTTGGTGATTTTTCTAATGGTTTTGTTAACGCGTTTATTATCGATGGCTTAGTGGATACACTTTTAGTTCCGATGACCATGCGGCTGAGGTACCAACCTCGTCTGTTACCTTCGCCTCAAGTGCGTGCGTTGATTGCCGTTCTTGCGTCCGTGGCGATTGTGGTTGCATTCGAGGTAGTTCAAAATTCCATCACTCAATCGGATCTGGACGACATTCCGGCAGGAATCGCCGGAGCTTGTGCGTACTTCCTCGTCAGGCTCTTTGCGCTTAGGGTACGAAATCGGCTAACTTCATAAAAACACATTTTAATATCATTGACCCACTATTTCTGAAATGAATCCAACTTGTTCCCCCTCCAGGTCCCTAGCGCGAACATGTGCGCAAGAGTTGACATAGGGATGAGGGTAAAACACTACGATGCAAGCAAAAAACATAATTTGCCTATGGTTCAACAACGACGCTCAAGATGCGGCGAAATTCTACGCCGAGACTTTTCCGGACAGTGCGGTGATCGCCGTTCACGAGGCTCCTGGCGATTATCCGGATGGAAAGAAAGGTGACGTGCTCACCGTGGAATTCACTGTTATGGGGATTCCTTGCCTTGGTCTGAACGGCGGTCCGACGTTCAAGCATAGTGAGGCATTTTCTTTTCAAGTTGCCACCGATAACCAGGAGGAAACAGACCGTTACTGGAACGCCATCGTAGACAACGGTGGTACCGAAAGCCAGTGTGGTTGGTGCAAGGACCGATGGGGACTTTCGTGGCAAATCACGCCACGCGCGCTCTCAGATGCATTTAACGCAGGTGGTGAGGAGGCTGGACGGGCATTTGCCGCGATGATGACCATGCAAAAGATCGATATCGCAGCCATCGAGGCAGCGCGGCGAGGCTGAATCGCGCAGTGTGAACGAAGGCAAACTTGGTTTCTCGGCAGATATCGGCCCAGAAGCCGGTTTGGCTTTGCGCGAGCGAAGTCGCAGTATTAGTCAACATTGAAAATCCCTCTTCCAGGTTCGCGAAGCGAAAAGATGAGCTTTTTTGTTCGTTATTTAGTCTGGAATGCGTTTGGACCAAACAAAGGTAGTCTATCTCGGCTAAACTTACAACAATATGAAAACTCTTGTGTTCTCTGCTTATTGTCTTGCCATTCTTGCCCCGGTAACTTCGATGGCCGCGCCTGGCGACACTGCCAAGCAGGCATTCAAAAAAATGAAGACCCTCGTCGGCAAATGGGAGGGAACCATGGGGGAAGGCAAGGATTCTATGCCTGCCACTGTCGAATACAAACTCACCGGAAGCAACAGCGCACTGGTCGAGACACTCGGCGGGGGATCGCCCTTCGAGATGGTGAGCGTCTATCACATGGATCTTACCAAACTCGTCATGACGCACTATTGCGGGGCGGGCAACCAGCCCACCATGAAGTTCATTCCCGGTAAGAACGCAAATGTCCTGTTTTTCGATTTCGTGAGTGGTTCGAATATGAAGCCGAGCGATATGCATATGCACCGGGTGACGTTCACCTTTGATGGCCCGGATCATGTCCTCGCTGTGTGGCAAAGCTACAGCGGCGGTAAGCCGGGCGAAAAGGCGAAGTTCGACTTTCACCGCGTGAAAAAGTCGTAACGAGTTACTGCTTAACGCCGAGTTTGGTGAACAGCATTTTGGAGAGTTCCGTGCGGATGCCCTCGTGGCCGATCAACTCGATGACTTCGGCGGCGAAGGCGTAGACCAAAATGGCGCGTGCTTCTTGGGCAGGGATGCCGCGCGACTGTAAGTAGAACTCCATCGAGGATTCCAATGCTCCTACCGTCGCCCCGTGCGTGCACTTGACGTCGTCGGCGAAGATTTCAAGCTGAGGCTTCGTGTTCATCGTCGCCTTGTTGGAGAGCAGGATCGCCTTGTTGGTCTGCTTGGCATCCGTCTTTTGGGCATCCTGGTGGACGAAAATTTTGCCGTTAAATACTGCGGTGGCCGAATCATCCAGTAGGTGCTTATAGACTTCGTAGCTCTCGCAATTGGGCTGGGCGTGATCTAGGCGGGTGTGGTTATCAACGTGCTGTTCTTTATCGAGACAGACCACGCCATCCAGTCGCGTGTGAGCGTTCTGCCCGTTCACGTTTACGTTTAAGTCGTTGCGTGTTGTTAGGCCACCGAAGTTAATGCAGTAGTTTTTATAAGTGCAGTCGGCAGACTGATGGACTTCAGTTAGTCCGATGTGCGTTGCTCTATCGTTCTCCTTAAGAAGTTTGACGTGTTCTAGGAAAGCATTTGGCTCGACAAAAACTTCGACCACGGCGTTGCTGAAGGACTGAGTTGTTTTGCCCACCGAAGCATATGTCTCCATAATGGTTCCTTTGGAGCCTTCTTCGGCAACTACATAAACTCTCGCACAGTTCCCGACGTTAGCTCCTTGCGAAAGGAACAACAGTTGGATCGGACGGTCTACGACTTGGTTCTTCTTCAGCCTCAAGAACGCGCCATCCGTGAAAGAAGCGGTGTTGAGGGCAGCGAATTGATGCATCGCTTGCTTCTTTAGGACACCGAAGTGTGCGGCGACCGGGCTAAAGCTTTCTTCGACAGCAGCAAGTTCACCAAGTCTCGGGGCTTTACCGTCAGAAATGGCGGATGAAAGTGGGAGGATTTCTATTGCCTCATTCTCCAGCGGACTAGAGAGTTCTGCGGAGAAGGCGCCATTCACGAAAACCAAAATGATCTGATCGAAGTCGCCGAGTGCAGCGCTAGCAACGTCCGCCGCAGTCACGCCAGCGTGATTTCCGGGAGTCCAAGCAGAATCTCTCAGTAGGTTGAGTGGGGTGTATCGCCACTCTTCATCTTTGCGGGTGGGGAAGCTCGCGCCATTCGCGATTTCCAAAGCCTTTGTGCGCAACGCGATAAGGCTTGGGAAGCGATCATGGGTAGCTTCCAGCCCAAACATCATGGTCTTTTCAGCAGTCGGTGAACTCATTGTGCCTAGGCTTTCGCCAGAACCTCTTCTTCAATCCAGCCGTAACCCTTTTCTTCAAGCTGCAGGGCAAGTTCCTTGCCGCCGGACTTGACGATCTTGCCATCCATGAGGATGTGAACAAAGTCGGGGACGATGTAGTTCAGAAGTCGTTGGTAGTGGGTGATCACCAAAAAACCGCGATCTTGGTCGCGAAGGGCGTTCACACCATCAGCAACCACTCTCAGAGCGTCGATATCCAAACCCGAATCAGTTTCATCGAGGACAGCTAGTTTCGGCTCAAGCACCGCCATTTGGAAGATTTCGTTTCGCTTCTTTTCGCCGCCTGAGAACCCTTCGTTGACGCTTCGCTTCAGCAGGTCATTGTCGAGGTGGAGCAGGTTGAGCTTCTCCTTGATCATGTTCATGAAGCTGAGCGAGTCCATCTCCTTCTCCTCGCGAGCGCGTCGAATGGCGTTGACGGCGCTGCGAAGGAAGTAAGTGTTGCTGACGCCGGGAATTTCAACAGGATATTGGAATGCGAGAAAAATTCCGACTGCGGCTCGTTCGTCGGGAGCCATCTCAAGGATGGATTCGCCTTCAAAAAGGATGTCGCCAGCAGTGACTTCGTAGCCGTCCTTGCCCGCAATGATATTTGCGAGCGTGCTCTTTCCGGAGCCGTTGGGTCCCATGATGGCGTGGATTTGGCCGGGATTCACCGTAAGATTGATCCCCTTCAGGATCTCTTTGTCTTCAACTTTGGCGTGCAGGTTCTGGATTTCTAGCATGGGGTCACTCTATATTTACGTCATCGTGCGGACAGTCGTCCGCATCAACGGCACAGAATAGTTTAATCTATACTATTTTGGCAGGATTCCCGCCCGCGATGCTTGGGGCTAGTCGTTCTTAGCCCCTGCTTTCATCCAGGCGGCAATCTTTTCGATCTCTTCGTTGGGCAGGCTTTCTCGATTCTTGGGCATTTTGGCGTACATATCTCCCTTGAGCGAGCGTATAATCGAACTCTTCTCAGGATTGGCGATATTGACCGCATTTCGGGCGCCGACGACGGCATCGTAATCGGTCAAATTGAGTCCGCCCTTCATGTTGCTCGCGTTGTGGCATGGCATACAGGATCGGGTGAAGATGGCTTGGACATCCTTGTAAGTGACCTCGACAATCGCGTTCGGGTCTACCTTGGTCGCTCCGACTGGGGCCTTGAATGCGAGCAACTCAGCCGCAGGGGCTTCCTTGAGAATGGCGAATTCCTTCGCAATGGCAACAACGGAGACATCGCCTGCTTTCGAAGTGGTGCCACGAGCGACACCGAGTTTGTCATCCATAAGGAAGCTGACCTGGGCGTCTGCGCCAGTCGCCATCGTCAAGGCGTAGTCGGTCAGCATCAGGCCCTGCAACTTGCGGGGCGTGCCCTTCTTGACGCTGGCGACTTTTGACAGGGCGGAAACATCGTAGAAGCTCAGATAGGGCCAAAGCTCAGCTCGGCGCAGGGGTAACTGCCAATTGTTTCCTTCCACGGCGACTTCCGTCCAGGATTTCTTCTTTGCAGTGTACGCAAAAATCGTTTTGCCATCGCAAACCGTAAACCCGTCCGGGCCATCAATCTTGTAGACATTGGGCTTGCCGTAGGTGAGGTGCATTTCCGACGTAGTCGCGTCGGCGTTGATGACGAGGATTGTCGCGGTCAAACCTGGTGCTTTGTTAAGGGTGTCGGCGTGGGGCTTAAGCGCGGCGGGAACCTCGCCGACGAATAGTGCCGAGACGACCGAGACTAAGGAAAGGGAGAGCAATGCAAGCTTCATGCTCCCATTTTAACCCGAAATGAAAAATGCCGCTTACCCGCGCAGTTCGCTCAACTCATCGACATCGACATCGTTGCGCAGGCGATAAATTGCCATGATAATCCCGAGTCCGACCGCGACTTCTGCCGCGGCAACCGCCATCACGAAAATCACCGCCATTTGCCCGCCCATCCATTGGTCGCTTGCCAGTCGGGAAGCCACGAGGGGAGTCGGGGAGTAGCGCGAGAACGTCAAAAAGGTGAGGTTGACCGCGTTGAGCATCAATTCGATGCACATGAAAACGACGACTGGGTTTCGGCGAACAATCACGCCGACCGCACCGGTTGTGAACATAAACAGACCGAGAGCCAAATACCAACTGAACGGAACACTTGCCATCGCTTAAACCTTCCTCTTGGCCAGCAAAACTGACCCTACGACGCCCACCAAAAGCAGGATGGAGATAATTTCAAAAGGATAAACATAGTCGGTGAACAGCACCTTGGCGATCGCCTGCGGGCCGCCATAGCTGTTGTCCGCTTTGATCGTGCTCATGCTTCGCAGAGGCCAGATCACCTGGGAGCCGATCATCACAAACATCGCGAGTCCAAGCGGGACAGCGACCGCCGGTTTGAAGTCGATCTTCTCCTTGTTGAAGGCGGGAGCGTGCGATTTAAGCAACATGACTACGAACAGGAACAGCACCATAATCGCGCCGGCATAGACCATGATCTGCGTGATTCCGAGCATTTGGGCGTTCAGGGTGAAGTAGATAAAGGCGAGAACAAAGAAGTTCAGAACGAGGCACATCGCAGCTCGAACCGGGCTCTTCATCACGACGACTCCAATAGACATCAGCATCGCGAGACCCGCGAGCATCAGGAAACCGACTTGGTTCCCTGTCACTGGAAAGGGCAGAGGAAGCGGTAGAGGATTCATTTATTTCACGCTCCCGGCGAGAACGCCTTCGGTTCCATCGGTCAGCGTCATGGTTCTGCTTTCGAGGGCACCGATCTTAGTTGTCTTCATGATCTCTTTATAGAGGAAATAAGCTAGCCCCATCGCAATCGCGTAAGCAAGCATTCCCAGTGGCACTGATCCAGCGCTACTTGCCATGATCCAGATTGCTATGACAATGAAGTTCGCTACTGCAGCGGGCAGGAGCACTTTCCAGCCGAGAGTCATCAACTGATCGTAGCGAAGTCTTGGTAGGGTTGCGCGGATCCAGATGTAAATTCCGACTCCGATAAAGCCCTTGATGATAAAGGTGAGCGGAGCGAGCCAGTAGGTCATGCCTCCAAACAGATCAGCCATGCCTTTCATCCCCGGCATTGCGGTTCCGATGTACTCCCAGTTGATTGGGAGGATATTGTATCCTCCGCAGAAAACGGTGAAGAAGATGGCGCTGAACATAAACATCGCCGCGTACTCCGCCATAAAGAACACCGCGAATTTCATCGAGCTATATTCCGTGTGATAGCCTGCGATCAGTTCGTTTTCGGCTTCGGGAAGGTCAAACGGGGCGCGGTTGGTTTCCGCTGCCATGCAGATAAAAAAGACTATGGCTGCAATAAAGCCGTAGGGGGTGAAAATAAACCAGTTCTGCAAGAAGGGAACCGCGCCGTAAAGCGGTTTCATCTGCTGATCGACGATGTCGGTCATTCGGAGCGAACCCGAGACCATGACGATTGCCGCAAGGGACATTCCCATTGCAAGTTCGTAGCTCACGAGTTGGGCGGCGGACCGGAGTCCACCGAGAAGTGAATATTTGTTGTTGGAAGCGTATCCGGCAAGGACGATTCCGTAG
>JAIOPU010000134.1 GCA_021413725.1 Armatimonadota bacterium | reverse complement strand
GACATGGAAGGTTGCGAGGCGTTGGTCACACGGTAAAAGCCGTTCTTCAAGTCCTCAAATCTCCAAAGTTGATTACGAGCTTCGGAGGGCTCACTCATGTTCGGTTTGATGCCCTCTTGATCTTCCCTTAGGCCGAGAACCCAATCATTCGGCAAGCCAGTAACCACCGAGCCTTTGTTGGTAAGGCGATAATAAACCTTTGAATCAATCTTTGTCTCCACGACCTTGAGGGCAGTCGGGCTGACACTGATGTCAGTCTTGTTAAGCCCCCAGCTTTGATCACTGTTCCCTTCAAACTTACCGAGTGCCACTCTTGGGGCGGCTTCACTGCTGGCAACAATACACTTCGCGGCCTGCGAGCGATTGGAAAGGCGGAAACCGTTAAACAAGGAAGACAGCTTCCAGTGCTGTCCTAGTCCAGCACTGGTCTTGGCAAGCACAAGATCAACTTTGCTTTTTTTGTCACTGGCAAGGTCAAGAGACATCGATGGCTGCGTGGCATTGACCAGACGGAAGAATCCCTTCCCCGCGTCAATGAACCTCCAAAGTTGACTGGCATCTTCACCGGAGGGGTCTTTTACTTTCGGTGCGTATTTGCCCTTTTGAAATTCGAATACTGCGAGATTTACTGGACCTTCTATCGTTTCGACAGCCAGGCGGTAGTAAACCTTTGTATCAATCTTCTGTGCGTGAACAGGCACGAACATTAGAATTAGAATGAGAACGGATAGGAAGAGCCTTATATGCTTCATGAGTAACCTTTCAACGTGGAAACGGATTCCTGGCCACAGCTTCATCGGCGCAGTCTCACCCTCCCCGCCCTCATCATGGCAGAAAACCTTTGATGATTTCTTAGGTTCAAAAACTATGGCGGCCCCGGAGGGAATCGAACCCCCGACGCCCGAATCGTGAAGGCCATCAAAAAAGCAAGTTTGGAACGAACACCAGCTCAGTACGAGTTCAACACCGTATCCTCAGTAGTGAGGGCTGCTGCTGAGGAAGGTGACGAAAGCTGTTGAGTTCTTACTCCCCATAGCCCTCTGTTCTGAAATCGACCTGCGTCGTGAACACTTTACTAAGGTTAGTTCGTTGTTGGGCCGAGATTGTGCCACCCGGACTGAGCACTCCAAACCAATACTGGACGGCAACGGCAAAACCTTCAACTGGCCCAATAGCACCATCGAACACCTTGCTATTCCCATTTGCTTTCTGCAGATCAAACATAGCGTCAATGGAGTGCGCGAACTCATGGACAACCTGATCAAATGATCTGTAGCTCGTGTCTTTGTCTTTATCTTCAACCACGAGCTCATTTCTCCCCACGATACCGGTAGTGCAGATCATCTGCTCGGTGATCCAGAGAAAGTCTTTACTCGCTCCCCCAAGCAGGTAGTTCCTGCTCTTTTTGCCATTTCCGTCTTCCCACATTTGCCCTACGGTGTTCAACTTCTTCAGTTCGTCTCCGGTTTCTTCATTTGTGATGTAGACCTTGAATCCGTTAAACTTGCTACTGGGATTCTTTGTCACCGGGTCTAGGGCGGGTTGTAGCGCATTGGTCATGATTTTAAGGATCCCAGCCACCGCATCAAGGGCCTCATCGCTCACATTCTCTGTCACGAAAATTTTGATGGACGGACCTTTCATCACCCAGCACTCATCCCATCCTGGCTCTGCGTCTAGCTCCGATTCGGATTCGGTCAGCGGAGCCTCGTACGCCCCGACGTAGAACGCCTGGCCGAAGTTTTCGTCGGTTGAACTCAGAACGCCGGCGGTATCCACAAGTTGAAGAGAGCCCCGGTACCCCAAATGTAGTCGCGGTTTTTCTTTCGAACAACGAAGTTGCCGTCGTTTTCCAGCTCGAGGCTGAAACTCCCTGAAGACGTGACGTACTTCTGGTTCTTCTGAATCTGTTGCCCTATGCCTATTGGCAGAGTGAATTCCTGACCTGGCTGATTCAGAGGCAGGTAAGAGGTGTTTGAAAGGAGTGCTTCCGACATCAATGCAACAAATAGTACAAGTTTTGTTTTCACAGCTTATTGTAGCTTGAAAGTGTTCTAACACCGGAAACTGGCCCGAATTTCCACGCCTGCCCAAACCATCTGGGCTAGATGATCAAGGCACCTCGAAGGTGCCGATCAGTTCTGCCTTAGCCAGAAGGCTACTCTCCAAGATGTTTACAAATTCTTACATGGTCATCTCAGGATCTATGACGTGTACCTGAAGTAAATATGTCTACTTTATAGGCAAAACGGAAAGTGGTGCGAGTCTCAACTCACAGACTGAGGCTATACGAGCTGAGTGTGATCACAATAGCCACTTGGCTCAAGCAGTGGTGGAAGTAGGGCGGAAACGATAGTAATCTTCACTTCGCTTTTCCCCAAGGCAAGAACGGCAACACCGCTTTGCGCCAGATTGCGTAACCATCCGGGTTCATATGGAGTCGATCCGCGCCGTAGAGTTCGGGGCGGTGGGCGCCGTTGGCGTCCAGCATGAGGGGGACGATGTCGATAAACGCTAGGTTGTCACCCTGGAGGCAGAAGTTGCGAATGAGGGTGTTGGCGGTGCGATCTATCTCCAAGAACTTAGCTCTGGACGGGGCCGGTGAGATTGAGATGAACGCAATCCGAACTGTCGGGAGTTTCTCGCGAACCTTCTGCACGAATGCCTGATAATCCGCGAATACGGTCTCGGCGGAATGCCCAGCGGAGATATCATTAGAACCGGCGAAAAAGACGACCATCTCGGGGCGGTAGGGCGTGACGATTCGCTGCGCGTTGCGCACCGAGTCGCTGATAATGGAGCCGCCGAAACCTCGATTGATCACATTGTGAGCGGGGAAGTCCTTCTGCAAAGTCTTCCAACCAAGGATGCTGGAACTGCCGATAAAAACGATGCCGCCGGGCTTGGGCGGGTTGACTTTGTCCTCCGCCTCAAACTTGAGAATCGCATCCTCGAACGGTGGTTTGGGCTGGTCTTGCTTCTGGGTGGAGAATGCCCCGGGAGCGAGAAGGAGGGCAAGAGCGATCAGGGCGATTCGATGACGAGGAAAGAAAGGCATACCGCAATGTACCCCCGGCGGGGACGCCGGGAGTACATTGCCACTCGCTTCCTGAGCTGGCATGTTAGGTTTCGGTTAGTCGTTGCGACGATGTGGGAACGGATCACTCGGCGTGGTCTTATGGCAAACCGTGCATGTTCGCAGCGTATCCGGGAAGCCCTGCAATTGGGTCACCTGGAAGTTATCCTGCGGCTGGGTAGCGGGCAAGATCGCGTGGGGTGAGTTGTGGCACACCACGCACTTCACGCCGCCATGCCCTTTCGAGTCGCGGAACAGCTTTCCTGGTTGCTCAAACTCAAATCCTTGTCGAGTGTGGCAGTCTCCGCACTTAGGAAGGTCCACCCACGGTCGTCGAGTCGGGTTAGCGACATCGGCCATCGTCCCATGGCACGTATTGCATGTTAGTCCGCGGTCGGAGTGAATGTCACGCTGGCACTGGGTTTTGACGCCCGGATGGCAAGAATAACATTCGTTCTTGCTTGTTAGCTTGAACTTATCCATCCTTTTGTCATGCGCGTTGTGCATCGCCTTCGAGAAGGAGGAGACTCCGGCTACCCCCGGTGCGCCTAGTGCGGCGTCCGCATGGCAGCTCGCGCAGAGAACTGGCTTCTGTGCGCGCAGTTTCGTCCCGTGCAGTTGGTCATGGGCGGTCAAGACGTCAGGCGCGAGGCGACTGCGCGGGTCTCCAGCTCGAGCCGGCTTTTTCATGTGGCAAGTATCGCAGTGCATCTCCCACGACACGGGAATGACGGGGGCGGCGACGTGAATGACCTGACCGTTGCGCTTAAGCGTAAGTCTCGCGAATTGGTAGGAGTCCTCCGTGCCGTCATCCTTTTTTGGCGTCAGGGGAATACCGGGGGCAATGAAGTCCCGGTCAGCTGTAGAGACGTCCATCGTACCGCTAAGCCCTTTGCCAAAAAGACCCATGTTATCGGGAAGCGGGACTCCGAAGAACTTTTGCGCAAATCGCCAAAAGTTGGTCTTATTCGCTGAAGTCGTGTTGCCCGGGATGTCGTACTCCACTGTCACGCCTTGCGTGATGATCTCCGGGCTACCGTGGGTTCGGTCAATGACTGTCGCCCGCATGGTGTTGGCGGGAGGAAGCAAGCAGAAGTCGGTGAAGTCCTCGTTCATACAATGCATGCCGAGGTCGTTGTAGCCGATGACAATGTAGTCAGGCAACACCACCGCCTTTGCCGGAGTCTTAGTCGGGGTCATGCCGGTGGTGGAAAGGTGAGCGAAGGCGAGCACGAAGCCGCCAAAGAGTAGTGAGCCCAAGCGGGCGAACCGAGAAACTAGTTGCTTAGATCGATGTCCCATATTCGTTGTGTGGGCTGTGGAACTCAGAAAGATACAAGCGTTGGAACTAAATATTTTTAGTTGAACCCATAAGGTGCATACGTCTGAAAACCGGGGATTTAGGTTCCTGTGGCGTAGCGTTTTTGCATGACATGGGTTCAAATACCGCGTTCCGGTGCTTGTTGTTGCAGACCTAGTACAAATACGTGTCGGAATTGCCGGTTAATCCGATAAAATAATCAGGTCATGAAATTATTTCTGTTAGGTTGTTTTTCTGTCCTTGGCACAGTTGCGTTTGCTTCTTTCGACATGTTGCTCATCGCGGACTCAGTGAACGGCAAAATCAACCGCTATGATCCCGAGAACCGGACAGAGCTTGGGGGTTTTTACTTGGTGGGCGGGACCCCAAAAGATATTGCGGTCAACATTGCGGCGAACGAAGCCTACGTCCTTGGAACAGGGTTCACGACGAGTAGCAATGTCGGCTTCCAGCGTTACAATTACAATACCGGTGCCTTTCTCGGCACGGTGCTTTTCCCAGCCTCCAGTTACGGAAACGTGAATAAAATCAATTTCACCAATAACGGTGAGCTCTTGGTGAGCTACGACAGGGATGTTGTGCGTTACAATGCGACGACCGGCGCGCAAATTGGAAGTTCAATTTTCTATTCTGGACGTAGCTTTACCTATCAGGGAGGTGCTGTACGAGGTTCCAATGGTCTTTATTACTTGGCCAGCGATAGCGATGGCTCACAATTTGCAAATGACTATATCATCTCGCACAACACGTTTGGTAACACGGTGGGTTCGTACAGCGATGGAAGCGCGTACACCGTCCAGACCTATCGAGATATTGTCGCAAGCGGGACCAAAATGCTTGTTTCCCTGGAGAGCGCTAACGGCGTATCTTGGGCGGCCGGGGACGAAGGAGCAGGTTCTTTTGCAGTGCAAGCAGGGCTCAGTATTGGAGGTGTTCCCATCCTGAACCGCGGTGCAGAGTGGGGGCACGGAACCAGCTCTTATCTCATGTATTCGCTAGCCAGCACGCCTAATCAGATGTTGATGCGTCGATTTGACACCGCGCTCGGAAACTTTAGCAACCAATGGACAGTGGGTAGCTTTACTGGCGGATTCGCGGGAACAGCCATGGTGCTTGCGCCCGAGCCGGGCGCGATGTTTGGAATAGCTCTTGGAATTGCTTGCCTTGTACGACGCAGGAAGGCTTAGTTAGCGTCGCTACTGTTGCAAACGGCACAGTCGCAATTCTTCGTCAGTCGGCGGTTTAGGAAGTGGTAGTAGACCAAGAATATTCCGCCGACCACGCTGAATCCGTGAGAAAGAGACTCCATGGATCCACCATGGAAGTGGTGCATGTAGGTATGGCTGAACAAGATAATGCTCAGACCAAGAATGAACCAACTCGCAGGTTTGAGCGACCCATGCTTGCGGTAGCCCTGGAAAACGGCAAGGGTGCCGATCAGCGCGGCGCTGACGATGAATATCCGGTCCACCCGCTCATCTTTCATGAACCCCAGTCCCATCACAGGAAGGAGGCCAAAAGCTACAGCGACTAGAAAGCAGTGAACCGCACACAAACTTGACGCGAAGGTCCCAATTCGATCCAGATCCAAAGCTCTCTTTATCTTCATGGTCATAGTATTGCATACTCATTGCAAAAAAGCAATCGTACTGTTGCAGTTTACAAAAAAATGGCCCGAACAATTGTTCGGGCCATTGCTCTCTGCTTTCTACGCGGAGCCTAGTTGTCGACTGCGTTGAAGTTCGTGACTACGATGGTGTAGTCAGTCAGATCAACAATGCCGTCCTTGTTTACGTCGGCTGCTGCATCGTATGGAGCTGAGCCAAAGATGCCGTTGAACGCTACTGT
>JAIOPU010000054.1 GCA_021413725.1 Armatimonadota bacterium | reverse complement strand
TTGATCTTTGTAAAGCAAACACTATTGGCGGAGCTACAACCCCCATTGCCACATTAAGTGGTCCGAGCGGTCCAATCGCGGCTACCACCGTGTCGTTTGTAAGTCAGACCAATGACTGGGGGCTCCGGGTTCGCCCGTTTGCCTCAATCGATCAGTCGGCAACGACTCTAACAATTTCCCGCATCATCAATGGGGGCGCACACATCGATGGCATGATTCACTATCGCGGCGATGGGTTTTCAGGAATCAGAGTCGAAAATGTTGCAACATCGGGCATCCGCTTGTTTGACCACGATAACACTGGTGATGGTCTCGTGACCCTTGACCCGCAAAGGACAGATTTAAATGAGGCCGTCGCCATTGACCAATGGACGTCTGCTCCCGCAAACGACTTTGTGACGCAAGGTGCCCGCAGAGGAGGGCTCGTGTTTCTGTCACTCTTGACTAATGACCAAGGTCATTACGGAATGAACTCGCAGACGATTCAGGAGTCCAAGGACATCTATAAGGGGCATCTTGAAGAAGTAGTCGCCCGGATTCTTGCACGGCCATCGCACCCTTCAGTTATCTTGCTTTCTCACCCTGCACCGGACGGAAGGGAAGCAAATTATCGATTCATGAAGCAGGCGATGCGCGAAGTCGCGGATGCAAACTCGGATGTCGCAATTTGTGATATGGATGCCGCGTATCGGTTCGTCCCCTATCAGTCGTTGCCCGCGACGATCAAAAGAAACGATGGACTGCACTTCACGGAGGCCTACCATAAGGCTCTTGGGGAGAACATAGCTGTTGCCCTTCGTCAGGGCTATTTGCGATGGCGGAGCTTGCAACCGTAGAAAAATTCATAAAATTTTCATAAATAACATTGCCGTTTTGGGATTTCTCTGATACAATAGTTGTAGAGGAATTCATGAAAACCAGACTATTATCTACTCTTGCCGTTGCGAGTGCGGTTGGTATTGCCCAATCGGCCTCGATTTACGTTTTCGCAACCGGAAACAATGCTCACGACTTACAAGTTGTGAATACTCTCAACGCTGCGGGGCATTCAGCGACTCTGGGCCAAGGCGTAGCTAGCTTTATCAACTTGAGCGTCATCAGTCAGTACGATTCCGTTTATCTCCAAGCAAACTACAATTACGGATTCAACTGGACGGCCGTTCAGCAGCAGGCGATGGTCGACTATGTGAACTTTGGCGGTGGTCTGGTGACAGCGGAATGGGTTCTGTGGATGACAGGGGCAAGCGGATTTTTCCAAACCATGAAGTCAGTTTTCCCCGCCCAAGAGACAGCGAGTTGGTCAACTCCGGCGACGATGGTCTATGTCCAAGCAACTGCAGACGCCAAAATGAATGCAGGTGTAGCGGGATCATTCACTTGCCCTATCAGTAGCATTGCGGGTGGAACGACTCATGTTCCATCGGTAAAAGCAGGGGCAACAATGTTCTATTCTTGGAATGGTATCCCCGCTGTTGCGGGATGGACCAAGGGAAATGGCAGAGTTGTGAACTTCAACACCGTGAATGGAGTTGCACAGCTTACCGATGTGAATTTTTCCCGTTTGCTGGCAAACAGCTTCGATTGGGCGACTTCGAATCCGCCGACGGGTCCGGGAGTGACGGGCAAACTCGTCTTTGCGCAGAATATC
Source organism: Armatimonadota bacterium (assembly GCA_021413725.1). Classification (GTDB taxonomy): domain Bacteria; phylum Armatimonadota; class Fimbriimonadia; order Fimbriimonadales; family Fimbriimonadaceae; genus JAEURQ01. The sequence goes on along the minus strand of JAIOPU010000054.1, from coordinate 4,721 downwards.
GGTGCGAATCCTACAACTGCTTCGTTTGCGTACTTTGATTCTGTGAACGGTATTGGCGCGGGTCGAGTCATCGGAACGATTGCCGCAAACGGTGACTTTACGATCCCAGGCCCCAACGTACCGGGAAGCTACAAGTTGTATGTTCGATCTGGTCACTGGTTGAGGAAGCGTGTGAACGTGGTTACAGCGACTTCGACAACACCAAATATTGGAACGATCACCCTTGCCAATGGCGACTGCAATGGCGATAACGTGATTGATCTGAGCGACTACACCATCGTGGTCACTGCTTTTAACGGTATTTTGGGAAGTGGTACTTATGATGCGCGAGCCGATTTGAACACGGACAATGTTGTTGATCTGACCGATTACACCATCGTTGTTTCCGGTTTCAATGCCGTCGGAGACTAATCCCAAAAAAACAGCCTCCCGTCGAATAGACGGGAGGCTGTTTCGCGTATCTTACTTCGTAAGACCGGTGTGATGTAGCGGGCAGTCCGCTTCATTGATCCGACCCTGTCCGAAGGGACTGGCAACAGGCGGAACCGCCATTTTGTCAGGATTGGCGAGGCCGAACTCAATGGCCTTCACCAGATCGGCTAGATGGGCGCGAGTCAGCATATCTTTCGAGGCAGCTGATTTTGAGCGGAGGAAGGGCAGGCTCGTTTCAAGGTTGACTCTCGCCAGCGCACGGAGATCAGAAGGCGCGCCTCCGAGCTTCGTAAGAAGAGCTTGGACGTACGCGCGCTGAGTCGCACGTCGATAAGTATCAACAACGGGGTTTGCAGAAGCGAGTTCTGACCAAACTTCCTTGTTCAGGTCGCTCAGCATCTCAGAGATCGTGTACGCACCCTTACCGACACGCAACTCGTTGAAGGTCATTCTCGCGATACGCTGGTCTTGGAGAAGTCCACCAATCGCGCGGGAACTCATGCCCGCAACTCGAGACAAACCAGCATCACCCGTGAGTTTGCCCGTTATGGAACTTGGGATCAAGTACATCGGGGTCTTCAACACGTTATCGCAGAGCCACTTTACGGCACGGCGTTGGTAGTTCGCGTCAACAGGGTTGATCACATCGCCCCCTCGTCCGGCATGATAGTCAATGGTTTCTTGCCCACCGACCACCGCGGTCACATGGCCAATGTAGCCCTGGAATTGTCCCATCGCGGCACCCCAGAGCCGAGCCGTTTCAGAGTAATCATCACCAGTTTTTGTGGCGGCTGTCGGGACATAGGTCATCACGCGCTTCAAATTCATGACTCCGTAGTTCGAGGCCTTGACAGCGTCATCACCCAGGGCTTCGGATTGAGCCGTGGGATCGGCGGAACTGAAGTTGTCGTAGAATCGGAGCGTCTTGTCGGCAACTTGAGCAGCCGCCCATCCGTCAAGGACTCTTTGCTCATCCCAAGTAGTGGTGGCACTGATCGGCGAATACCCCCATTTGATCGAGAATTTGTCGTACTTTCCGACAATTGGAATCAAGTTCGCGCCATCACCAGGCTGAGCGACGTAATTGAATCTCGCGTAATCCATGATAGAAGTGCAAGTTCCGTTTTCTGCCGTCCATTTGGGATTGCGGAGAAGCTCGGTTTCGATCATGGCACTCGATTTTCCGTTGTGCGGCAAACCGAGAGTATGGCCAACCTCGTGGGCGACGACAAAACGAACCAGTTCGCCCATCAATGGAGTGGAATACGGCATTCGTCGTGCACGCGGATCGTTGGGCGATGCCTGCGCGAAGTACCACTCTTGCGCGAGTTTGAGAACGTCATGCCAGATGATCACGTGCGCGGAAAGAATTTCGCCGCTACGAGGATCGGTGGTGCTGGGGCCCATCGCATTCGCGATGGGGAGCGCCGCCCATCGGACAACGCTGTACCGCGCGTCCTCTGGACTCCAATTTGGGTCGTTGGGCGCATCTTTCGCGATGATCGCATTCTTAAATCCCGCCGCTTCAAACGCCGGTTGCCAGTCCTCAATCGCCTTCTTCACGAAGGGTCTCCACTCGTTTGGAACTTCGGGGGCAACGTAGTAAACAATCGGCTTAACCGGCTCGGACATTGCCGCATTGGGGTCTTTCTTTTCGAGTCGGTAGCGATTGATGAACGAATAATCCTTGGTTCCTTGGCTCCCAGGAGCAGAAAAATCTTGCACTCCGGTTGAGAAATAGCCCACGCGCGAGTCGCCAATGCGTCCCTTCATCGGGGTCTTGGGCAAGAGCACCATGCTGGTATGCAAGAGTGCGGTACTACTCGAACCCCCTCCCGCACCACGACCGAACACGGCGGGACCACCGGCTCCAGTGAAGGTCGCAAGAACCTCGTAATTGATATTATCGGGGTAGACCAGAACTCTTTCCAGGAATGTTCGCGAGGGGTCCATTGCACCCCCGCCCATCGCGCCCCTAAAGGAAAATTCGGGCGTATCGCTCTTCATCATCCGGGTCACATCGATCAAAACGGTGCCCTTAGGACCCTTCCCTTTGACGTCAAACGTGGTGATGATCGGCTTTACGTTGGAGATGGCGACACCCGTACCGATGGGAGTCTTCTCGTCGGCACGAACTCTGTAATTCATGTCGCGCATGAGAATCTTATCCCCGCGAACTTGGAACGAAATGACTCGGCTGAACGCCTCGGAGCCGCTGTAACCGCCATTCGGGGTTTGTTTGAGTTCACCGCTCATCAAAAATTCTCGACCGATCATATCGGCAGGAATCTCGAACATGACGGTTTCGTCCTTTCGCCAGACCTTGAACATCCCGTCCTCGGCCTTAAAGTCCTTAACAGCCTTGGTGTAGGCGTCTTCCTCAACCTTTGCCAGAGCTTCTGCCGCCGGCTTCGGAGGGTCAGGTTTCTTTTGGTCTTGGACTTGAGCCTGAAGGCCCGAAGAAACAAAAAGCAATGACAACAAGAAAATTCGATTCATAAAATGTCTATCCCAAGGACGCCCACCGCGTCCCCCATGAAATACGGGTGTATCTGGAGTCATTGTTACCCTATTTTTAGGAACTTCTGAAAGTTCGGGTGGAGCCTTTCTGAGAGGGTGCGTCTTCAACGGGATTTCGCGAGTCAACGCGAGGCTATCCTCGGTTGACAAAGAATGTTGCCAAGTCGTCAAATGAGTTTCTGGAGTGGACAAAAATCTTGGCCAAGTCGACGAAAAATGTCTCGGAGTCGACTCAGGGGTTTGTTTAGTCGACAAAAAAGCGCGTTTCGATGACGAAACGCGCTTCGTTGTGGACTCCGAAAAGCAGCCGGGCAACTTAACGTCGTAGAAGCTGCTTAAGCTCGGAAACGACGCCTGCGTAGTTCAGGGCAACGTCTTCGGCGATGATTCCGGCCTTGACGTAACGCGCTAGGCACTGGTTCATCGTCTGCATTCCCCAGAAGGCGCCTTCATTCATCATGTTGTAGATGTCGCCGAAGTTGCCATCCTCGATCGCCTTGGTGACGGTCGGGGTGCAGATGAGGATTTCGTTACACACGATTCTTCCGCCATCGGCGCGAGGGACGAGTTTTTGGGCGACGATCGCCTTGAGCGCGTTGCCGAGACGCTGACAAAGGTAGGTCTTTTCGTGCGGAGGGAACATATTGACGATACGGTCAAGAGTTTCGTAGGCACTCGAAGTGTGAACGGTGGAGAAAACAAGGTGACCGGTTTCACCCGCCTGAAGGGCAACGTTCATCGTGGTGACGTCGCGCATTTCACCGATGAGAATAACGTCGGGAGCTTCGCGGACAACTGCACGAAGGGCGGGTTGGAAGTCGTGGGTATCGATTCCGACTTCGCGCTGGCTGATGTAGGCGGTCTTATCGGGGTGGACAATTTCAAGCGGGTCTTCAACCGTGACGATGTGGCACGGGCGGGACTCGTTGATAATGTCGATCAGCGCGGCAAGTGTCGTGGTTTTTCCAGAACCCGTAGGTCCTGTGACGAGCACGAGTCCTTGGCGGTGCTTAGTGACTTCGCCCATGACCGGCGGGAGTCCAAGTTGCTCCAGAGTGCGAACCGCGAGGGGAATCACACGAAGAACAGCGGCTGCAGCGTTTCGTTGTCGGTAAATATTCGTTCGGACGCGGCAAAGGTCTTCGACTTGAAAGGCAAGGTCCATTTCGTAATTGTCTTCGAAGAGCTTCTTTTGACGATCTGTCATCAGTTCGTCGAGCAAGAACGCAACCATCATGGCGTCCAACACGGGCCAATCGCCGGGAAGAGGCTTGACTTGGCTGTATTGCTTCATCATCGGCTTGGAATTAGCCTTGATCATAACGTCAGAAGCATTAACTTCGTAGGCTATTTTTGCCAGGTCATGAAGGTTGAACGATAGTTTAGTGCTCATACGATTCTCTAATACTTAGGGCTTGTGTCCCGAAGATGCAAGCATCCGCAAGTATACCAAAACCCCCGAGGCGAGGGACCCTACAGTAATGAGGGTGATGACAAGCCAATTGACTCGATTGGCGGGGACTTTTTTTTCGGTGACCGGGAGATTCGTGCCATCTTGCCGGCGCATGGGGATGATGATGTCGTCCGCCTTGGCAGCAAAAATCCTCATGCGGTACTCCAGCGCAGGCGGACTCGCCGTGAAATTGCCCGCGACGACGGCCTGGGTTGTCGCGTGGGTTCGAATAGTTTGAGGATTGGGCACTTCGCCGACAAACGTGATTTGCAGACTGGTGATTGCGGGTTCTCCCGAATAAAATGCGCGTGCGATT
>JAIOPU010000109.1 GCA_021413725.1 Armatimonadota bacterium | reverse complement strand
ACCTCTGAGAACCCACTCAAAATAGCGGAGACCCCAAATTTGAGACAGAGCTCCTCCACCGAGCCGCTCCCCTTCAGGCGGAGTGATTCGAGGATTTGGGAATGACGCGCATTCACCGGCTGGACAGGTAGGAGCTTTTGTGATTAATAGTGTCTGCTTTGAGCGCACTGGATTCTCCGCCACCTGTCGATTGCAGATCCCGCGCAGCAGACGCCTCGAACTCTGCGTCAGCGTTCATTGAGTCGCAGGAGATAGCGTGCCTTGACATCTATCCCAAGTGACACACGCCTACTTTCGGCACTACCTTAATCTGGACATGATGCTTTTCCCGTTCCGGACCCTGAGTGGTAAAAAAAAGCGAAGATGCTCTGAATGGAGTTCTGGACAATCCCGATTCAGATCTAAAGTATCATGGAAACTTTTCTTACAGCGAGTTTCGCTTGAGTCTTTCGCGTCACGATATAAGTCCTATCGGCAATCTTAAACGCACAACAAAACACAAATAATATCATGAAACCAAAAGTCAGAACCAACATCACAAAAACCAAGCAGGAGGCAGGCGCAGCCGCCGCTCTTCTCGGCGCAAAGCTCATCCGTGAAGCCATCCGTAAAAACGGAAAAGCCAACATCATCGTGGCCACTGGGGCCTCACAGTTCGAGATGATCGAGCGGCTGATCAAAGAGCCGAAGATCGACTGGACGCGCGTCACCGCCTTCCACCTCGACGAATATGTCGGTATGCCAATCACACATCTGGCCTCGTTCCGCAAATATCTGTGGGAGCGCTTTGTGTCGCGGCTTCCCCTTCCTCTTGCCGCATTTCATTACATCAACGGCGAAGGTGACGCTCAGAAAGAGTGCCAGCGCGTGGGGGCGATCATCGCCAAGCACCCGATCGATGTCTGCTTTGCGGGAATCGGCGAGAACGGACACCTCGCCTTCAACGATCCTCCAGCCAACTTCAAAACTGCGGCCCCGTATCTCGTTGTCCACCTCGACGAGGCCTGCCGCAAGCAGCAGATGGGCGAGGGGTGGTTCAAGACTCTCGCGCAAGTTCCCAAGCAGGCGGTCTCCATGTCCATCCGTCAGATTATGAAGTCCAAAGTCATCATCTGCACGGTGCCGGACAAGCGCAAGGCGCAGGCTGTGAAGGACTGCCTCACAGGGAGCGTCACTCCCATGCACCCCTCTTCTATTCTCCAGCGCCACAAGGCGGCCTGGTGTTTTCTCGACGCCGGATCAGCCTCACTCCTCTAGACCATGCTCATCGAAAAATTCTCTCTCGGGGTCGGTGATCGGTTCGGGCGGGAGGGTGTCGCGCAGTTGGCCGCCTTGCAAAAAGCGGCCGATGCCGGCGTCGAAGTCATCCCGGTCTGGAATAAGTCGAACCGCGAACACACGTTAATCAGCAGCACACCGGCCGATACCCGAAGCGCAGCAGACGCCGCGGTGAAGGCCACCGGATGGTCGTCTTCCTATTACTTGGATGCCGACCATATCGGGCTAAAAACCGTGGACCGGTTTCTTCCGCACTGCGATTTTTACACAATCGACGTTGCCGACTTTATTGGACAGGCGGCAGAACCTGCGGATGTTTCCGCCGTCCGGGATTCCCTCAGCCCGCTCATCGGGAGAAAATTTCCTGGACTCGGACAGGACCAGCCCCTCGATGAGGACGCGTTGGAGGTTTTTCTGCGCGCCTACGCTCTGGCGATACGCGAGGCTGGGAAAATCTACCGCCACATCGAATC
>JAIOPU010000053.1 GCA_021413725.1 Armatimonadota bacterium | reverse complement strand
CGGATCCTGCCAAGGGCAAGAAGAAGAAGGGCTAAGCTCCCCGCCCAAAGACAAATAAGGTCGCCTTCGTTACGAGGGCGACCTTTTTTTGTACCTGATTAGAATTCTTGGTACGCGTTCTGGTGTTGGGTTTCGATCATTCGAACCGTCCGCGTGTCGGACCGCATCACGATGGATTCCGTCAAGGCCATGCCTCTCTTATAGCGAACACCCTTGAGCAAGTCTCCACTGGTGATCCCCGTTGCCGAAAAGACAACGCTTCCCTTGGCGAGATCTTCAGTGAAAAAGACTCGATTCACGTCGCCCTTCACCATCTTTTCCGCTCGCTCGCGCTGCTCGGTAGTCGAAAATACCAGTCGCGCTTGCATTCCACCGCCGCAGCAAAGAACCGCCGCCGCCGAGAGCACGCCTTCCGGCGCGCCGCCCGTTCCCATCAGGCCATCTACACCCGAGTCGGGGTCCAGTGCAGCGATAGCAATCGAAAGATCGCCGTCGGGGATGAGGTGTACCCTTGCACCGGCATTTCGCAACTCCTCAATCAGCTTTTCATGCCGAGGGCGATCCAAGATTCCGATGATCAGCTCATCCACATCTTTTCCTAGAGCCTTTGCCATGAGCCGAACGTTTACCGCCGGAGGTAGCGTGATGTCGACCATGTCCTTACACTCGGGGCCGACCACGAGTTTGTCCATATAGCAATCCGGCGCATGCATCAGGAATCCATCGCCTTCCACAGCGGCAGCAAGGACCGCAATCGCGTTCGGGGTTCCGTCCGCGCAGAGGTTGGTGCCTTCGAGGGGGTCCACCGCGATGTGAACTGAGGGGCCCTTGCCGTTACCGAGCTTTTCGCCGATAAAGAGCATGGGTGCTTCATCGCGCTCACCCTCCCCGATCACGATCGTGCCCTGCATCTGCATTTCGTTGAGCATGTAGCGCATCGCCGAGCAGGCGGCGTCATCGGCTTCGTCGCGTTTGCCTTTTCCCACCCATCGGGCGGACGAGAGCGCGGCGGCTTCAGTGACTTGAAGGAAATCTAGGTTACTAAGACTCATATTGTGCGAACTCCGTTGTTCGAATTTCCTCTAGGATACATGATTGAACCTTCGGAGTGGTTTGATGGCAATTATCGGCGGTTGTCGCGTATTCTGAAGGCATGAGGCGACCAAAAGTTGGAGAATTCTGCCTCGCCTCAGCCACCGGGACCGGGCTGGAGAAATTCAACCCCAAGCCAACACGCCCCGTTTTCATCGCCGACATCCTCGAAAACTACGCAGGGGTCTTTCCCCTTTCTTCGCAATCGTCGTCGGATTCGGAGTTGGTCAATGTCTTTCCGCTGGAGGTCCAGGCGTACTTGATCCGTCGTGCCGGGCTCTATACGGTGCCGCTTTCGCACCTTGAACCGATGGGATATTCTCAACCGATTCGAGCATCGGACGACAAAGCCATCAAAGTCTGGCGCAAGAGTTGCGGGGCTTGGATTCAGGCCGGGCACGAATCGTCACTCCCTGTACCGCTGTTAGTCCCGCTTCCCGAGCACACGGGTGTGGAGTTAGAACTCCTTGCGGAGGAAGCAGACGAAGAATTGTTCTCCCTCTTCGAGAGGTGGTTTCACTCCAAGCCGCCGAAGCCAAAAACTACCCTCCTCAGAAGCACTACAAAACCCCTCGCCACCCCCGAGTTGGAAGCCTTGCGCAGAAAGATGATCGCGGAAGCCGAAATTGCGCCTCCGCCTGCGAGGGTGGTTAAGCCGGTCGAACCGATTCCCGATGAAAAGCTTTTCGCAAAAGAATGGCACCGCGACGGCCCCCTCGCCGAGGAGAAGCGACGGCTAAGAGAGTAGTCCGGTAATAATGAAACCATGAAACCTTTGCACTTCGATCCCGAATGGCCCCGAGCCTCGGAATGGCTCGCCGGGAACGTCAACGGCGAATTGCCGATCACCGTGAAGATATTTGGAGTGCCCTGGAACAACTCGATCTCACCGGGTCGAGCCGACCTTGCCCCAGACGCGATTCGCGCCGCGCTCTCGAAGTTTTCGACCTTCGATCCCGAGAAGGGCGTTGATCTCCGCACAGTAGGCGTTCATGACCTCGGCAACATCGATCCTGCGACCTTGACCCAACAGATGCGGGAGCAGACCGGTCTAGCGATTCTCCTCGGCGGCGACAACGGCCTGACCCGAGCCGGAGTTCACGGCATTGGCGTGGATTTGAGCCGGGTCGGAGTGCTGACATTTGATGCGCACCTCGACGTGCGCACTCTCAACGGCGGGCACCACAACGGCAACCCGATCCGCGCCCTCATCGAAGACGGTGTTCTCGGCGAGCACATCATTCAACTCGGGATTTCGCCCTTCGCCAACTCCCGTGAGTATTGGGATTACGCCCAGGGCGTCGGCATCACCTCGACCACCCTCGCCGAAGTCCGCGAGCAAGGTCTTTCTTCTCTCACGACCGAAGCCCTCGACCGACTCGCGAAGACCTGCGACGCCATCTACATCGACCTGGACATCGACGTCCTCGACCGCGCCTTCACCCCCGGCACCCCCGGTGCCCGCCCCGGCGGTCTCACGCCCCATGAGGTCTCCGAAGCCGCCTACCTCTGTGGTCTCCACCCGCTGGTGCGGGCAATAGATTTGGTAGAAATCGACCCCGAAACCGACCAAAGCCAACTCTCCGCGCTAGCGGCCGCCCGGTTCCTGCTCTCGTTTGTCGCGGGTGTGAGTCAGAGATTGTAACGGTCACTTATGAATTCAGTAGATCCAGAGCAGCTACAAATCGTACATCGCGCCTTGCGAAAGTCACTTGGAATAAAGAAAGAAGTTCCTATCTCGGAAAACCACTTTGCAACCGCCACAAGACTGGACTTCCAAGATGGGCCACTCAATTCGAATGGCCTTTTGGCCCTAGAAAAGTGCATTCAATTGAGCTATCTCGAACTGAGCAGAACGTTTGTTCAAGACCTTTCACCACTCGCCGCACTTCAATTCCTACAATTTCTGAATCTCTCAAGTACACCAGTCCAGGATATCACCGCGTTGCAAAATCTAAAGAGTCTGGAACAACTTCACCTTTGGGAGACAGAGATTGAGGATGTTTCCCCACTTCAGGGGCTCACCAAACTTCGGACACTGATCCTCGCCAGAACGCAGGTAAGCGACATCACTCCGCTATGCGATTTGGTTTTGTTGGAGACTCCTTGGCTTGAAAGTACGGCCGTTAGAGACATTTCCGCTCTTGTAAACCTCACAAAGTTGACTGAACTCACTCTCCCCACTCAGGTCCGAGATCTCGCTCCCCTTCGAGATTTGGTTGAGATGAGCGAGCTTCTCATGGGCGGCACCCACCCTTTGGACCTCAAGCCACTAAAATACATGAGAAAACTTGACTTTTTGACACTGTCTAACTGCACTATTCCCAGCTTGGCCCCTCTCAGAAACCTACATCAATTGCGCCTTCTGTACCTGAATCACTCTGATGCGAAGCCCGAGGAGATTGCCGAGTTGCGAGTGAAGCTACCGCTATGCGAAATATTTGGACCCTAAATGAAGCGCTGGGTATCTCGCCTCCAATGGCAACCAATGTACCTTTCACTCCAAACTCGTCGATCTTTCAAACAACGGTGCCGTAGAAATTAGAATCAAAATCAAAGCCAAAGGCAAGGTCATCGAATACCCGAGGGTCTTGAATCCCCACGCCCCCACCAAACCTCCGCCAAAAAACGCGCTCACAAGGGAAATCTGAATCTTGAGCTTCTGACGATTCGCCAGGACGAGTTCCAGGTCGCGGTTGGGGTCTTTGCGGTTTCTGTAGGCCAGTTTGCCCAGCTCGATCCCCATGTCCGTAATCATTCCCGTCACGTGGGTTGTGCGGATTTCTGAATTAGATATTTTGGTAACCAAAGCATTTTGCAACCCCATCACGAAGCTGAGAAGGATCGCAGTGAGCGACACCGTGACGAGTTCGTGGAGTTGGAGCGTCGCGCCGACAAGACCGAAAACTAGAAGCAATCCCGCTTCTAGGAAAAGCGGAGCGCTGTAAATATTCGCCTGCCCATTTCGCTTAGCGTAGTTGACAAGGATCGCCGTGGTAGCGGCACCACTGAGAAAGGAGACCAGCGCCAAAAACCCCGCCAAAGCCAGAGCAGGCTTACCCAGAACAATATTATCCGCCGCGCTCGACATAATCCCCGTCATGTGGGAAGTGTATTGCCCGATTGCAAGAAATCCCCCCGCATTCAAAGCTCCCGCGACAAACGCGAGCGAAATGCCCAGGTGCCGATTCGCCCTCTCGGTTCGTTCGGGGGAGGTCAGTTTGCTGAGATATTCAATCGGCATTTCAATTTGAGAGACTATTCGGGAGAAGATACGTTAATTTTCGGTTGAACTTCGGCATTTTTTACCTCTGCCGACGAAGTCGCCAAGTTTTCCCGTAACGACCCCTTCACATGCTGTTCGACCGCGTCGGTCAACTTATCAGCAAGTTCGCGACTTCGGAAATGGTTCTTTGCCAGGAGTTTAAGAGTCCCAAATGCACCACCCGCAAGCAAAGCGATAGCAGAAACGGCGCCCACAATCGGATTTTGAATCGAGATAACCGGACCCATAACCGCAGCAGTGATAAAGGATGGATAAAAACTCATCATGATCGGCAAAATTGGCGATGATGTGACGTCAATATTGGTCCGCCCATCTCGGGAGGCGACGGTCACGTTCGCGCTTCCGGCACCTGTCCAAGACTGTACATTCAGCGTACGTCCGATTTGCTGAACGGAGTTGTGCCTTCGAGATTGGTGCATCGGGTGGGTGGACTGCACCACCAGATCAAAATCATTCGGGTCAAGTTCGCCGTTGACGACTCGGCGAAAACTCTCCCGAAAACGGATGATTGACTTGGGAGTGGCGTCCGGGTCGGTTCTTTGCAGAGCTTTCGCCAGTGCTTCCGGGCTTACGCCAACTTCTGCGGCGATGCGCTCGAGTTCGGACCTCGTCACTCCCGATTTGTAAAGTTCACCCTTTGCAAGTCCCTCTTCCTGAATCGCAACCGCATGCTGGATAATCTCGGTGACTTCCTGCTCGCTGTAAACTTCTTTTTCCGCCATCGGTTCAACGAATATACCTACAGCAGGCAAGCGGCGATATACTGCAAAGTACTGCAAAGAGTGACGGTTGTTTTGTCTTTACCGACATCGAAGGAAGTACCGAACTCTGGGAAACCGCTCCCCGGGAGATGCCACTTGCGCTTAACCTCCACAACCAGATATTGTCCCGCCATTTTTCGGTTGCAGGCTCTGTTTTCAAGACGGTCGGAGATGCGTTTTGTGTCCGCTATGATGATGTTCGGGAGGCTGTCATTGCCGTTCGCTTGTGTTTTGCGGAGATTGCCCAAACTGAATGGCCGACCCCAACCCCGATTCGCGTCCGATGGGCGATCCATGCGGGTCCTGCGCTTGCGGTTGACGGGGACTTTTTTGGTCCCACCCTGAACAAGGTTGCGCGAATTCTCGGACTTTGCCATCCTGACCAGATTCTGATGTCCGACGCTACCGCCGCCCTTGATCCGTCATCGGAGACACGCTTTGTAGGACACTACGCTCTGCGCGGAATCCGCGAGCGGGTCGGAGTTTGTCAACTTCTCGGCCCAGGGCTACCGGAAAAATTCCCGCCATTGACCGGAATTACCTCGGCGAAAACCAACTTACAGCGTTTTGTCACCGAGATTATTGGTAAAGAGCCCGAATTAGACGTTCTTTCGCACAAGCTCGGAACCCATCGCTGGGTTTCACTTTGTGGCCCAGCAGGCGTCGGCAAGACACGGCTCGCAACCGAGATCGGCTGGCGGGAACTAGACCGTTACCCCGACGGAGTTTTTTTTGTGGACCTCAGCAAACTGGGCGACGACTACGACCCCCAAGCTGAGGTGTTGCGGGCGCTCGAAATGCCTGCGGAAATTTCGGAAGCCACGAAGCTTATGACCCATCACCGAAAGCTCTTGATTCTGGATAATTGCGAACACATGATCGCGCCGGTGCTGACGCTGGTTCGACAACTCCTTTCCCACACTCATAACTTGACAATCCTGACGACCTCACGACAAGCTCTCGGTGGCCAAGGCGAGGCCGTCATTCGCGCGGTCCCTCTCGTTTCGCAAGAAGATGCATTGAACCTACTCCTTGCCAGAGGAAAGGACGCCCGAAGCGATTTCTCCATCGCTCCACCAGAGAAGGAAACAGCAACAAAACTCGTTAACCTCCTCGACCGTGTGCCCCTCGCAATCGAATTCGCCGCAGCCCGGCTCGGCGCGTTCGATCTCCAAACTCTTTACGAATCTCTAGTCGAAGACCTTTCTGGCCTCAATTCACCCGACATCACCGCCACAGATCGGCAGGCGAGCCTCACCGGGATGATCCACTGGAGCTACCGCCTCCTCCCCGGCGAAGCCCAAGGCGTCCTCAGTCGCCTGTCCGTCATGCGCGGTGGCTTCAATCTCGTTGCTGCACGCTACGTCGCTCGGGGCGAGCTCGAAGAGTCTAGTATCCCCCGTTGGATTGAGGTCTTGGTCCGCTCCTCTCTCATCCAATTCGACCCGGATACCCGTCGCTACCGGCTCCTAGAGTCCGTGCGGGACTTTGCGCAATCCAAACTAGAGTCCTGGGGGGAGGCCGAGGAGGTCCAAGATCGGTTCCTTCGCTGGCTAGTAAACCTAGCCGAAGAATCCCGCCCTCAGCTCGATGGCCACGATCACGCCAAGTGGATAGGAATTCTCGAGCAGGAACATGCGAATGTTCGCGCCGCCCTCACCGCAAATTCTGATCCGGAGTTGAGGCTGAGGGTTGCGGTGGCGTTGCACCAGTTCTGGCTCACAGCAGGGCATGTTCACGAGGGTCGGGCTTGGGTTGAGGGAACTTTGCGGCGATCCTCGGAGGAAGCGACCCTGCTGCATTGTCAGGCGTTCTCAATGGCAGGCGTTTTGGCGTGGTCGGCGGGGGACTTGGAGGAGGCGGAACGGTATTTGGCTAAGGCGCTGACTCAGGCTGAAACGGCGGGGGAATTGCTAGAAGTAGCAAAAGCTGCATCAAACTTGGGACTGATCGAAGTAGGTAGGAGCAACTTTGTCCTAGCTCGCCATTATTTTGAACGCGCTCGAGCTATTTACGAGTCCAAAAAGGACGCCCCTAGGCTATATAGGATTATCAGTAATTTGGGCACGATCCACCTTCTTAGCGGCAAGCCGCAAGCTGCAATTGGCTCTTTTGAGACGGTAGAAATGTACGAGGCTGAAAACGGGAATCCAATTGTTGCCTTGATTGCCAGGTCTAATAAGCACGAAGCGCAACTACAGTCAAATCCTGACGTCGATATTGAAGTTGAACTCCATGAGACGCTGAGAGAGAGGATTGCTCTGGCTGATAAGTTGGGAGTTACATATTCTATCGCACTAATACTGGTTGCCGCGCGACCTCCGTTTGATCATAGGCACATTCAGATGTTGGGCTATCTAGCTGAATCTGCACGAAAGGGACATCGTGATTCAAATTTTGTTGAGGACCGTTTGGATTCCGTCAGAAGAATATTGATTTCCACATTTCATCCAGAACTGTACGAGGAACACTTGCAAATTGGAATTCGCATGTGCCAAGATACCAGCTTGGAGGGAGTAACCTTATGGATAAGAAGATAGGTATTGCACTACTGTTGGGAGTGGTCATCGGCGTGATAATTGCCCTCGGCTATGGCAGTTTGAACAACCCCGGAAAAGTTCACACCCTTGCTCAGCTCATTCCCATTACTTCCGATAAGTACGACGAAAATAATCAGACCATTACAATTGGATGGGCAAAACCAAGTGATAGACCAGCGCCCAACCCACCGCTTGTTAGAGGCCAACTGCTGTCGTTCAGATTTTATTCAACAGATCCTGCAAATGCTAAGGTTGCTAGTACCTATGATTTTGTGATGAAGTATGACGGCACGGATTCGGCAACATCTCCGGAAGGCAGTGCTTTGAGCAAGCCTTATAACAGCGTGTACGTGGTTATGGTTGGAGAAGCTGTTCCAGAAAATACCAAGCCTTTGCAATAAATGGACCGGATTCTGATCCCGACAATATCACGCTTTCGTAATCGAGGCAACTTAACCTGATGCTTGTAGGAGAGCTTGTGCCAAAATGTGGACGGATTGCATTGCTTTCGGTCACACTTGCCGGCTGCTCTGCCCCGCAACCCGTGAGGCGCGAGATTGTTTCACATGAAACAACACCTCGTCTCACACCCATGACTCATCAGTACGCAGTCCCAGTGTTGATGTACCATCGAATCGCGAACCTCTCCCCCGCCGAGCAGCGCAACCAACTGCTCCGAGACCTCACCGTTTCTCCCCACGACTTCGAAGAGCAAGTCAGCTACCTCAAGGAGAATGATTACATATTCCTGCAGGTCTCCGAAGTAGAAAAAGCACTCCGCGACGGTCAACCCCTTCCGGAAAAGGCAATCGCGATCACGATGGACGACGGCTACCGCGACAACTTCACCGAAGCCCTTCCGATCCTCACCAAGTACAGCGCGAAGGCGACAATTTTCATGGTCACGAATAACTTTGAGGCAAAGGAACGGCTCTCCTGGGCGGACGCAAGACAAATGCTGCGGGAGAAAATGAGCTTCCAATCCCACACCGTGTCTCACCCTGACCTCACGACTTTGAACCCGGAGCGGCTTGATTTTGAGCTGATCGAATCTAAGCGCGTCCTCGAATCCGGGCTGGGAACAAAGGTCACTTCTGTCGCCTATCCTGCTGGTGCATTCAACCGAGCGGTCTCCAAGGCGAGCGAAAAGGCTGGCTACCTTGCGGCCTGGAAAAAGGGAGGCGGCCCGGTCTATCCCGTTAACGCCACAACCCCCTACGAACTTCCGCGCATCCGAATCCACGGAAAGACTGACTTCGAAAAATTCAAGCGACGAGTCGCGAATGGGTAAGTTTGGTGGAGGATAGCGGGATCGAACCGCTGACCTCTTGCATGCCATGCAAGCGCTCTCCCAGCTGAGCTAATCCCCCACAGGAAATCAAATTATACCCCGGCGAAAACTAATCGCCGGTCATGTTGAAATTCACGACCAAAACCGTATAGTCCGAGAGGTCGACCACGCTGTCGCCGTTCAAATCACTATCCGCTGGAGTCACGCCACTGCCGTCTGGTGTGTTCCAATCCGAATCCCCTGATGTCTTGTTAAAGTTCACCACGAGGTACGTGTAGTCGCTGAGATCAATAACGTTATCATGCGCGATATCCGCGTTTGCGCAAGCAAAACTCAATCCGCTGACGTCAGCCGAAGTATTCACCCCCGCCACTGCCTTGCGGAGCCAATGCCGACCCGAAGCCTTCAGCGTAAAGGTGCCCGACTGCGACGTAGTAAACGAAAATGCCCCCGAGACCCCAAGCGTATCGGTCTTCGTTTCTACCAAAGTGGCTCCATTGTAAAGCTCAAAGGTCGCGACTTGACCCTGGTCAGTACTAAAATCGAGCAGATCAACCGTGCCTGAAACTGTCCGTTCCGCCGAAACTAGAGTCCCCTGCCGGAAAGTCACGCCGTAAGAGTTCCATGTTCCGGTGTCGCCGCTAAAGTTGTCGACCAACTTGATCCGCCAAGTCCCGGCTGGGTTTTCGCCCCAGAAGCCATTCACGGCAAAGGTCCAGTTAATGGAGGGGCCGGAGTCGCTTCCATTTTCAAGCAGAACCTTGTGAACCGTCCCTGAAGGCGAAGTCATTATTGCGGAAACATCGCCACGCCAGGCGTGAGTGACGTTTAAAGTCACGAGAACTTCCTCTAGCGGGGTAGTACTCCCGACCACGAAAGTTCGCTCAAGACCTGTCGGATTGTCATCAGGAATTGCCGCGGCCACCGAGGTCGTGCCGACGACCGTGGTCGTCAATGCGGTAACGCCCGAATTCGCAAGAGCCATGTTCACCAGAGCCGTCGCGTCGATCAGTCCAAATCCGTAATTCGGGTTGAATTTCAACCCCGCGGCATTGGTCACCCAAGCCCCCGTGCTGCTGGCATCCAGAGTATCGACCTGTTTCGAGGTCCGCGCGATGAGGTGCTTCGCCATTCGCGTGGAAAGGTTCGGGTTCGCCTGTTTTGCCAGAGCGAGAACGCCCGCAACCTGGGGCGCGCACGCCGAAGTCCCCCCGAACACGGATGTGTAACTTTGGTCCGGCATCGGGTCCCCCGACCCGTTGTAACCCAATGATCCAGTTCGATCCGTCGTGAATATCCCGACTCCCCCCGAGGCCGTGTCGCTTGAAGGAGCGCAGCACATCACGTTTGCGCCAAAGTTGCTGTAGTCGGAGAACACACCCGTATGCCCCAGCGCAGATACTGTTATTGCTGACGGAGTCGCCCGGTCATTGCTCTTATTAGCATCCTCACCCGTCGTTCCGCGATAGTTGCCGGCTGACCGAACATGGATCGTTCCCGAGGCCGTGGAAGTATCCATCGCCGCGCTCAGCACCGAAAAATCCACATACGGAATCGACGTCCCATAGCTATGGTTTTTGATCTTGATGTCGGTGTTCGCGCCGCTACTCTTGAAAAGAGTTCCATCGGTCAACTGCGTGACCACATTCGCTGCAGAAAAACCAATTCGAATGGTAGAAACCAACCCAAATGGCGCAACACCGGTCACACCCGTGTTATTCCCCCCACGCGCAGCCATAATTCCGGCAACGCAAGTTCCGTGATTCTCCGCCGAAGAAACCGGCACCGGGAAAGCATCTCCCGAGGCAAAGTCCCATGAATTTGCCGAAACGTAGTTCGGGAAAATATCAGTGTGTCCAGTTTGACAGGCGTCGTCAATATTGACCATCGTAACGCCCGAACCGGTCCAATTGTTCGCCCACGCTCCCACGACATTGATGTCGATACCGGGTTCAAAAGTGTTTTCCAAATTCCATTGCCCACGAAGTCCTGCGATCGGCTGGTCGCGCACGTAGTAACTGTCGTTTGGATAAAAGCCTTCCAACTGAATGGGGGCATTGGAGACGGGGTACACACCTGCCACATTGGGATTGCGAAGGAGGGCATTTCTCGTCTTCGCGAGGTTCGACAATGAGCCCGCATCCACGGTGATCCAACTTGCAGAGGATTTGAGCGACTTTCCTATGCGGGAATCTGCCTGCCGTAACCTGACGATCAGAAACTGGGTCTCTGTGTTGGAGAGGGCTCCCTTGCTCGCAGATTTGGTGAACCGGTTTTCGATCTGCCAGGAACGCTCCTGAGCGTATCCTTGAACGGCGACAAAAGCCGCAACTAGAATTATGGTTGTCTTCAACATAAGGGACCCTATAATGATACAGCGAATTTTCGAAATCCAAGCTACTTTTTGCTAGCGAATCCGAAAAACTGGCACTATTTGGTCCATTTGGAGCAATTTCAGGGGTTTTTTAGAAAAAACTTTGGATTGTACGATCTTTCCTAGATAATTTGATGTATTAATTATAGGCTCCGAAAATTGTTTCGGTGCGGATTGTGTTTTCTGATGTATCGTTCTGCAGATGACAGGCTAGGGTTGAGTCCATTGGGTGATGACGCGATCGCACTCCTCGCACGTGACGGGGATCGCGAAGCGGCGGAAATTCTCGTGTCTCGCTATCGCCCCCTCGTACTGTCCAAAGCAAGATCATTTTACGCCTCTGGGGCCGAGCCCGCCGACATGGTGCAAGAGGGCATGATCGGACTCTGGCAAGCCATCCGCGATTTCCAAAGCCACCGTGCAAAGTTCAGCGCGTTCGCCGACCTCTGCGTGACCCGGCAGTTGGTTTCTGCGATCAAATGCGCGAGCCGAGCCAAACATTCCGCTCTCAACAACGCCCAAGAACTCGATGTCAACGGCGCAATTTCTCCCGCAAGCCGCGTGGCAATTTCGATTCAGTGCCAGCAAAAGCTCTCTCCGATTGAGCGAGGCGCTTTTGACCGATTCTTGGAAGGTAAAAGCTACATCGAAATTGCTGCGGAGATGTCTTGTACGACAAAATCGATTGATAATGCGCTCCAGCGCGTCAAGCGCAAGCTAGGTCCTCGCCCCACGTTGTAACATTGTCCTTAATGAAGCAGCGAGTTCTTACCGCCGTGATCGGTATTCCCATTGTCTTGGCTTGCATGCTCTGCACCAACCCTTGGCCCTTTGGCATCCTCGTCGCTCTCATCGCACTGGGTGGCATTCGAGAAGCCTTTCATTTGGTGCCCTCACCACTTTCCACTTCACTTCCAGAGTTTTTTGGCCTCCTCCTGTGGATTTTGATCCCACTCGCCTCACTTATCACCCTCCAAACAAAAGGAAGTCCTTCGGTGACCAATCTATTTTCGCCAAACTTGGTGCTGCTCCCTATCGGTACTCTTTGGATTGGCGATAGTGCCGCCTACTTTGTCGGCAAAGCCTTCGGTAAACACCCGATGGCACCAAAAATTTCTCCCAAAAAGACCTGGGAGGGCGGAGTCGCAAACCTCTTAGCCTGTATATTGGCGGCTTGGGGAATCGGAACCTGGCTTGGTATCCCCACAATCCCCGCCATGATATGCGGCCTTATAAGCGGAATCCTTGGGCAAATCGGCGATCTATTCCAAAGCCACCTGAAGCGAAACGTGGGGCTTAAAGACAGCGGCGCGCTCCTTCCCGGGCACGGGGGCGTTTTGGACCGCATCGACTCCTTGCTTATGAGTGCAATCCCTATCTGCATCATTCTCATTTCCGCGAAAAACCGTTGAAAATGTTTCACGTGAAACGCCATTTTTGGCATAGAAGCCCCGAAAATCTGCTGTTTCTACAGAATCTTCCAGGAAATGACTGTTTTTGAGCAAATCTAGGATACAATAGATACGTTATGGGCCCTGCCCAAACCTGTTGAACTGGAGATGAACTCATCCCCGCTCATCACGTCGAAGAAAAGGAGTTATCAATGAATTCAAAAGCACTGTTCTTTATCGCACTGTCATCCATCGCTGTGACAGCGCAAGCCCAGGTCACCATGGCCGCAAAATCTGGTTTCGGGGTCGGGGGCTTCGTCTCCCAAGCCGCATTTGGCGGAGGCCTTCTCTCAACTTCCAATACGGAACGTAGCCTAGCATACAACAAAGCAACCGGTAACGTCCTTGTCGTCAGCCGCAACGCCGGTACCTCGATGAAAATCGTCAACGGAACGACCGGAGCCGCGACATCCCAGGCCCTCACAGGGATCAGCGGTGGAACGTTTGCGGCGAACACCGTCGGCGTCTCTAGCGATGGCCAGGTTTTTGTGACAAACATGGTTTCCGCTATGGGTGGCACATCCTTTTATAAGGTCTACCGGTATGCCAATGAAGCAGGTCTAGCAGCAGCGGCCGCAAACGTTGGTTCGTTCCAAACTCTCACCGGAACCGTTGGCGCACGACTCGGCGACGACCTCGATGTGGTTGGAACCGGGAATAACGTCACGATGGTGGGTGGTTACAACACTTCTGGCTCAGGACTCACCGGTAGCCTCAATGGCTACACAGTCTCTACCTGGAATGGAACGAGCATCTCGGCAAGTCATGTCCAGGTAACTGGAGGCGTCGCAGGCCAGTTCCGAACTGGGGTCACCTTTGGAGCAAACGTCAATGAAGTGATCGGTACTCAGGGATCACCCGGCATAAACTTCTCAACGTACTCCGGAACCTCTGGAACAATGAGCGCATCTGTTGCAGGTGGCGACTCTTCGAATGAGCGATGCGTCGACTACGTCGAGTTCAACGGCCATAAGTTGCTCGCAACATTGGAGGCCCATCCGAACGCAGGTGTCGGAAATGCTGAGGTTAGAGTCTATGAAGTCTCAGGAACCGGACTTACCCTCTGGGCAACTGGAACGACGCTAACTGGAGCAACATTGGCAAACGGAAACGGTGCGGGTGGGGTCGCCTGGGGCGCCTCCAGCGGAAATAACATCAGCCTGTATGCAATGAGCACAAATAATGGCATCCAAGCGTTCGACATCAATGTCGTTCCCGAGCCAGGCTCCATGCTTGCACTCGGGCTCGGTGCAGTCGCCCTTATGCGACGACGAAAAGTCTGAAAGACAGAAACCCAACTGCTCCTGAACCAAGCATAAAAAGTCCCCTCACTCCAATCGAAGCGAGGGGACTTTTCTTGTCAGTCTTTCCAGTCGGCGATAAACACGTTCGTCTCGCCCTTCACCTTGCCGTTACGGTTGCTCCCAAAGAGCAGGTGCTTCCCATCCCTGGAGAACATGGGGAATCCATCAAACTCGCCCGTGTAAGTAATGCGCTCTAATCCCGTGCCGTCCAAGTTGATCA
>JAIOPU010000110.1 GCA_021413725.1 Armatimonadota bacterium | reverse complement strand
TAGGGAGTGACGCTCGGGCCGCCCAACGTTTCGACCAGCAAGCCGGCAACCGACAGCGATTGATCGCGAATGGCCTCGGCCGACAGTCGCACTCGCGGCCCGCGAGCCAGCAGGCGGTTTTCTGGGTCGCGCTCATGCAGTGACGCGGTGATATTGGACGATTGCCGGTAGGTGCCGCTCATCACGATGAGCTTGTGCAGTGCCTTCACATCCCAGCCATTTTCCATGAAATAAATCGCCAGCCAGTCGAGCAACTCTTGATGCACCGGCTTCTCACCCTGAACGCCGAAATCTTCCGCAGTTTTTACAAGACCGATGCCGAAGAACGCCTGCCAGAAACGATTGACCGTGACGCGGGCCGTGAGCGGGTTCTCGGATGAGACGAGCCATTGCGCGAGACCAAGACGGTTTTTTGGCGCGTTTGCTGGCAAGGGTGGAAGTGCTGGCGGCGTGCCGGCTGTGACCTTTTCGGCGGTCGGTTTGTCGTAAGCGCCCTTGGCGAGGACGAACGTGCTGCGCGGCTTGGCGAGCGTATCCATGATCATGACTTTGGGAGCCTTGGTGGTTGCAGTTTGCCGATCGCGCAAAGATGCGAGCAATTTCTCCAGCAGTTTCACATAGTCAGCATCCTTGTCTTTGAAGTAATTGATCGCTTCTGGCAGCGCCTCCGAATTTCGCTTGGCAGGAGGCACCCCGGCCAGAGTCGAAGAAAGGTTGCCGGGGAGCTTTCCGGCCTCAGAATCTGAAAGACGTTTGCCCTTGGGCCGTGGGAATTTCACCAGCTCGAAGTCTTCCACCTCCTTGGCAACTTCATTGAGACGATCGATCGCGGCTTTGAGGCGCGCACTCTCTTCTGGCGTGGTCAGGTCCAGCACTGGAGCATCCTGGCCGCTTCGATCATTTCCGGTTTCCGAGGTTTGATTGAAGAAGTCGTAAAACGCGAAGTAGTCCCGTTGTAAGATTGGATCGAACTTGTGATCGTGGCAACGGCAGCAACCGATGGTCAGCCCCAGCCAGACAGTGCCGGTCGTTTCCACGCGATCCATTACGTTCTCCACCCGTGATTCTTCTGCAATGCGGCCGCCCTCGCCATTCATCATGTGATTGCGATTGAATCCGCTGGCCAGCTTCTGGTCTGTGGTGGCATTGGGCAGCAAATCACCTGCGAGTTGCCATACGGTAAACTTGTCGTAGGGCATGTTCTGATTGATGGCTTCGATCACCCAATCGCGCCACGGCCACATGGTGCGCGTCGGATCACCTTGGAAGCCGTTGGTGTCGGCGTAGCGGGCCGCATCCAGCCAGTCCCAGCACCAGCGCTCGCCATAGCGTGGCGAGTTAAGAAGGCGGTCAACGACCCGCTCGTAAGCTTGAGGAGAAGAGTCATGCATAAACGCATCCACCTCCTCTGGGGTTGGAGGCAGACCGGTGAGATCG
>JAIOPU010000102.1 GCA_021413725.1 Armatimonadota bacterium | reverse complement strand
ACCGTACCTTAGCGTGATCCTTACACTGGTTGGAATCGTCTTTGCGGTGACCAAAGTGAGCGGGCAAACCGCTGAGCGAAAGATGTTGCGAACGTGGTTAAAGTACACTCTCGCCTTTGAACTTGTTGCCCTGATTATTTTGTTTCCTTTTTTTTCATATTGAGGCACTTTTGGCTCTTCCGGAAGGGGGCGGCCTTTTTCACGACGTCGTGGCTCAGTTCAAAGCGGTAGGCGCAGCCCCGTCCCGGAGGGATGAAACAGAGGTAGCCGGGGGTTGAGACCTCGCTTGCGAGTGCGACACCCCGGGGCACACGCACCCCTTCTCTGATCCTGGAGGGATCACACAATGTCTCCTAGTCGCGAGAGCAAACCCTCATCCGGTTCGTACCTTAGTAATCGACAACTTTTAGGCCGTCAATCCGAAAAAGGTCCATCAACTCTGCAGTAAGTCGCGCAAATCCTTGCTCCAGGATAGTCCCGCAGTGGACGCCACCGACGTGACGCCGGTCAGGACTAGGTGCGCAGGACATTGAGCTCTCTTGGCGGATTCAATGTCGGTGTCAACGCGGTCCCCAACTACGAGGACGTCTTCGGGCTTTAGGTTCATTTGGGCGAGGAGGTGCTGGATGAGAGTGGGCTCAGGTTTGCCGATGACGGTGGCTTTCATTCCACTCGCGGCTTCGACGGCAGCGACGATGGAGCCTGCACCTGGAGCAAGTCGGCCCTCTTCGAGGGGGAAAGTGGTGTCTTTGTTCGTTGCGATCAGTTTGGCTCCCCCGAGAAGGCATTGGAGGGCGCGGTCGAGGAGGTCGTAGGTGAAACTGCGGCAGATTCCGACGAGGACGAAGTCCGCGCGGGACTCTTGGGTGGTTCTAATGCCGTATGACGAGAGGATTTCATGGAGCCCAGGCTGTCCGACGACGAAAACGGATTTCGCTTTGTGAGTTCGTAGATACTCAGCTGCTCCTAGACCGCTGGAATAGATCGAATCGACTGGCGCGGGGAAGCCCATTGCGGTGAGCTTTTCGGAGATTTTCTCTGCCGTGTAGCCGGAATTATTCGTGAGGTAACGGATTCTGGCGCCCTCCGCTGCAAGCTGATTCACGACTTCGACCGCGTACTCAATTGGGTCTGAACCACGATAAAGGGTGCCATCGAGGTCAAAGATGTAGCCAGGATAGCGGCGCATCTCTTTACTGATCTCGCTGAAGGACGAAGTGGGCGAACGTTTCGAGAACATCCCGCTCCTTACATCTGGGCAGGGGTGCTAGTGCCGCGATCGCCTGGTTTACATGGTCGCGGGCGATCTCCTCTGTCGCGGCAAATGCTCCGCGCTGTTCCATCCAGCTTACGATCATGCGAAGTTCGTCTTCGACGACCGTTGCTCCGAATTTGGAGGCCGCAAAGTCTAATTCTTCGGTGTTCAGATGCTCTTTCAGAAGAATGAGCGGTAGGGTAGCGCAACCCTCCCGGAAGTCAGTCGCGAAAGGCTTCCCTGTGCGATCTTGTTCTCCGCGGTAGTCGAGGATGTCGTCAATGATCTGGAACGCTAGCCCGATGTGGTGACCAAAACTCGCCAGTCCTTCGCGTTGCTCAGGGGTCGCCTCGGCGAGAATAGCCCCCAAGCGGCAACAACACTCTACGAGGGTCGCCGTTTTCAATCGGAGAATCTCATAGTGCTCGTCCAGAGACAGTTCGAAATTGGACCGGGTCTCCACCTCGCGGGCTTCGCCTTCGGCCATTTCGACGACGGCCTTGCTCACGGTTCGAATGACGGCGAGGTCGCCATCGTCGGCAAGACTCGCCATCGCTCTTGCGAGCAAAACGTCGCCGGAGAGAATCGCGGCGGTGTTGCCGAAAACTCTCGCGGCAGTGGGACGCGAACGGCGCGTGTCGGCGTCGTCGATGACATCGTCGTGAAGCAACGTTGCCATGTGGACCATCTCAAGAACGGCACCAATTCGCAGGGCTCTTTCGCGGTCAAAAGACTTGCCAATGGCTTTCGCCGCGACCATGAGAAGCGCGGGGCGGAGTCGCTTTCCACCGGCTTCGCGGGTGTGCGAGAGGACTTGCTGGACGACTTTGACATTTGAGACGACCTCGTCGGCGAGGACGATTTCGAGGTCGGCAACATCACTGCGTAACAGTTCGATGGTTTCTTGATAGAGTTCTGGAATAAAGCTCATGGTTTCTGCCCCCAATGGATGCAAATGTTGCCAAAAAAGAGATTCTTGAAGTTTACGTCCGTGAAGCCGGCGGAACGCATGGATTGGGCGAGGCCCTCTCGGTCGAGGAATCGTTCCGTGGATTTCGGGAGATAGGTGTATGCCTCGGTCTTTCCGAACATTCGCCCGAGGGCGGGAAGGAGCCGTTGGGTAAGAAGTTGAGAAACACCTCGGGTGATGGGGTTATTTGGAATCGCCATATCGACGGATACAAAGCGGCCTCCGGGGCGCAAAACTCGGTAGATCTCCCGGTGAGCGAGGTCAATGTCAGGGACGTTTCGGATTCCCCAGCCGACCGTCACTCCGTCAAAACCCCCCGAGGCGAATGGCAATTGGCAGGCATCGCCGAGGGAAAGAGTGCTTGCTGGGTCTTTCGAGGCCGCCCGCTCTAGCATCGGAGCGCAAAAATCAGTTCCCATTACGATGCCTCTTTCGCCGACAAATGAACGGAGGATAGGGAGAAAGTCGCCGGTGCCACAGCAGACGTCAAGGGCGGAACCTCCTTGCTTTAGATTCAATTTGCGGGCTGCGATCTGTCGCCATCGCTTATGTAAGCTGAGCGACATGACGGAATTTAGGAGATCGTAGGACGGAGCGATCTCGGCGAACATATGTTGCACACGCGCCCGTTTCTCCTCACCTTCGGTGAGCCAAATCTCAGTCCCTTTCGGCTCCAAGTTCGTCATCTCTCTTACTAATATACCGCAAGTATTCTAAAGTTTCAGAATAAAGTGAAAACTCGTGGCGTTTTCAAAAAAAATGACCGCCTGTTGAGGCGGCCAAAGAAATAGTTTGGAGTTCTCTTAAGCAGCTTGGTCGAAGGTGTGGTTCACTCCGACGGCCTTGAAGCCTGCTTCGGTCGGCGTAGCCTCGTTGAAGAGTGCCTTAACGCTTTGACCATTTGCCGGATACGTTGCCGCACCCAACAAGCACTTGACTGGGCCCATCGGAGCCCGTCGCTCACTCGCCCAGTCGTTAAATCTCACGATCATTCGATGAGCCACAATCTGCGCGGAAAGGGCTGTGCAGCAAAGAATCACAGCGAAGCCATGATCTCCGACGCGGCAGACCACGTCAATTCGGCGCACATTTTCCTTCAAGAATTCGCTGACATCAAGCAACAGATCGTCCACACTGGCTTGGCCGTAGTATGATCGCAAACCGTCCATGCCTTTGAAATCAATCCGCACGAGTCCCAACATTCCCTCCGTACTAGAGGATCGGTGAAGTTCTTCTTGCAAACGTGTTCCAAAGTAGGTTTCGTTGTAGAGTCCGGTCAGAGAATCCAAGACTTCGTCGTCATAGGCCGTCTTCGTTTGCTGTCGCAAAGTCACTTCTTTGTCATTTTCCGAAGTCAAAATTCGTCTCAACTTCCCTAGCGACTGGCGCAAAATATGGGAGACATAGTTGCATGAGATTCCAAGTCTGTGGGCGATTTCCGTCTGATTCAAAGCGTCAAAGTGGAACAAAGTAAGAACATCACGCTCGATGTCGCGGAGTTGCTTCATAGCGTCTTCGAGAACGACTCGATCTTCTACCGTGAGCTGTTCTTTGCAGAATGCGCCGCTGTCCAGGTTATCGACTTCCCCACCGTCTTCTTCATTGGTTCCTTGGTCTAGCGAGGTGAGCTTGAGCATCTCTTGAGTTTGGAAAACTTCTTCGACCGCTGAGGTGCTAATTCCTGTTTCGACGGCAACCTCTTCCACGGTGGGAACGCGCCCTAGGTTTGCCTGGAGCATGCTCACGCTGCGGTTGACCTTGTGTCGCAACTCTTGGAGCCAAGCTGGCTGTCGGATCGTCTGCGTGCGATCTCGCAGGTAGTGCTTCATTTCACCGGCGATGAGGTGAGTGGCGTAAGTATTGAACCGAACTCCTGCGTTGGGATCGTATTTCCCAAGGGCGTTCAGCAGTCCCACGTATCCCACTTGCACAAGATCGTCCTGGGATTCGAGTCCCGAGAATCGTCTTGCAATTCTTTCGACGAGTCCTGAATATTGAACAAGGATCATATCCTTGAGTTCAGGTCGAGGTCGGTGTAAGTAGCGAAGGACTAGAGCATCCTGCTCGTCCCTAAGGGCTTGAATATCTGACATTATTACTCCGTTAACTATTTCTTTTTGTAAACTGCAATCCTTTGCGGTCTACGGACGGTCCGGGCCAATCATTGGCCCGGAACAACTACGAACTTGCGAGAACTTACGAGACGGCTTGGATGATCGAGAAGATCGGTGTCATGACTGAGATGGCGATAAAGCCAACCACAACACCCATAAAGACGATCAACAGAGGCTCGATCATGGAGGTTAACCCCTTGACCGCAACCTCGACTTCAGTGTCGTAAAAGTCGCCGATTTTGACCAACATCTCGGGGAGTCGTCCCGACTCTTCTCCGATATCGATCATGTGCGTGACCATCGGAGGGAAGATGCCCGATGCCACGAGTGGCATTGATAATCTCTGACCCTCCCGCACGGCATTCCGTGTGGTTTCGATGGCCTCTTGGAGCACTCGATTCGCCAGTGTTTCCCCGACGGCGTCTTGCCCCACTGCTTGATTCCGACGAACATTCCAACCCAGAAGAGAATGACGACCCACCAGTAGGCTTGCATGAAGTCGCCGATCCCGAACATGATTTTTGTCATTGTCGGAAGTTCAATGTCCATGCCCTTAAAGATGTCTTTGAAGCGCGGCAGGACGAACGTGAAGAGACCGAACAGCATCAAAACCGAGAAGCAGAGGACCGCGACCGGATACATCATCGCCGCCTTGATCTTGGATCGAATGTCGGATTCGTATTCCAAGAAGCCGGAGAGACGGTCAAGGATGATGTCCAAAATTCCACCGACTTCCGCCGCTCGGATCATATTGACGTAGAGCTTATTGAAAATCGTGGGATGCTTGATCATCGACTCGTTGAGCGGCATTCCTGCTTTCACGTCAATGAACATCTGGTCCAGAGCTTCCTTGAGGGCAACGTCTTTACATTGCCAGGTCAGGATTTCCATACAGCGCAGTATCGGAATACCCGCGTCGATCATCGTGGCAAACTGCCGGGAGAAGATGACGAGAGCCTTGGGCTTCATCTTCTTCTTTCCGAATCCGCCGCCCGCCTTCGCCTTTTTGGTTTCCGCAACGTCAACGACGTGCAACGACTGCTCGCGCAGTCGAGCGATTACGGTGGCTTCGGTATCAGCCTCGACAATGGCCTTTACTTGTTTTCCCGTGCTATCTATGGCTGTATATGCAAAATGTGGCATCCTGATTTTCTCCGGCGTCGGTCGGGGCGCGTTGCTCCCACACAATCTATGATTGGCGACTTCTACTGTATTCTTTGCCATGTTTTTGGGCTAATTTAGGTTCTTAGTGTGAAAACTTAAAGTAGATTGTTGGAATGACCGGCAATTTTGCGGTGAATGGGGGGCGGTACACTGTGAACCGTTGTTATATTCCGTCCTCGGTCTGGCCTTTCTTCTCATCGTTCTCGGCAGTTTTGGTCTGTCGGCGGCGGCCTTTGATCGTCTTGGATCGCCGGAAAAGCGGTTGGGACGTTTGGTTCGCTGCCTATTCACCGAGGCGGTTGGCGTTTCGCTCGTCGCGATTGCGGCAAATATGGGGGCGCGGATGACGTTTGCGCTGACGGCTTTTATCGTTGCGCTTGGGCTCGGTGGCACGGCGGGATTGATCCATTCGGCGATCATCAATCGCCGGTCGGAATGGCTGGCTAAGGTTGAGCCAAAGCCTGAAGAACCTTAAGCGCGTCCACGAACGGCTTGACATCGTGGGTTCGGATGTAGTTTGCCCCTAGTTTCACGGCTTCTAATTGCGCCGTCACTCCTGCTGTGATTCTTTGTTCGGGTGGGGCGTCGTTCAGGAGTTTCCCGAGGAAGGATTTTCGGCTGAGCCCGATCATAAGCGGGTACCCAAGGGCTTTCAGTTTTGGAATCGCTCGGAGGAGTTCCCAATTCTGATCCGCGTTCTTGGCGAACCCTAGACCGGGGTCAAGGATGATATTTTCGCGGAGGATGCCGTGAGCTTGGGCGTTCTCTGCTTTTTCTCGCAGTTCGCTTGAGATTTCTCCGATTAGGTCATCGTAATGCGTCTCGGATTGCATAGATCGCGGGTTCCCGCGCATGTGCATGATGCAGACTTTGGTCTGGGACTCTGCGCAGATTCGGACCATTTCCGGGTTTGCAAGGCCGGTGACATCATTGACCATTTTCGCGCCCGCCGCGATGGCTTGGCGAGCGACTTCGGGCTTGGAGGTGTCGATGGAGACCGCGATGTTGTTTTTGACCAGACCTTCGATTACGGGCATGACTCGACGCAGTTCCTCATCGATGTAGATGGAAAACGCACCCGGCCGAGTCGATTCTCCGCCAACGTCGATCCAGTCGGCACCTTCCTCTTTAAGCCGAATTCCGTGCTCAATCGCGGACTCGGCGGTCGTGAACCGACCGCCGTCACTAAAGCTATCTGGGGTGACGTTAAGAATTCCGAGGATGGTGGGGCGCACGTCTAGTTCGCCCCGGCGAGGTCGAATTCTTCGTGGAGGAGGCTTACAGCTTTGTGGGTTTCGGACTCGGGGATAAGGACGCTGAGGGAGAGGTCGCTATCGCTGGTTTGCAAAACCGGGACCTGGGCATCGCAGAGCGAGCGCAGGACCTTGAGGAAGACTCCGGCCTGACGCATGTACTCGTAGCCCACGACCGAGACCATTGTGCAGCCTTCGGTGAGGCCGATCGTGAGAATTTTGATCTCGCCGAGCGGTTCGAGGAGTTTGGTTTGCGTCTCCGCTTCAAGCGAAGGTTTGTCGCCGATCTGGAAAAGATAAATGGATGTTTTGTCGTCGTTCTTGACCGGAATTACCAAGCCATCGAGCAGGTCGAGGACGATCGGGTACTGGTCGCGGGGGACCGCAAAGCCAATTCCCGACGGCGAAAGGTTCATCATGTGAAGGCTCATATTGTAGCGAGCCATCATCTCGTAGACCCTCGTTTCGAGTTCTTTTCTATGTTCGGGCGAGGCGGTTTGGAGGCCAAATTGGAGGTAGACAAGCTTGCCCGTGTGGGTGACGCCGGTGACGCGGCGAGCCTGGACTTGATCGCCCGAAACGACTTCGGTTCCTTCATCTTCGGAGAATGTGCTCTTCACCCAAAGTGGGATGTTGTACTTCATCGCAATCTCTGCGGCTCGAGGGTGCAGGACTTTCGCGCCAAGGTGGGCGATTTCGGCAACTTCCGCATAGCTAACCTTGCGCAAAGTGGGGGCGTTCTTGACGAAATCAGGGTCTGCGGTTTTGACGCCTTCGACGTCGGTAAAAATCTCGACTGCATAAGCTTTGAGGGCCGCGCCGAGAGCGGAAGCTGTGGTGTCAGAACCTCCTCTCCCCAAGGTGGTGAGTTCGCCACCAGGCCAGCCCGGTTCGGGGACGAACGTGCCTTGGAACCCGCAGACGACCGGGATGACGCGTTGTTCAATGCAACGCTGAAGGGCGATGGGGTTGATCCCCACGACTCGGGCGTTTCCGAAAACGCCATCGGTGCGGATACCGGCCTGACCGCCGCGAAAGGCCATTGCGGGTTGGCCGAGGGTTTTGAGAAGGTGGGCGAAGATGACTGAGGAAAAGATTTCACCGCAAGCGATCATCATGTCCATTTCTCGGGCATCGGGCTCGACGGTGGGATCAATTTCTTTGAGCAGATTGATCAGGGTGTCAGTCGCATAGGGTGCGCCGCGACGACCAATCGCGCTGACTACGACCACCGGGGAAAAGCCTTTTTCTTTAGCTGAGATCACGCGGAGAGCGGATTGGCGCCGAGCTTCGGGCGTGGCGACAGACGTGCCACCGAACTTCATGACCTTGATTTTCAACTCGGCACTTCCATCAATTGGTCTTTGACTGCGCCCGCAATCTCTCTTGCCCCGTCGCGGCTGGTGACAATCAGGAGTTGGTCGTGCATGTCGCCGAGGTGGTCAATTTGAACTCCGCAGCCGATAGACACGGCAACAACTCGGGCGAGAAGTCCTTCTTCATCGCGCATGTTTACGGCCGAAACCATAACAATGCTCTGGTCTCGATGGACGGAGTGGTGAGGCACTTTGCTCGCCAAAAGTGTGGCGACCTGGTCCGCCGACCTTTCCTGAACCAGGAAGGCGAGACCAGTTTGGGTCAGCTTTAGGAAGTCGATGCTTATGTTGTTGTCGGCCAGAACCTGGAGGATTTCCAGCCGCGCGTCCATCAGCGGGTCGGGGAGTTGACTAATGTGAATCTGGGCGAATCCGTCCCGGATTTCGACACGGCTAATCCCCCGCTGCTTTTCGAACGGGGTTTCCTGAGTTTCTGCAAATGTTGTGGTGTTCAAGCCTAACTAGGTTACCCGCCTAGCCTTACGGAACGACCGTTACTTCGCCGCCATCTTCGTCAGCAATTCGTAACTCGTAGGATCAAGCAACACCACGCGGACCCAGAAGCGAATTTTTTGATCGTCTTCCCACTTACTTGTGTCCAGATTCGGATCAAAGTACTTTGGATTCAGCGAATTCGCGATTGCTTTCTTCTGGCCCTTGTTCAGTTCCTTGTCCATGACGGCGATGATGGCATCGAGATTGTCGGCGATGAGACCCTCACGAATCAGTGAAAATGCCTTGTATGTGGAGCGAATCTCTTTGCGGATGTCGTCTTTGGGCATTTGGCCCTTCTCGACTGCATTTTTAATAGACGCGTCGAGTTTTTTCTCAAGCTCAACGAGAACCTTGTACTCATTTGCTTCCACGCCTTTTGCATCCTTGCGACCCTTTTCAACTACCGGAAGGATGGCTTTGAGTTGTTCTTTCGTAAACAAAGCCGGCAATAGCTGACCGAGCATGTCGATCTGCCGCATCTTGATCATGATCTCGTCGGCGCGTTTTCCTTGGGCGGAAGGAATTTGAGCGGCGGCTTGTAGTGGGGCCGCGACGAGGGCGACGAGGAAAAGGGCGGCGAAAAGCGTGCGTTTCATGTTTAGTTAGATTCTGACTCCTTTTGTTCGGACGTTTCGCGGCTCGCTGGAGTTTCGGCGCGCCGTTCGGGTTGCAACAAGATCACCATTGACAACGCGGCAACGACTTGGAAATAGGTAAATCCGAGCCCACCGGCGAAGACCAGAATCCAACCCCACCAAGTAAGTCCGTCCCTCGTCATCCCCCCGATGGCTCCGACGAGGAATAGACTAGCGATGAGGATCAATGCCCCGCCGATCATGGCGAGTCCGGACCAGATAACTTGTTTTTCGCGGGCAACGCGCTTGATATTGCTCGCGACCAGCTCACTCCGAGTTCGGAGCCAAAAACCGAAACCGATCCAACCGAGAAAACAAATAAAGGATTGCGTCCAAATCATAGTGACAGTTGAGCCAAAGTCTCCGCGAGTTTATAAGTGAGAGTGCTATTTGAGACCACTAGATCCACACCCATTTCGTTTCCTTGTTCAAGGAGCGGCTTCTCCTTGTGTCCGGCGTGAGCGATTGTCTTGATTTGCTGATTCTTAAGGTTATGGATAATTTCAATTGTACACAGTTGGCTGTTTCCCAGGTTGAGAATCGCGACATCTCCTGGCGGCATGGGTGTCGGAATCCGGCCGAGAACTACTGCCTCGTGCCCGAGCGACGTTACGGTCTTTGCGAGGCGTGAGCTCCAAATCAAGTTGTCCTCCAGGATCAATATTTTCATGCTTTCCCTTATTGTGGTGTGGGTCTTTCGCATCTTGCAACCAAACCGGTATTCTCTACGTTAGAGGTATGCAAAATGGGCATCTTTGATAAACTACGCGGCGAATTTATTGATATTATCGAGTGGACGGACGATACACAGGACACTATCGTCTACCGCTTCGAGCGACACAACAACGAAATCAAGTCGGGAGCAAAGCTCACGGTGCGAGAAAGCCAGGTGGCGGTTTTCGTCAATGAGGGGCAAATTGCGGACGTCTTCACACCCGGAATGTACACTTTGACGACAGAAAATATGCCGATTCTCAGCACGCTGAAGGGTTGGAAATATGGCTTCAACAGCCCGTTCAAGGCGGAAGTCTATTTTGTGAACACGAAGCGGTTCACTGATCTGAAGTGGGGCACCGCCAATCCCATCATGATGCGGGATGCCGATTTCGGTGTCGTCCGGGTTCGAGCATTTGGAAGCTACGCGATGCGCGTGAGCGATGCCGCGAGGTTCCTCAAGGAACTAGCTGGGACCGACTGGCAGTTCACAGTGGACGAAGTCAGCGAGCATATCCGCAACCAAATTGTTTCGAAATTTGCCGAAGGCGTATCTAACGCACACATTCCGGTGATTGATCTCGCTACAAAGTACGGCGAGGTCGGAAATACGATTCTCGGCGGAATCGCCCCAGGTCTCGCAGAAACTGGAATTGAACTTCTCAACTTCCTCATCGAGAATGTTTCGGTGCCGGAGGAGGTCGAAGCGGCGATTGATAAGCGCAGTTCGATGGGCGCGGTTGGAGATCTGAACAGCTACGCGAAATACCAAGCCGCAACGGCGATGGAGAAAGCGGCCGAAAACGAAGGCGGCCTCGGCGCGGCGGGAATCGGGATTGGAATGGGCCAAATGATGGGTCAGATGATGCACAATTCTCCGGCTCCAGCAACAACTCCTCCGGCGGTTCCGGTCGCAAAGACGTTCCATGTTGCCGTGAACGGCCAACAAACCGGGCCATTTTCGATAGAAGCCCTGAGAGACATGGTGGGCGATTCGCTTAAGCCAGATTCTCTAGTCTGGAGCCCAGGCATGGCGACATGGCTACCCGCGACTCAAGTGCCGGAAGTCAGTGTGCTGTTCGCACATGTCCCGCCGCCCCTGCCCGGCTAAAACTCCACGATGTCAATGGGTATCCCGCCCCAGGCAGATCCGTCCGCACCGCGGCATTTTCCATGCGAGCAGTGCGGGGGAGAATTGACGTACCGACCCGGGACGATTTCGATGAGTTGTCCGTACTGCGGACACGTTCAGCAGATTCAGATTGCGGCGGTCGAGGTCGAAGAACTTCCTCTGGAGGCGTACTTTGACCTCGGTCGGTTGCAGATTGCACAAGAAGAAGCACAGCTTCTCAGGTGTAAGAATTGTGGCGCAGAGTTTACAATTTCGGAGAATCAGACCACGGACGAATGTCCGTTTTGCGGCAGCGGAGTCCTGATTGAGGCGAACCCCGAGAAACGGATCGTCCCCAATGGGCTGTTGCCCTTTATTCTCACGGAAATCCAGGCGAGAGCGGCACTGGGCGAGTGGCTCGGATCCCGCTTTTGGGCGCCGAATGACCTCAAAAGATTTGCCCTCAAGGAGGGCAAGCTGAGGGGATTCTATGTTCCGTTTTGGACGTTTGACTCAGACACGACGACAGAGTACACCGGGGAACGAGGTGAGCATTATTGGGTGGAGGAGAGTTACACAACGATTGAGAATGGGCAAAGTGTACGCAAGACCCGATCAGTGCAAAAGACGAACTGGTGGCCAGCAAGCGGAATAGTAGAGGTGCATTTCAACGATATTTTGATTTTGGGTTCTTCCACCGTTGGCAAAGCCCCTCCCGCCAGTGGTGCGAACTCCGAAAAGACCGTCACAGATGCGAAATTTGCGGCGCACCTCGAAACTTGGGACCTGAGCGCGGTGATGCCTTACGAGCCCCAGTTCTTGGTGGGCTTCCAGACTTTGCGCTATGACATTGACCTTCCTCAATCCTGGAATCTCGCAAAGATTGCGATGGAGCCGAGAATTTACTCTGCGATCTGCTCAGATATCGGCGGAGATGAGCAGCGAGTGCACTCGCACTCGACCGAATACTTCCATAACTCGTTCAAACAGCTATTGTTGCCTCTCTACACCGGCGGCTACCACTACAGCTCTAGGAGTTTTCGGGTTGTCGTTAATGGCCGAACCGGCGAGGTGCAGGGCCAAGCGCCGGTGAGCTTCTGGAAAGTCTTGATTGCGGTGATTCTGGGACTCATTCTGATTGGGTTGGGAA
The DNA here is from genome assembly GCA_021413725.1 of Armatimonadota bacterium. Lineage (GTDB taxonomy): Bacteria > Armatimonadota > Fimbriimonadia > Fimbriimonadales > Fimbriimonadaceae > JAEURQ01. Next base: position 2,201 of record JAIOPU010000102.1, on the reverse strand, counting down.
TCTATTACTACCAGCAGTATCAGTTGCAACATCCTAGTTACAACTAAACGGAATTTGCGCTTCTCGCGTACTATCTAGTGAATATGTTGCAGAAATCAAATTCTCGCTTGCTAACGCTTGGGCTTTTGAGCCTCTCTGGGTTCGCCGGAGCTCAGGTCACTCCGCCCGATTATAGCCAAGAGGCTTATCAGGCTTTGGCGCGGGACTCGGTTTGGATTTATCCGGGCATGGAAGATCGGGTCGATGGCGCGAAGATTCGGGAGGCGGCGGACCGGCTGAAGCCGTTGCAACTCAAGGTTCTGGTGATCCCGGGACTAGGTGCAAAGTGGCAAAAGAACGGAAAGGAGTTGCGTGGTTCATACGCAGAAAACCTCTTGGAGAAGCGGCTGACCTTGAAAAACGGCCTTGTCGTTGTGATCACCAAGAAGGGAATGACGGCGTATTCTGACACGCTCGGCAACTCCAAGCTCGCGGCATTGAGCAACGAATCTTTGAAGTTTATCAACGGCAAAGACCTCACACCAGCGGTGGTTTGGCTTGCTGATAATGCCGGGAAGAAGGCAACCACGACAGGGGCCGCTCGAAACACCGGCTATGGGCTACTGTTCGGGATTCCCATCGTGCTGGGGGGTCTTTATTTTGCTGGTCGGGCAGCGAAAAAGGCCGCTGATGCCGCCCGAGTGCGAGCGCAGGTTCTGGCGGAACGGGATAAAGCACTGGAAGGAATTTCGTACTTGGATGGCTACAATGGACTCATTGCCGGTCAGAATGGCGAGGCTTTGCGACAGTATCGCGAGCGGGCGAGCGAGACTTATGATCGGGCTCGGACGATGCTTGATACTTCAAAAACGCCCGAGCAATTGGCTCAAGTCGGCTCGCTTTTTCAGCAAGCAAACTCCGATATTGAGTCTGGAAAGCTCACGATTAACAATGTGACCGGTGGATCAAACACAGCCTTCCGAATTCCACCGCCGATTGGCGGCGCGGATCCGGCGGCCCCCTTGTTTGAGCCCGTGAAGGGCGTGGACTTCTTTACTTCGGAGCCTAGGAATGACCTTCAACCGATTGAATTTACAGTCAATGGTCGGCGGCAGACGGTGATGGTTTCGCCGCAGACGGTTGCTTCATTGCAAAGCGGAAATCCGCCGCAGATGGCAGGTCAGTATCAAGGCGATCGGTTTACGCCCTGGTATGGAGTTCGTGGATACGATCCTTATACGCAGTACGGGACCGGTGATTTCCTCTGGAACATGGTCGCCTTCAGCGCCATTAGCAACATGATGAGTCCGTGGGGCTGGGGCTATCACAGCTACGGCATGGGCGGATTTGGGCATGGCGGATACGGAGGCGGTTATGGCGGAGGAGGATCCTCCGACGGAAACTCCAGGATGTCTGAGCTTGACCAGAGTGGAGATTTCGGAGGCGGCGATTTTAGCGACGGCGGTGGCGATTTTGGCGGGGGAGACTTTGGTGGCGGCGACTTTGGCGGTGGGGATTTTTAGTTGAATTGTTTCGCGTGAAACATTCTGCCTGATGTCCTGATAACCAGTGTAGGTATCCTCGGCTCATGATTAGCCTATTGGTTGCGTGTGCCCTCGCCAACGAAATCTCAAAACCGAACCTGATCTACATCATGGCGGACGACCTCGGCTATGGCGAACTGGGCTGTTTTGGCCAGAAAAAAATCCCGACTCCGAATCTTGACCGCCTTGCTGCGGAGGGCGTCAAGATGACCCGCGCATATTCTGGCAGCCCGGTTTGCGCGCCGACGCGCTACTCTCTGATGACGGGAAAGCACCAAGGCCACGCGGCGATCCGGGGGAATAAGGAGCAAGGAGGTTTCGGTCCCAATGACAAGGAGGGGCAGACTCCGGTTAAGGCGAGCGAAACACTGCTGCAAGAAGTGCTTCAGAAAGGCGGCTATCGAACCGGATTAGTGGGGAAATGGGCGCTCGGCGGGACTGATTTGGGACAAAATCCGCTCGACCACGGCTTTGACTTCTTTTACGGATACCTCTGTCAGCGACGTGCGCACAATTTTTATCCACCTTACCTTTGGAAAAATCGCGAGGTGGACTTGCTCGATAATCCTGTGTACTCCGCTCATCAAAAGATCAACGCGCCGTTACCCACAGAAGCTGAATATCAGACTCGATATGGGGGCAAAACATACTCTGCGACTCGACTCATGGAAGAATGTG
>JAIOPU010000132.1 GCA_021413725.1 Armatimonadota bacterium | reverse complement strand
TATTTGCGTGGTGTCACGACCTCCATCTTGATCTGGACCCTAGTGAGCACAGTTGTTTTGAGCGCACTTGGAGTGCCTTACTCGATTTTACTCGGACTCCTGTTTGGGGCAATTTACGTCATCCCCTACATGGGGGCTTTCGTCATGTTTCTCACGGTATTCCTTGTCACGGCCCTGAGCGGGACAACTGGAAATACATTCGTTCACTTTTCCGATCCTTGGACCTGTGCGGCAGTATTCACCGTAATATTCGGACTTACCTGGCTCATCTACGATAGCCTCATCAACCCGCGCATTGTGGGGAACGCCGTCGGATTAAGCCCCCTCGTCAGTTTCTTTGTAGTCTTTGCTGGTGGGGCGTTACTTGGCCTTGCAGGAATGGTTCTCGCCTATCCGATCGCCGGCACAGTGAAGGTGATTCTCGCACGAATCCTTCGAGTAACCGGGAGCGCGACCAAAGATGAACTTTCCCTTCCTGCGGTACCTCTTAGACATCAGAAAGCCTAATTCCTGTTCTGTTATGAAAACTCCAGTCCGATTTCTTTCGTTCGCGGTCGTCCTACGATGGTCTAGTCGGACTTTGTCCGCCCAAACTTGGGAAGTGGCACTGGATGGCTCAATGGTCTGGAGTGGAACGGCCTATGCCCCCCTTGGACTTAGAATCTCGGGAACGGTAGATGCGGTAGCCTCTGCTCAAAAAGCCGGTGCCACCGATGTCCTTGTCGAACTCTCATCAGCCGGAGCAAACTGGTCCCCGATCATCGCCGCGCTTGAAAAGGCAAAGCTCCGGTATATGATAACGCTCACGTCTGCTGCCCCCGCATGCCTTGGTACAGCCGTTGAGCCTGAGAACTATCGAATCAGCAAGCTGAACTCCCAAAAGCTGATCGAATTCCCGTTGGCAACAGGAGACAGCGCCATCTATGCACAAGTTTACGTAAGAGATGGAGCTGTAGAAAAAATACAAAGAGTGCCGCTGAAGAGCGGCTATTTTAGTGAAACAATCGCCGCGACCGGGGATTCCGAGCAGATATTACTCGTCTATCCCCACCTCAAGGAACTCCAATTTCCGGACTTCTGGGAAGGTTTGGATGTGCACCGAGATGACTTATTAGCCAAGCTCAAGGAAGCCAAGATGGGGCCCGGGTTCAGGGGACTCATCAATCCCCTCGGTGAACTTAGTCACTTCCCTGCTCCGCAAACCAAATTTGTCCCATCCAGTCCGATTTTTCAGCTGGAGTTTGAAGCATTTTTGCGTAAGAAGTACACAACGATCAACACTGTCATCAAGAGTTGGTCAATTTCATCAGGAGACTTTAGTACATTTCACGAAATTGCGGGGCTCGTACCCCTCTGGAGTGAAAATCGTGGAGTACCACTTCTTTGGAATCCAGCCAACGAATCCACCTACAAATGTGACTCAAAGAGAGCCACCATTTGGAGCGACATTGCCGAAGTCATTGCCAACACTTCTCGGCGCAGATATGAGCGACTGGTGAATTCGATTCAACAGGTGACAAACGTACCCGTCCTCCAGGACTGGAAGGGGTGGACGGGGCCTTATGCGACGGCCGCGAACAGCCTCAGTGGACTCGGTATTCGCATTCGCCCATCGGATTACTTAAGAGTTTCCGAGCAGTGTCTCCGTCCCCAAGTCACCGCGCAAAGCTGGTCTCACAATGCCTGGGTTATATCCACGGATTGCCGTGTCGAAAAGGACACCAACGTGCAAATGCTTGCCACTGACTCTGCCAACTTGGGCGTTCATGGCTGGTTCCTCACTGGCCCTGGAGCGGAAGCGGCACTAAAGTCAACCCAAGTCCCTGTCTCGATCAAACCCAACCTCGTTCGATACCCAGAGTCCGCGACCAATCCCGCGGCACCGATGTCCCTTCCCGCAGGAACATGGTGGACGCCTGGTCCTGGAGCCGGCAACCGAATTGACTTTGGGTCCCTATACTCGGGCTACCGTTACGCCGATAGCAAGGGTTCCTTCGTCGCTTTCTGGAGCACCACTGTTGCCAAGCGAATCAAACTATTTTCAGCAGCACCAAAAGACCTTGTCTTTGAGGCTTCAGGTGGCACAGACCCAAAACCGAAACTCTTTAAGGGGGGAGTTGAAGTTTCCATCGGAACCAGTCCCTTGATCGTGAGGGGCTCGGAAGACGTTCCCGTCCCCGAAGATGCATTCTTGGAGTCCAAGGGACAGTGGGAAGGTGTCAAGCAAGACGTGGGTCCCGGAATTGCCACATTTAGTGAAGAAGCAAATCTGATCTCTGACGCCCTGATCGGCTTTGACCGAAACCCGAGCGGGAGCTTTTTACAACTCCGAGCCGCTTTGCAGCGTTTCAACCTCATGATATGGTCCGGGTACTGGATCGAAGCAGAATCTTCGCGAAGCCACACGTTTAGCCAGGCTGAAAGAATCTATGGTTGCTCCAACAACTCGGCGCTGTCCCTGAATACAAAAATTCCCGTTGAACTTAGTGACCCGTACGCCAACTACACCCTAACGCCACGTTCCACCACTACGGTCACATTGTGGGTCGCGGCTAAAATCTCCCCCGAAGAGCGAAAGTCTTTGCTTGTGACCGTAGGCGACCAGAAGTTTAGGCTAAATGCAACGCCCCTGGGCTTGTATGGGGACGGCTTCGGTTGGTACTCGCTTGGCGAACTCAGCCTAGTAAGAGATTCAAAAGTCGAAATCAAAGTAAGTCTAACCGGCGCAAAGTCCGCAAACCTCTCGCTCGACTGTTTCGTCGCAAGTCCCGGTGGTTTCACCCCGGATGGGATCAAACCGCCGAATATTCTTGCCAGCGGACCAAAGAAGCCCGGCAAGTAAAGGACCTACCAGGCGATCGGTTCACCCAGGTGGAAATATCCACCGGTCGGGCCGTCATCGGGCAAATTCGCAAGCATCACAGCAGTCTTCGCCCCGTCCACGAGTTCCATCGGAGCCTCTTGCCCACCAAGGTCGGTCTTCACCCAACCCGGATGAGCTGAGTTCACCTTGATCTTGGTTCCCTCCAAGTGCCGACCCTGAATAACCGTGAGCATGTTCAGCGCAGACTTTGAGGAATTATATGCAGGCGGGAGCCAATCTGCGCTCACCACGTTCGGCTTTCCAATCGTGTCCAACGAGCCCAAAATACTGGAATGATTCACGATTCGCCCCGCCTTTGATTTCTGTAATAGCGGCAACATCGCCTGCGTGATCATAAATGGAGATGTCACATTGATTTCAAAAGTCTTACGAAAAGCCTCTCTCGTTGGAGTAGTGCCATCAAAATTCACACCCGCATTGTTGACCAAGATATCTAGCCTCCCGTGTTCGGCTTCCAACTTCGCCGCTGCCGATGCAATCTGCTCGTCATTCTCCACATCAAGCTGCATGAAATGAACATCCAGTCCCTCTGCTTTCAACGTTTGAGCCGCCGCTTGCCCTCTCTCTGAATCCCGTGCACCCATGTAAACCTTAGTCCCCTGCTGAGCGAGTTGTCGAGAGATTTCCAGGCCGAGGCCCTTATTTGCGCCCGTTACGAGGGCAATTTTTTGATCCATAGCTTCTATCTACGACAAGACACCTTTCCACGCGCCATAATCAATAGGCAAGATGCACCAATTTAAGGAAGGTTTGAGCTTCGACGACGTCCTGCTACTCCCCAAACGCACCGAGGTCTTGCCAAGCGAGGTTGATATCTCCACCCCGTTTCTTCCCGGCATTACACTCAAGGTCCCCGTAGTCTCCGCGCCTATGGATACAGTCACTGAAGCCCGAATGGCCATCGCCATGGCCCGCGAAGGCGGAGTCGGCGTCCTCCACCGAAATATCTCCATCGATCGAGACCCTGCAAGAGGCGGTGAACCTGATGGAACGGTATCACATCAGCGGCGTCCCGATTATTGACACTGACAACAAACTTGTCGGAATTCTCACTAACCGTGACATACGATTCGAGACTGATTTCACAAAGAAGATCTCGGACCGAATGACCCACAAAAACCTGATTACAACCTCAGTCGGGGCAACCCTTGAGGATGCCGAGAAGATTCTTGCCGAGCATCGTGTCGAAAAACTTCCCATCGTTGACAAGGACTTCAAACTCGTCGGCCTCATCACGATCAAAGACATCCAGAAGGTACGCAAGCACCCCAACGCCACCAAAGACCCGAGCGGCCGCCTTGTCGTAGGAGCCGCCATCGGCTCTTTGCGCGAGTCCTATGAAAGAGCAAAAGCTCTCATGGATGCGGGGGTTGATTTCGTCGTCATCGACGCAGCCCACGGGCACTCCAAAGGAGTCATGGACTGCGTCAAGATGCTCAAACACCGCTTACCCGACCTCAAAGTCGTCGCTGGCAACGTTGCAACTGCCGAGGGAGCCCGAGACCTGATCGCACTCGGCGCGGACGCTCTTCGAATCGGCATTGGCGCAGGTTCAATCTGCACCACCCGGGTCATTGCCGGAATCGGCGTGCCCCAATTCACAGCAGTTATGAACTGCGCCGAGGAAGCCCGCAAAGCTGGAATCCCGACCATCGCCGATGGCGGAATCCGCACTTCAGGAGACATCGTCAAAAGCCTCGCCGCCGGTGGAAGCTGCGTGATGATGGGCAACATGTTCGCGGGTTGCGACGAGAGCCCTGGCGAAACTGAAATTTTCCGAAACCGAGCCTACAAGGTCTATCGCGGCATGGGCTCCATCGCCGCGATGAAAATCGGCTCCAGCGACCGCTATATGCAGATTAAGGAAGCCGGTGGAACCATCGTCCCCGAAGGCGTCGAAGGGCGAGTCGCCTACAAGGGCCCTCTCGGAGATACGATGGGCCAACTCGTCGGGGGCCTGCGCTCGGGCATGGGATATGTCGGGGCAGAGTCTCTGGAAGTGCTCCGCGAAACCGCAGAATTCATCAAGATCACCAACGCCGGACTCCGAGAGAGCCACCCCCACGACGTCTCCATCACGAAAGAGCCACCAAACTACAGTAGCCCCTGGGCCGGGGAAGCTCAGTGACCGCTCTCACTTTATTTGGCTTGATCGCGCTTCAAGGTCCGATCCCAGATTTACCCCTCTATCCATCATCAATTTTCGCCCCCCGAATGCTCAGCCGTGCTGATTGGGGGGCGAAAGACACTTTGCCCGGCGGTCGGAAACAGGTGGTGTCACAGATCACCATCCACCACGCTGGCGTCCCGACCAATTACAAGCGCACCTTCGCCGAGGTTCTGCGGGGTCTGCAAACATTTAGCCAACGTGAGGACAAACTCGATAACGGTAAGACCAAACCCGCCTGGATCGACATCCCCTACCATTTCTATGTCTCCTGGCGAGGCGAGATCGCGCAATGCCGACCTCTCCAATGGGCCGGAGACACCAACACCGAATACGATCCGAAGGGGCACCTGCTAATCTGCCTGGAAGGAGATTTCAACAAAGAAGTCCCAACTCCCGCCGCGCTTAGAGCGTTGAGGAGTTTGGTTTCTTGGACGCGGGTCGAGTATGGAGTCCAGGAATCCGACATCCAATCCCACCGCGATTTCGCCCAAACCGACTGCCCCGGCAAAAACCTTTACTGGCAACTCGACGAGATCCGGCGAAATTCACGGTAGTTTTTCACAAAGACAAGGATGAGCGCGGAACAGATTGTGGAGAGGCCAACAAAGGAAGACTTGAAGGCATGGCAGGCTTTCCACAGCCTGGATATGAGGACTAAGCTCGACTTTTTCCGAGAGAGACACCCTTCGAAAAAGTCAGATTGGGGTGCTGTGCTTGCGGAGATTGTTTCGGGTGAGGAGCAGGCCCGAGCCGCCCACGTCTTCTTCATCCAAAAGTACAAACGCGGTCTCCGCCAACTCGAGAAAATAGCAAGCCAGTTGATCGCAGAATATCCGCCGAACGCCAGTCGTCCCCGACAGTCCTGGGGACGGGCTGATCTTTCCGGGATACTCTTTGCAATCGGGCATATGGACACTCCCCAGTCCCATGCGTACCTAGTTTCGATAGTCCGGAGGTGCGAGGGAGAGTACTTAAAGGGCGACTGCCTCACCGCAATGGCTTGGGAGAAGGAACAATTTGACGTTGATTTTGTCCTGCAGTATCTTGATGACAACCAGCCCAGATTTGTTCTTTTGAGCGCGATTTACGCGCTCGATCGGACAAATTTAAGTAGATACCTCGAACCTACAAGAGTCGCTGAGCTGATGACTCCGTTTCTCCATCATGAGGATCGCATGGTTCGGTCCTATGCGATTAACCTGCTTCAGTGGGACCCTTTTCACAAGGAGCTACTTTCCTCACTTGCCTCAGACCCCGATGAATTTATCCGACTAGAGGTCGCTGATGCCCTTCGGCAGATTGAAAACATCGAACAATGGAAACTTGATGATCAGTGGTCCTAGGTGTCAGGAGAGCAGCCGAAGCGCAGAAAAACAAGGATTCTGGTTCCACTGCAACTAACGCACCAAAGGTGCAATGACAAATTAGCCTAGGCCGCCAGGCCTAGGAAAGGGTCATTTCGAAACTTAGGGCTGAAAGCCCATTCCATTCCTCAATCCCAAATTTACCGCTTCCCAGAGTCAACTCCAATCGTGAATCGGGAACTTGGCGCAAAGGGCGATAACCTCGGCCTTGAGTTCCGCCTTCATCGCCTCATCATCGTGCCCCTTTAGCGCCTTCCCAATCAGTTTCGCAATGACCGGCATCTCAGCTTCCGTGAGTCCACGGGTTGTCACTGCGGGCGTTCCAAGCCGGATTCCAGAAGTAATGAAAGGCTTCTCCGGGTCGAATGGGATCGAGTTTTTGTTGGTGGTGATGTTGACTTCGTCGAGTGTGATCTGCGCGATTTTGCCGTTTACGCCGAACGACTGCAAGTCCACCAAAAGCAGGTGAGAATCGGTGCCGCCCGAACAGATGCGGAAGCCTTCCGCGATCATCGCCGCCGAGAGGGCTTGCGCGTTTTTCTTAATCTGCGCTTGATAAACCTTGAACTCGGGACGCAACGCTTCCCCGAAGCAAACCGCCTTCGCGGCGATCACGTGCATGAGCGGGCCGCCTTGGATTCCGGGGAAAACCGACATGTTGATCGGCTTGGTGTATTCGTCGTTGTTCCAAAGGATCATTCCGCCGCGCGGGCCTCGGATCGACTTGTGCGTGGTCGAGGTTACAAAATCGCAATGCGTAAGCGGGGAGTCGTATTGCCCTCCAGCGATCAATCCGGAATAGTGCGACATATCGCAAAGATGTAAGGCTCCCACCTTGTCGCAGATCGCTCGAATCCGAGCAAAATCAAATTGGCGCGAGTACGCGGTTGCGCCCGAGACGATCATTTTGGGCTTGTTCTCGACCGCCAGTCGCTCCATCTCGTCGTAGTCGATCACCTCAGTGTCTTGGCGAACGCCGTAGGGGACGATGTTGTAAAGTTGGCCGCTGAAATTCACGGGCGAGCCGTGGGTGAGGTGGCCGCCGTGGGCCAAATTCATCGCCATCAGCGTGTCGCCGGGCTTCAAGAAGGCAAAGTAGACCGCCATGTTTGCTTGCGCGCCGCTGTGAACCTGAACGTTCGCGAAGTTTGCGCCATAGAGCTCCTTCACGCGGTCCAGCGCAAGAGTTTCGACTTCGTCGACGACCTCACAGCCGCCGTAATATCGGCGACCCGGGTAGCCCTCGGCGTACTTGTCGGTCAGCACGCTCATCATCGCCTCGCGAACCGCACGACTCGCGATATTCTCGCTCGCAATCAGCTCCAGATTATTCCTTTGCCGCTCTTCTTCCTTGCCGATCAGGGCAAAAATCGCCGGATCGATCTCGGAAAGGGGGGATGAATGCCGATTGCGTGAGAGGGTGGCCATGCCTTCTATTATATCGTGCAACCAATCCGCAAAAGGTACGCTCAGGGGATGGAAAGAATTCTCTTAGAGGCCGTCACGGCGACGATGGACGAGGTCATGGCGGCGACCGCAGGCGGGGTCGATCGCATCGAACTCTGCGAGGCACTGCCCACCGGCGGCGTCACTCCGTCAATTGGGATGTTGGAGGAGGCTTTGGAGTGTTGCGACTTGCCGATAGTCACGATGGTCCGCCCGCGGGAGGGAAATCCCACATTTTCGAATGCAGACCTAAAATGCGCGGTCCGCGATGTCACACGATGCGCCGACGCTGGCTCCCACGAGATTATCTTTGGCGTCCTGGACTCTGCAAACCGCATCGATATGGCCATGAATCGGGAGCTCATCGCCGCCGCCCAGGGCCGCCCCGTCGTCTTTCACCGAGTCTTTGACATGATCCCCGACCTCGACGAAGGCCTCGAACAGCTCATCGAGCTCGGCTTCTCACGGTTGCTGACAAGCGGAGGCGCGGACAACGTCGACCTGGGCATGGACAGACTCTCTAGTCTGCTAACCCGAGCCGCAGGCCGAATCACCATCCTCCCCGGCGGAGGAGTTCGCCCGCATAACGCGAAGAGGCTGGTCGAGATAGGGTGCAAGGAACTGCACTTCTCTTTCCGTAAGCTGAGCGGCAAGCCGGGGTATAGCGGAATCGAGGATACGCTTCCAGATATTGAGCGGGCGCTGGAAATGCGGAGGCTAGTTTCCTAAAACATTATTTGCGTTGAATCCAGCTCTACTTTATGACGAAGTACGCAATCCCACTTAGCTGAGGGCAATCTTGAAATTCTATAAGCTATCGTTCAGTACGCTCTTGTCGGCCATCGGCCCAGGACTAATTATTGCATTCTACATGAGCAATCGGGACCCAATGTGGTTGGGGGTTGCTCTGTTTGGTTGCCTTATTGTTTGCCCTGCGGCGAGTCTGGTAGCTTGGCTAATTCAAAGAGAACTCGAAAGGCAAGAGAGCCTTGTTCGCGCCTTCCTTTGGCTGCAGTTAGGAGTTAATTTCTTGATCTTGTTGGTATTTAGCGCATGTCTTTTCATAGAGCCTTTCATACCGAAGCCGATGGTCCGGTAGTCTTTGAAATCGGCTTATGACACCATCGTTGTGGCCCAGTACCACCGATAAAACGGGTTGCCGCTGAAATTTCCGTCCCAGAATCATACTCAGAACCGCCAGAAATCACAATCCTAGGTTCAATCTCGTTTTTTGCGGCGAAAAAGACGACCATTTTAGTCAAGTTGATGAGCATTTTAGTCAAGAGAATGCTCATTTTTCCCGTAGAAATCGTGATTTTAGTCAAGTTGATCTGCATTCTAGTCAAGTTGATGAGCATTTTAGTCAAGAGAATGCTGATTTTTCCCGCAGAAATTGCGATTTTAGTCAAGTCGATCTGCATTCTAGTCAAGAGAATGCTCATCTTTGTCGCTAAAATGGTTGTCCGGTGAGCAAAAGTTTCTTATTTGTGCGCTTGGATCGTGTTGCGTGGGGCTCCTCAGCTACAAAAACCCTCATCCGCTTCGTTCCTCACCGACTTCTCCCTCGGGGAGAAGCAACGTACTCGGGAATTTGGTTGGTTTCTTTCCCTCTCCGTGAGGGAGAGGGCCTGTGACCGAAGGGAACTGGGGTGAGGTTTGAGTTTCCCCTGCGACAGTTTCCTGGAAGGATGCGCGGTCAGTCGCAGGCGTAGTACCAGCTACCCTGGCTCGGATGCGCGTCGCCCGACTTATTACCCGCCGGCGAAACCACAGTCGCATCGAATTGGCCCTTCGAAGTCTGGAACTTAGCATGCCCATCGACAAAAATCAAAGTCCCACCCCGTCCGCTCCACTTGGTGTAGTAGTTATTCGGAGCGTCGCAGTCGTAGCCATAAACATTGCAGGCATCGGCGAAGTTCTTTCGGTCGAACCAAGGAAGCATTTCTGCTCGCATCGCGCGAGATTCGGAAGGCGAAGAAATGGAAGTCTCAGTCACCGTCCAGCCGGGATCGGTAATCACATAGTTATTGGTGCTAGATTCCCCGCTAACCACCGTGTACATGCACTTGGTGAATCTGTAGGAACTTCCATAGGCTTTGTGGTAAGTATTCGCGCCGGGTACGTCGAGCGCAGTGTATGGGCCACCCTGATCCAGAGGACTCTTAAATATCTCTTTGCTCTTGGTATAGGGAAAGAGTAAAACCTCGACCCCCTTGTGACCGGCAACCCCGGCCGCCGGGACGCTGTTGTAGGCGTAAAAGATCGGCATCAGGTCGTCGCTGTCGTTCAAGTACATCTTGACGGCAAGACCGATTTGCTTGCCATTGCTGAGGCACTGGGTATTTTTGGCGGACTCCTTGGCCTGGGTGAAAACAGGGAAAAGGATGGCGGCGAGAATCGCGATGATCGCGATGACGACGAGAAGTTCGATCAGGGTAAATGCTTTTTTCATGGAGACTCCTAGTTTCGCGACCCGCCATTTTCATGTCGGATCGCTTCCCTAAGGAGTCGAGGCCGAGCAATTCCTACGCCGGTATTAGCCGGATCAGGTTCTAGGGTCGTCCGCTCAATTGCGGATATCTCAGCTTCAAACAGAAGCCCCCCTTGCTGGTCGCTACAATATTATACGTCGAATTCGCCCCATAATGACGGCATGCGCCTTAGCCTTTGTAAATTGTGCCAATTTGCAGACCGCCTTGCCTCCGGAAACCCCACGGTGGTGGGGATATTCAGCCGAATGCAAGTTCGAGGCTTCCCCACCCGTCTCGATCCGTGCTACCTCGCGATGGAAGTAGAAACAGAACCCCACGTCGCGGGACAAGAAATCCCCTTCGAAGTACGCTTCATTGACGAAGACGGGCATGTCATCACCCATGTGGGGCTAGTCCTCCAACTTGGAATCCCCGGCGACGTGATGATGCAAAGAACCTTCATCCCCATGCCGATTCCCTGGGACGACAAATGCGAATTCACGGGTCCCGGCGTCTTCCGCTTCGACCTAGTCGCCTGGCCCGGTTCTGAGCGAGAGACGGTGCTTGGCGGCGAGACGTTGGTTGTTCAGGCCTAAGTACTCCGTAGGGTAACCTGCCCAAATGCGTTTGCAATTGTTTTTGTGCTTGCTCGGTCTTGGCTCAAGTCAACTTTTCGCCCAGGAACTCCCCAAGCCGAGCGTACCCCCCACGCCACCCGTCAGCCAAGAGATAACGACGTCCATCACAAAGCACAGCATCACGTTGCCATCTGGCAAGGTTGACTACACCGCCACCGCCGCACAACTTCCTTTGCGTAACCCAGAAGGCGAGATCGAGTGCCGAATGTTCTATGTCGCCTACGAAAAAGACGGCGCAAAAGGCAAAGACCGACCGGTGACTTTCGCCTTCAACGGCGGACCCGGAAGCGCGACCCTGTGGCTCCACATGGGTGGGCTCGGACCCAAGCGCGCACCGATGCCCGATGACGGCAGTCTCCCGCAGCCTCCCTACGGAGCCGTCGAAAACCCTGATTCTTGGCTCGACTTCACTGACGTGGTGATGATCGACGCTCCCGCCACCGGCTTCAGCCGGGTAGCAAAACCCGAGCTCGGTAAGAAGTACTTTGGTGTCAGGCAAGACATCAGCGCATTTACCCAGTTCATCAAGACATGGCTTACCGAGCACAATCGGTGGAAGTCTCCCCTCTTCGTCGCGGGCGAAAGCTACGGTGGAATCCGAGGCTCAGGGCTCGCCCAGAGCCTCTTCCAGGCCGGAATCGCAATCAATGGATTCATCAGCATCTCGGGCTCCAATAACTTCCTGACTCTGGACGGAATGCGCGGTAACGACGCTACCTTTATCGGCTTCCTGCCGACGATGGCGGCGTGCGCGTTCTACCACCACAAGGCACTTCCCCGCTTCAAAACTGTGGAAGAAGTTGTCGCCGAAGCGACAAAGTGGACCGACGAAGAGTATGGCCCCGCACTGCTCCGTGGAAACAGTTTGACCGCAAAGGAAACCGATAAAATCGCAACCAAACTCGCAGAGTATCTTGGCCTTAGCAAGAAATATTGCCTCGGCTCCAACCTGCGCGTCCCAGAATTCGCTTTCTTCAAAGAACTCCTCCGCGAGGAAGGGCTTGCAATTGGGCGCTACGACGGTCGCTTGATCTCCAAGGAAGAACTTAAAGTCGGCGGGCAGCAATCAAACGACGCCAGTGACGACGCGGTAACCCCGCCTTTCGTCAGCTCAATCCACGACTACTTCCTGAACGATCTCAAGATCAAGACCACCCTGCAATACAACACTTTCGGCAACGTCTACCCCTGGCAAAACCCGGAAGGCAGCTACCCCGAGACATCTACCGACCTCCGCAACGTTCTTGCCGCGAACAAGCATCTCCGGGTTCTCTACTGCTTCGGCTACTACGATCTGGCGTGCCCATTCAACGCGTCGATCTACACGATCAACCACATGGGTCTCGACCCAGAATCCCGCTCCCACATATCATTTGCCTACTATCCTGCCGGGCACATGATGTACATCGAGAAGTTCTCCCGGCACAAATTCCACGATGACGTGGCGAAGTTTGTGCGCGAGAGCCTTGGGCAGAAGAGTTAGAAGCGCCGAGGTAACCTGAAAGCAATGCAATCCGAGCCAATGAGTTTGTCGGTGCGGGGGGTGCTCGAATCGAGTACGTTGTTCAACGCACTCACCGACAACGAAATGGTGCAACTAGCGGGGCAGTGCAAGCTCTATCGTTGCGACCGTGGGGAGCCGATTTGGCTCAGCGGAGGGCAAGCGAGTTTCTTTGGTTTGGTTGGCGATGGCTTCGTCAAGATGGTGAGATCAAACTCATCCGGAATGGAACTCACTCTGGAAATCATGGGGCCGGGGCAGATATTTGGACTCCTTGGGGTTTTTGAAGGAAGTGGGTGCCCACTCATGGCTTATGGCCTTACGAACACCGCCTATCTTAGGATTCCAAAGCAGGCATTCATGGCGATCTATGACGTGAATAACGTCCTCAAGGATCGGCTTGTCCGCAGGACGGCCGTTCGAATGCACCAAAAACTGGACTTCATGGCAAAGCTCTCAACCGGCAAAGCCGCGGTCCGCATCGCGGCTATCCTCTTTATCCTTGCGGAATCATACGGTAAGCAGGAAGGCGAATCGATTTACCTCACTGTTCCTCTCACGCGACAAGCCATTGGGGAAATGGCCGGGACAACCACGGAAACGACGATCAGGGTCCTGTCAAAGTGGGCCCAAGAGAAGATTGTCCTGACCGATCAACAACAGGTCACCATTTGTGACCCAGCGCGCTTAGAAATGAAGCTACATTAGCTAGAATATGACGCTCGTCATAGAATGAACTGGATTGATGCTCAACAATAGAGGTTGAGGGACAATCAATATGAGCTTTACTATTCCTGCAACAGTTCAAGATGCCTTGCATCAGCATCTGACCATCGAAAGTGAGTATCGCCTGCGTTACGAGCGACGACTGGATCGAGACTTCAACGAGACCACCCGTGACAATCGCAGCGACGCGTTTCAACGCATCCGCGTTGGCGCTCGCTACAAGGACAAGGGCCCGTGGTCCGGTTTCGCGCAATACCAATACGCTCATGGCGAAGGTTGGACTTCGACCAAGAACGGGTCTGACGAGAGCAGTGACCTGCTTCAACTCTACGCTCAAAGGCAGACGAAGTCAGACAAGATCACGATTGGGAGACAAAAGATCAACCTGGGGACAGAGCGGTTGATCGGTTCGCTTGAATGGGTGAATCGTAGCCGCAGCTTTGACGCCATCCGGTTCCAAACTGCCCTGTGGGACGTATTCGTGGGACGAATTGCTGTGCAAAACGCCCAGCCGCAGAAGTTGCACATCGGCGCAGTCTCTTACGCCTCCAAGATTGGAGCTTCGAGCCTGATTCACAAGCAACAATCCACAACGGCTGGCAATGTCAATATCATAACTCTGGACCACTCCATGAAGCAAAATGCTGGGACAGTAGAGCTTGACTTTGAAGCCGCAGTGCAATTCGGCAGAAACCTCGGCAAAGATCAGGAAGCTTGGGCGCTACATCTCGGCGCGACCAAGAAACTTTCGGCCAACGCCAAGCTCATGGCGGAGTGGAATTCCGCAAGCGGAGGCGGAAGCGCGACCAAGTCG
>JAIOPU010000052.1 GCA_021413725.1 Armatimonadota bacterium | reverse complement strand
ATTCCGCCACCCGGTTTGATCGTGAGGTCGAGTCGGCCGAGAAACGAGCCGAGCGAGCCCGCTTCCACGATAATTGCGTTGCCTTCCAGAATGACCTGTTGTGTCCGTTCGTGCGTATGCCCCGACAGAATCACATCAAGTTCGGGGATCTCGCGTGCCAGTTGGCGAGACACCGTCAAACCCGTATGAGTTACCGCGACGACTAAGTCGGGTGCTTCAGTCTGACGTAGCCGTTTCACGAAATCCCGTAGTCCCACCATCTGCGTACTGTCGAGTCCTTCGACCTGCTTTGGTGATTGGCGCTCAGTCGTAGTGGGATCAGCGATACCGATAAACGAAACCTTCACTCCGTCCCTCCGAACCGTGACCGCTGGTGTAAACAGTCGTTCCCCACTCTCTCGGCTGTGGAAGTTATAAGCCATGACACGTGTCTTGAGCTGTCCCATTAAATGCAAGAACTGTGCCGGGCCATACACCGGTTCCCAGTTGCCAGGCACAAACGCATCGAGCCCCAGCTGATTGGCGGGTTCAATCATGATTTCACCCCTAGACCACGACGCGGGTCCAGAGCCCTGCACCAAGTCACCACCATCAACCAGGAAGGCGGGGCCGTGCGAATTCGCCCGATTCGCGTCAATTGCCGTCTTCAACCGTGCGAATCCGCCCATGCGACGGAAGCCAGATGTGTCCCCGGGCAGATACTCCAAGTGGGTTTCGAGCTGCGCGTGCGTATCAGTAACGTGCAGCAACGTGCAGCGCTTCTTCTTATTGTTTGAGGCTGCTCCAAAACCGATACTCGCAGTGCAAGTGGCCGTCAAGCTGGCCGCGCTGGCCGCTAAAAATGCTCGTCGCTTCATGGTCTTACTTTCGTTCGAATCTTTGAGGAACAGTGGCCACGCAGACTCTGCGGCACTGAATCAAAGATTTGATCCAAGAAACGCCCATTAGTTACAAAAAAAACTCTCGGAACGAAATCTGCTTCTCCTCAGAATTTCTGTATCGAATGGCCAGGCTGTGGATCAATACCTGTAGAGGCGGTTATTACAAGCACCTAACGCATATCTGCAGGGAGATAATCATGAGTGCTGTTAAGTCAGTTAATTCGCGGAATTTCGTAGAGGAAGTCATGGAATCGAACGTTCCGGTCCTCGTTGATTTCTATGCGGGTTGGTGCGGTCCGTGCAGGGCGCTGGCGCCGGCCCTGGAGGGATTGGCGAACGAGTATTCCGGGCGTGTGAAAATCGTGAAGGTCAACGTCGACGAGGAGCAACAGCTCGCCGGGTACTTCCGAGTACGAAGCATTCCGACACTTCTCGCGTTTCGCGAGGGGGCATTGGTCGAGACGCTCGTTGGCATTGGCTCGCCGGGACAATTGCGGACTGTATTGACGAAACTCACCAAGAATGCCGCGTAATCGCGGATGTTGTGAACGCGGCAGATGGTGACAGCTGAAGGGCAAGAGGAAGGCTTCCGTTATGGAACATTCCGCCGTCGATCCCGATAACTCGCTCGTGATTCGGTCCAAAGCGGGGGACTTCACGGCATTCGAGGAGTTGGTATCCCGCTACGAGCAACGCTTGTTCGCCACTGCGTACCGGATCGTCGGACGTCGTGAAGATGCAGAGGAAGTCGTACAAGATACTTTCGCGAGTGTGATTGAACATCTCC
>JAIOPU010000051.1 GCA_021413725.1 Armatimonadota bacterium | reverse complement strand
GACGGTTTCGGTCGCTTCTGGGGCGACCAATCCGGTTCCGGGCATAGTTGGCTCGGCAGGGACTGCGGTCGGAAATGGAAAAGCCTACGCTTTCTTTGCCGGGAAAATTCTCGCTCTGGGCGGACCTGTTCCTGTTCCGATAAACTACGCTGCGCAAACGCAGATCGATTCGCGAGCCGAGGAATTGGCTTTGTTTGATGAGATCACGTGGGCTCTGGAGCGCATGTACTACAATCCGAAATTGAACAACAAGGATTGGGCGGGGCTACGAAAGAAGTACCTTTCGATCATTCCTTATACCACGGACCGAACTGACTTCTATGCTTTGATGAGTGAATTTGTCGAGGAACTTGAGAGTTCCCACCAAGGAGCGACGGCTCCGGCGGTTGCACGTGCCGACGGCGCGGAGGTCACGGGCTGGCTCGGAATCGAGTGGAATTGGGCTGAACTTGCGGGCGGGAAGTATGTTGTTGGCAAGGTTGGCGAAGGGACACCGGCAGACCTGCCGGCCTCTCGGCTCCTGGTCGGTGATCAAGTTCTCACGGTGGACGGAAAGACCTTGGGGGCTGCGAGTCCGCTTGGAGTCATGCTGAAAAACAAGACGGGCAGCAAAGTCCGATTGGGCGTGAAGCGCGGCGGCAAGGATATCGAGGTCGTGATCAAGCCGACTTCACCACTGGTAGCGACCCGGACGCGGTACGACGATTGGGTGAAGTGGAACCGTGAGCAGGTTGAGAAGCTGAGCGGCGGAAAGCTGACTTATCACCACATTCAGGGGATGGATGAGCCGAGCTACCAGAAGTTTTTGCGCGAAATGCGGACTCTCACCAATGGGAAGAAGGGCGTTGTGATTGACGTTCGCTACAATGGCGGCGGAAGCACATCGCACAAGATTCTCGGGGTGCTGATTAAGACGCCTTGGATGTACCGAACTTTGCGCACGCTCGGGGACATGAAGATTAGTGAGAATATCTACCGTGGGGACACTTTGGAGCTTCCATCGGCATTGATGACGAATCAATACTCTTTTAGCAATGCGGAAATTATGTCGGAAGGCTTCCGACAACTCAAAATTGGGCCGGTGATTGGGGAGCGAACGGCGGGTGGCGTGATTGGAACAAGTGCGCACGGGCTTTGGGATGGCGGGCAGATTCGGATGCCTGCTATTGGATGCTATGCCGTCAATGGCGAGAACCTTGAGGGGAATGGGCGCAAGCCGGACTTTAATGTAGCATTCGATCCGAACATTTGGAATCAAGGGCGAGACCCGCAGCTTGAGAAGGCGGTCGAGGAGCTTTTGCGGAAGGTGAAGTAGATATACTTGACGTATGTTTAAAGTTTTAGTCATAGACGACGAAGAATCGGTCTTGCAGTCGGTGAAACGCCGACTCACGCGGGAAGGGTTTGACGTTACCGCGGCGGATTCGGCTTCGGCGGGGATTTTGGAGATTCAAAACTCCGATCCTCCGTTCGACGCGATTGTCACCGATATGAGCATGGAGGATCCCGATGCGGGGCTTCGCGTGTTGAATGCGGCATTCTCGCGAGACCTTTTCGCAGAGGTGGTCGTGATGACCGCTTACGGCAACGTCGCGAACGCGGTGGAGTGTATGCGGCGGGGGGCTTTTGATTATATTGAAAAGAATAGCCCAGGGATTGACGTTTACGAATTGCTCGTGATTAAGATTGATCAGGCGATGGATCGAAGGCGGAACGATGTCCGCGCCGTCGAGCGATGGGAGCGAGCGGCAAGGGCGCAGGAGAGAAGAACCGGCGATGCCTAAAGCCAGCCAGCGATCTCTCGATATGCCGGCTTCGCCGATTCGGAAGCTTATGCCATTTGCGTATGCGGCGAAAGCCCGGGGAGTTCAAATTTATCATTTGAACATTGGACAACCCGATCTCGCTGCGCCGCCCGAGTTTTGGGCGGGGATTGAGGGTGCGATGGGTCGGATTGTCGAGTACACCGATTCGGCAGGAATTCCGAGTTTGCGCACGGCGAGTCGTGAACTTTACGCGGCTAAGGGAATTGAATTAGAAGAGGGGCAACTGATGGTCACGACGGCCGGGTCAGAGGCTTTGCTTTTCGCGCTGATGTCCTGTTGCAATCCGGGGGATGAGGTGATTGTCCCGGAGCCGTTCTATGCGAATTATTTGGGATTTGCGGTTCCGGCGGGTGTGAAGCTGGTCGCGATTACGACTTGGATCGAGGATAACTACGCTTTGCCGAGTGCGGCTGAGTTTGCTTTGAAGATTACGGATCGGACGAAGGCGATCTTGATCTGCAATCCGAGCAACCCGACGGGAACGGTTTACGACAAGGCGCAGATTGAGGCTTTGGGGGCGATTGCCAAGGAGCGTGATCTGTTCTTGATCGCGGATGAGGTTTATCGGGAGTTCAACTACACGACTTCCTCGATTCCGAGTGTTCTGCAACTTCCGGGGATGGAGCAGAATGCGATTATGGTGGACTCGGTCTCTAAGCGATATTCGCTTTGCGGGGCGCGGGTGGGCTACCTTTGTTCGCGGAATGCAGAAGTAATGGCGGGTGCCCTGAAGTTTGGACAGGCTCGACTTTCACCGCCGTTGCTGGAGCAACTCGGAGTGGAGAGTGCGACCAAGACGCCGCAGGCATACTTCGACAACATGCGCGAGGAGTATCGGGCTCGGAAGGATTTCTTAGTCAAGGCACTTTCTGGGATCAACGGGGTGGTTTGTCCTCGGATCGATGGCGCGTTCTATGCCATGGTCCGGCTTCCGATTGATGATTGCGATAAGTTCTGCCAGTGGCTCTTAGAGTCGTTTGAGTTCCAGGGTTCGACCGTGAT
Organism: Armatimonadota bacterium; assembly: GCA_021413725.1. Taxonomy (GTDB): domain Bacteria; phylum Armatimonadota; class Fimbriimonadia; order Fimbriimonadales; family Fimbriimonadaceae; genus JAEURQ01. The sequence continues at coordinate 6,071 of JAIOPU010000051.1, read as the reverse complement.
GCTTGCGCCAGGGACGGGTTTCTACGCGACGGCAGGGCTTGGTAAGGACGAGGTCCGGATTGCCTATGTTCTCAAAAAAGAGAATTTGGAAAAGGCGATGGTTTGTCTGCGCGAGGCGCTGGCGGTTTATCCTGGTCGCACTTGCGAGCAAGCGGTTCACGCCTGACCTTACCAAATAAGGTCAGGGCGAACGATGATTGTCTCGGCGCGATCGGGGCCGATGCTGAGGATCGCGGCGGGGGTATTGGTGAACTCTTCCACGAACGCCACATAGTCGCGCACATTCTTCGGCAAGTCCTCGACTTTTCGCACTGTGCGAAGGTTTTCGGTCCAGCCGGGCAACGCCTTGTAAACGGGGGCCACTTTGGCGAAGTCTTCGATGTCGGCGGGGAGATAGGGAATTTCCGCTCCGTCTAATTCATAAGCCGTGGCCACTTTTAGGGTGGGAATATCTTGCAACACGTCGAGCCGAGTGAGTATCAGGCCCTTCATGGAGTTGACTCTTGCGGATTGCCTTAGGGCGACGAGGTCTAGCCATCCACAGCGGCGGGAGCGACCAGTTACGGTGCCGAACTCGTGGCCTTGCTGACGAATTTGCTCGCCGATGTTGTCATGGAGTTCGGTGGGGAAGGGGCCGGAGCCGACTCGTGTGGTGTAGGCTTTGCAAACTCCGAGTACTGAGTCTATTGCCCGAGGGCCGACTCCGGTTCCGAGGCATGCGCCGGCAGCGACGGGGTGACTGCTGGTGACATAGGGGTAGGTGCCGTGGTCTAGATCCAGGAACGTGCCTTGGGCGCCCTCGAACAGCACTCGATCACCGCGAATCACGGCTTCTTGGACGAACCAGTCTGTATCTTGGACGAATGGCCGCAGTCGAGTGGCGTATGCCGAGTACTCGGCAAAGAGTTGGTCGAAGGCGATTTCGGGCTTGCCAAACATGGCGAGCAGGCGGTTTTTGACGGCGAGGACTTCTTTGAGGCGGTCGGCAAACCTCTTTTCGCAGACGAGTTCGCACATTCGGATTCCGATCCGGGCGACTTTGTCTTGGTAAGCGGGGCCAATTCCACGGGAGGTGGTGCCGATTTTGTTGTGGCCGCGGGCTTCTTCTTCGAGTTCGTCGAGGAGGCGGTGGTAAGGGAAAACGACGTGGGCGGAGCCACTGATGCGCAGAGTTCCGAGCTCGGGCTTCATGGCGCGAGTGCGGTCGAGTTCGTCGAGGAGGCCTTTCGGGTCGATGACCATTCCGCTGGCGAGGACGGCGGTGGCGTCGGGGTGTAAGATTCCGGCGGGGAGGAGTTGGAACTTGAATTCCTGGTCACCGACGATCACGGTGTGCCCCGCATTATTGCCTCCACTGAACCGAACGACGTGTTCGGCATCTTGGGCAAGGACATCGACAATTTTCCCTTTGGCTTCATCACCCCATTGGGCACCGACGATCACGAGTGTAGGCATGGCTTGAGTTGGGGAAACTTCAATCTGATTCCCAAGAGATTTTACCTGGGGATGCTAGTGTGCCACTCATTTCCATCCAGCCTATCCGTATTATTACGGGTATCGCGGATTAATTTGATAAAATTTTTCTAAAAGTCAGCGTTTTTTGGTTTTCTGCGATATAATTTAGTTACCTAGGATTTAGGTATACGGAGTTCTTGATATGAAAAAACTTATTCTTTCGTCTCTTTTTGCCAGTGCACTCGCAGGCATGAGCATGGCCCAAAATGTTTTCGATACCAGTGCTAAGGCCGGTTTCGGAAACTACTACGTCGACTTCGGAGCGGCTGCTCCCGGGCATTATGCACTTGGTAACGATATTACTTGGACGTTGCCCAATGCTCTTCCATCAATCAATCTAGGTTCGATGCAATTTATTGTGTTCAACAAGAACCTAACAACAGCGGAGAATTGCTTCGCCCGCATTCGATTCTATAGCTTCTTTGATGATTCTGCCTCGGCCACGAGTAAAATCTACGATAATGTCACCTATACTCTGGACGCGGACTTAGGTTCGATTGCTTTCAACTCGGCGTTTATTTTCACCGTCACCATGCCCTCAGGAATCAACTTGACTCCGGCTGGCACCCTTGCATACGACATCGCCTATTACTCCGACGCAGCTCGAACTGTGCGCACTGGGAACATCACTCAGTTTTTCAATCGTGCCTATGACAATGGTAACCCATTTAAGGCCGGTAGTTCGCTGATCGGCTGGGGTGCGGACAACGATGGAGATGGCAACTTCATCGGTAACGAGTACTGGGCATTCGGCCCTCCTAACGACACCTTGGCTCCTTGGGTCGTGATGACGCCAGCAGGTACGAAGATCACAGGAACAATCACGTTGCAAGACTGGGTTCCTCCGACAACTGACAAAGCTGTTTCGTATGAATTGCGAGACGCTGGAGCCAACGTTGTCTATAGCGGAACTGTTACCCTTGACGTTGCTGGCGCTTACACGGCGGTCATTCCGGATACGATTCCTGCTGGAACCTACGACATGGCGTTCAAGGGATCCACTTGGCTCTTCAAGAAGAATAGCGTGACCATTGATGGCGTAACTCCAATCATCGGCAATGACTATTCATTGTTGAACGGAAACTGCGCCAATGCTGATCAAGCGATCGACCTTTCGGACTATACCCAGGTTGTCACAGCGTTTAACGCGTTGCTAGTTGATCCCAACAATGGTGGCCTGCCATCTGCTAACTGGGATGCCCTTGCCGACGTAAATGGTGATGCTGGTGTTGACCTTACCGACTACACAGTGGTCGTCTCTAACTTCAACGCTCTCGGTGACTAGTCGCCGCAGTTAGGAAAAAATAGCAAGAATTGTCCTCCTGGCATCGCCAGGGGGACTTTTTCTATTCTGGGCTAATCCATACGCCAAGGACATTGGTGAGCCTTCTGCTTGGCTTAACTTGGTATTTCCCGTTGAAGTACATTCCTTGGGAGGCTCCGGCGTCTAAGTTCATTGCCTCAAAGCAACCAAGCTTCTCCATGGTCAATGCCATGGACTCAAAGGTGACCGCCTTTTGAATTCGAACAAGAATCAGTTGGCCTTCCTTCGTGTAGCCGATTCCCATTCTCGCCGCTTTGCCGGTGACGGAGGGATCGCGGAAACCTTCGGTCTTCCAGTCTACGTCAACCTTGCCATCGAGGACCAGGGCGGGGCCGCATGCTAAGACTAAGCGATATCCGCCCCAAATGTAAGTCTTGTGCCGAATCACACGCAAAATATCAGGCTTGCCGTTGCTGTCAATCATGAAGGCCGTGCCCATTCGACCTTCGTGGACGGCTTTGCCATCGCTCACGATATCCCCGATGGGGTTCAGGTTGTCGGTGCTGAAGTAGGCACCATTGATCGCGGCCGTTGGCTGGGTTCGTTTGATCATCGACTCGAAAGTCTCATCCGTGCCCGGAAAGTTGGGCGGCAAGATCATCCCGATTCTGGCTCGAGGGCTCTTCATGTCAACCCGAATGACTTGGGCGCTTTGCTTTGAGTCGTAAGATAGCTCAATGGGGGCGGGATTCCCACCCAAGATCAACGATGAAAGGAGGCAAAGCATGCATTAGATTATAGGATAATCTTGAACGCACCATTATGGTCCTACCGTAGATAGAGCGTTTTGGCGTAGACTAATAGTGATGGCGGAGCTTCAAGTGCAACCAAACCAAGCTCTGTGGAGAATTCCGTCAGTTCTTCGCCTGCTCGTGGTAGCTTTGCTTGCCGAAACCGCGTTCGCTGCCCTGAACCTCAGTTCGATGCCCTACTATCTGCGGGTAGACCGTGGATTCGGCGAGAAACTGATCGGAGTGGTCATTGCCTCATTCCTCTTGAGCGAGGCGATTTTTAAGGGGCGGATGGGGCACCTTGCCGACAAACTCGGTTGCAAGAAGTTCCTGATCTTAGCTCCTTGCCTTTCGGTTGGAACCTCTTTGCTCACGGTTTTGCTCCCGAAGGGGCTCGGGGCGGCTGAACCTCTGCTTATGATCGGCCTGCGGGTAATCGACGGCGTCTCTGCGGCGATGCTGTGGCCCGCGCTTTTTGCTGCCATGAGCGACCGGGCGGGAGATGAGCACCGGCAGCAGGGACTGAGCTTGCTCAACAGCTGCTATTTCCTTGGAATTGCCCTTGCCTTTCCCGTTGCCGGAGTCTTTAACCAGATTTTTGGGTCACTGCTGAGAAAAGTCAGCGGCGAGTATTCGCCCAGTATTTACCTTGCCGCCCTCCTGTTTGGCGCCTGTGCCCTCGTGGCTTGGAAGTCGGACCTCCCCGAAAAGGCGGTTCATGTCGAGACCGAGGAATCTTCTCCGGGGAGCCTTATCGACGCCTTTCGCAGGATTCCTAAGTTCATGGTCATGGGGCTCGTGACATTTATCGGAATGGGCTTCCCGATGACGATTATCCAACTGTTTGCCAAGGACCAGTTCGATCTTTCGCAGGCCCAATTTGGCTTGTTTATTATGCCCGGCGCGATTGCGATGGGAATCGCGAGTGCGCCGATCGCAAAAATGGGCAATCGATTAGGCACGGAAAAGTCCGTGCATCTCGGATTGGGCCTGTGCGCGGCCGGTCTTTGCCTCATCGCCCTCGGAGCATTCTTCGCCCCGTTCCGGACTCTTTTTGTTGCGGGTTTGGCTGGTCTGCCCGTCGGGGTGGGTTTCCTATTGGCGATTCCCGCTTGGTATGCGAGTGTGAGCGAGATCGATTGCAAGCGTCGGGGCACCAACTTGGGAGCGGTCATGGCGGCCCAGGGCCTTGGCGCGATTGTGGGCGCGATGCTCGGCTCAACCCTATACGAGGCGTTCAAAGACGAGTCCGTAATCGGAAGGTATTCCCCGTTGATCGGGATGGCGATCACGGTGATTGTTGCTTTCGGGATGAGCCTCTTTATTCTTAGACCCCGGGTTCCGGAAAAATCCTAATGAGTAGTCAAAAGACCTAGACATCACAGGGTCTTTCCCGGTAAAGTGAACTGACATCCAAGCGACGGTACCTCATGGCGGCACTTACTCCACTCATTCTTCTCCTGGCCTCTCTGCAATCGGCACAAGACTTCGACCAGAAGGTTACGTTTACCGGAAAGGCGATGTCGATCCAAAGCGCGATCAGTCTTCTCGCCAAACAAACGGGAGTGCCCTTGGAGCCGAGCGGCTCTCTTCCGGAGTGGCATATTTATCTGCACTGCACGGACCAACCGCTCAAAGATGTCATGGAAAAGCTTGGCGACACGGTGTACGCCGAATGGGTTGCTGATCAGGGAAAGTACTTCTTGCGAACTTCTTCGAAAAAGCTCAACGTCGCGCGACAAGCGCAGATCACGATCAACGCGGGGAAGCTCAAGAAAGAAATCGATAAGCGCCTTAAGGACGCCGCCTCGGCACCGCCAATGACCCGCGAAAGGGCAGAAGAAATCGCGAAAAAAATGCGAGAGTTTCAGACTGATGACGAGGGGAGAGATTGGAAGGAATACTCCAAGCTTCAGGCTCTCGATCCGTCCAAGAGTTTTACTTGGCAACTCCTTTCGAGATGCAACCTTCGAGAAATCGCGGCAATCAAGCCGGGGGAGAGAATCGTCTTTGCCCTCAACCCAACTCCCCTGCAAAGGCAACTTGACCGCACTTTTGTCGCCAATCGACTTCCTGCCTTTCATCGGGACTTTGTGGAGTGGGGTCTTGCCAATAATCAGGACGGGGAGGTATCCCCGGACCAGGACGCCGAGCAAGCTAAGTCCATGCAAGAGTATCGGCTCCAGGAAGAACAGAAACTCCGAAATTTTCAGTGCGCAGAGGTTCTCCTCACGGTGACACTTGAGAGGGAAAATCCAAGTTACCGCATTAGTTTGGGTTTGTTCGATGCCAGAGGAGATAGGGCCGGAAGCGGGTTTGACCAAGAGTATTTCAGCCTCGCCAATGATGGTCAAGAGGATCAAGCCGATATGATGAAGCAAGCTGCGCCTAAGGACGGGGAGAAGAAGCTTGAACTCTCGCAGGAGGAAAAGGACTTTGGAAAAATGCTCATGGGCGCATTCGACTTTGATGGGCGGGGTGAGCCTAGACCGCCGATCAAG